>CAZWQV010000052.1:0-14364 GCA_964636235.1 uncultured Thermoplasmatales archaeon
ATATTATTACCCTCAATCAGTAGAAGGTTTTTACATGTTTCGTATAAATATTACAATTTTAATCAATATTATATCATTATCGGAAGAATTAGATATGATTTTCTATAATCAATAATTAACGATCTATTGTTAAATTATGAGAAAAAATTATAATCAGGAATGTAAAGATATATTCAATATTTTAATTCAAGATGCAACACAGATGAAAAACTTAGTCATGATACCTATTTCTTCTGAAAAATGAAATTCTCTAAGTTATGATTTATTTTTAGAACTCTTGAAATTAAAAAAGAGCTGAATTATTTGATAATCAATAACAAACTTTTTTGATGAAAATATGATTGATTTGAAAAATTATATCCTTAATTATCTACTTATTAAAGGAGAAAAACAATAGAAATAACTTAAATCAAATGTCTTATTCATCAATTAATATTGATTCATATTGATACCAAATCTGTCTAAGTAAGGCTAATGATTCAAAATAAATCTTGGGACAATTCTTTTCTGTTCGTTTTGAATAATCCCATAAGTTCTCAGTAGCATAAATCATGGAATTATTCTGATCATTTGTATTAGAATAATGTTCTAAGTTGTACTCTAATATATTTAAATTTTTAGTGATGTTCTCCGTTATATTATGGATTTCATTTAAATGAAATGATAGATGTTGTTTGAATTGATTTATTTGATCATCTATTGATATATTTTGTTGTTTCATCATCTGTTGGATATCATTTATTTTCAGAAGAAAATCAATGGTATCTTCATCATTTAAATTACTTTTTAAATATGATTCAGATCGGTCTAATGATCTTGAAAATTCCCATAATCCTGAAATAAATAGATTCATCGCAAGTGAATAGTTCATTTTATTTTGTTGTATCAAAGACCATGTTAGATTATAAATCTCATCGGATTTTGTTTCAAATCCTTTAAAATCATTAAGAATTTGATCAATAGAATCATAATAAGACATGAATATATCTGATGATGCAGTGTTAATAGATATTGCTGTTGATTGTTTAAATGTATTCAATACTTGTTGGACTGGTAAAAATGATTCGCTTTTTATGGATTTATGGCTTTCGGAAGTAACATACAATAATGAATTATGAATGATTCTTTTTAGTTCTATGTTTCCTATTTCAGGATGATCACCAAAAATAACAATTTTTCCATTCCCAAACTCTGATGTTGTCCAAATAGTTTTTCCAACGGTAAATTTAATCCATAGATTGATAATTAGTTGAGATAATGGACTATCTTGACTGAAAAGATCTCTGAACCAATGGGTCCAAATAGTTGAATTTACATCTTGAACTGTTGCTAATGATTTGGTGTTTTTACCAACATAGGTAAAAACTGGACCTCCTCGTATTTGGGAATCATATAATATTTTATTGGATCCAAAAAGAACAGGATGATTCACGTCCTCAATTGAAATATTTACAGAACAGGAAATCGCCAGACCCGTCATACTATCTTGAATTGATAAATATCCTATCGATGGTATTTGGGGGAAAAAGAATTTGATTATAGGGAAGGGAAGAACTCTCATACCACTGCTAGCTGCAAATGCACCATAACATGACCCAACATAACCACCTCCATTATAGACAAAATCTTTTATTGCTTGATTTTTCGCAATTCTTAACGGTAAAGATATATCACTATTGATATCTTCAACAATTTCCCCCCCAGGCCAAATAAAAACATTAAAATCATTGTTATTTAATTCATTAACTACTTCAGAATCATTTAGTAACGTATTGCTAAGAAATCCAGCTCTATATAATGTTGATACATACCAATTCAATGAATTTATGTATACACCATCTCCAAAGTAGTAAGAAATTCTTGGTTCATTGATTTCATATAGATCATTAAAAGTGAATGGTTCAAGAATCATGAAAGAACTGATCGTTGCTATGGATTGATGTAATTCATGACTGTAATTATAATCATTTATCATAGCACAAATTTTATTATTAGTCGATGATTCTTCTGTAAATGGTATTATAAAAGTGCCAGGTGTAAATGTTTTTTTTTCAATATTGTTGGTATTAATTTTTCTTATTGTTACCGTAATATCATTGCTTGTCCAATAGACAGGTATCTTTATACGAACTAAATCATTAATTAGATTCATGGTTGCATATTGTGTGTTTGAATATATTGTTTCATTTTCATTAAATGCAAGTGGAACAATAAAACCATAGCAATTTTCATCAGATATTTTTAAAAAATCAAGTTGTCTATCAATATTATCAGTTGCAAAAATGGGAAATGCACCTATTATTAAAATATTCATGGAGATGAAAATAGGAATAATTTTCATATAATGTTTTTATCATATTACCTTTTATAAATATTCGTATGGCTCCCTTTATTTATTAGAATCAAATATTTTATAAATTGATAATTCAGCGCAATATCTATTATTTATTAAAAAATATAAATGTCAATGATATCCATTGAGATATCTTTTTCATTAAATCCTTTTATTTGAAGAGTATGATATCCTTTCGCTCCTTCTAAATTCCATGAAAATGGATATTGTTCATCCACATACTTAAGTTCTCCATCAAGGTAAAATTCAACATAATCCGTGTCTTCAGCGTTAGTATTTACAGTAAGGGGACCAAATATTCTTGGAGATGCTTTTTGTAAAAAAATGTTATTAAAAACACTGTGGAACGAGTTGCCATAAACATAGGTAGTAAATATCTCTGGAGATGTAATGTATACTTTTGGTACATCTGGTTTTAAATTTCCATAAGGCCCTTTTATATACATAACACCTGTTCCTTCACCATACCATTCAGCAAAATATGTAGAATCATATGCCATCCTGCAATATCCATGTTCACCCCAATCTGACCCTGCACTATTTTTTATAATCCAATATTGATCTACATCATTATACCCGACAATGGCCATCACATGGCCATTATTTATTTCTCCCCATTTATGATGATAGATTCCACCGGTATAATAATTAAAATCTTTATATAAGTAAAAACAAGCTGCAAGGGGACCATATTCGATTATAGCATTTTTAATTGAATCTGGGGATTTTTCAACCCAGCCCCAATCAGAGATTTTCACTGTCCTATTATGCCAATCAGGTAAACTTTCAAATGGATAATCAAATGGTCTATGTGGATCGGGATAACAACCTTCATCAGGAACTCCTATAGTTTGAAGATATGTTGCTGCATCTACAATATTTACATAGCCTCGTTCATAGGTTCCATTCGCATAAAAATAAAGATGTGTTTCAGATAAATCCGGTTGATATATTTCTTTCAATTGATATTGCATAATAGTCTCTAAGCAGGCACACAGAGCATACGCTTCACATGTTGGAGCAGGAGCCTGGTTTTTCACTGCGGTGGTATAATCAACTCCGTTTACATCATTCCATGAAAAAGAATCCGGTAATGTATTCTCTTTGAACTCTTTCGCATTACTCATGGAAGAAAGAGAAAAGGAAAGAATAATCAATATAAGCAATATTTTTTTCATCATAATTTACTAATCCCCTATGTAATTATATAATAAATGCAATAAAACTTTATAATAATTTAGTTTATAATTAATTTTTGTTAAACAAGAGAAAAATTACTAAAACTATATATAGTGAAATAAATTTATATCAAAGTACGTTTATTTTTCTTATGGAGGGACGTTATTGAAAACAATTAAAATAGCGATTCTTGCTGAAGAACCATTTTTTTGGGGTTCTCGTAAACAATATCATAAAATTATTCTTGATAATTATTGCTGGAAAAAAAATAATAGAAATTATTCTTTTTCTGCTTGTTATCTTTATGATAAAGACATACTTAAGGATAGATTAAATACCAAAAAATTTGATGTTTTTTTAATACCTGGCGGTGGTGTTGGAAATAATGAAGCATTATTAAAAGGAATCAAAATTTTCTATAAAAATAAATTATTTAAACAAAAAATTAGAAAATTTGTCTTGAATGGTGGAGGAATAATTGGTATTTGCGGTGGTGCTGCACTAATAACAGATATTACTGTTGCAGATGGAAAAAAACCATCCACAATTATTGAGCGGCTTTATCATAATAGCTCCCTTGATATCTCCTGCGTATCTTCTTATTTTCATTCATTAGCATTTCCTCTTTTGTATCCTTTTCAGTATAATCATCCTGAAAAAATCGGAAATAGTGCTTATGCTTTTGGATTTGGGCCCGGCTTTACTTCTAATGGTAAATCTATTCATTCCATTGGTTTATCTCTTGATATAAAGGTTAATAAAAAAAATCCTATATTTTTTGATTATTCACCAAAAACCAGGCGCATCCGATGGTGGGCAGGTCAATCTTTAGTAATACCAAAAGATCCTAACAGAACTTTAGATATATTAGGAAGATTCCCATCTAAAGATATTTCAAAAAATGAACAAATGAAACTTTTTGCGTGGAAATATACTGGTGGCATCTCAGGAATTTTGCATTCTTACTGTAGATCCTGTAAAATGGTTAAAAAATATAATCAACCAATGAAAACATTACCATTATTTTGTTATTATCTTGCGGGAAATTGGAAAAAAACAGATAAAATCATTGAATTAGATACAGCAAATAAACCATGTATGACTGCTGAAATTTATCCAAATGAATTTGGTGGACGTATCCTATTAAGCACCGTTCATCCAGAATATTTAATATGGTATGGAGGTCATATAAAAGAGAAAACGGATAAAGATTTTAATAATATCGGTTCTGGTTTTTTTAGATGGGAAGACATTAATCCACTGAGTGATACTTTACAAGATGAATTAACCCATAATTGGTGGATTCTACGTAGAATGGTTGCTTGGGCGGGTAAAGTGCCAAAAGAGGATATGCCACCAATTGATATGGGAGTTATTAATGAAGAGGTTCAACAAAGCATTATTAAAAATATTTACTGGGATGGCAGTTTTATACAACAACTGAGGAATATCTAGGCATTGATTTTAATTTAATTCGATTCTTTTGTAATTTAAACACATCATTTTTTTATATTAAAACTTTAAAAAATAATATTTGTGAAACGATGGAATGGGATAATGGTAGCAGTAAAGAGTATCGTTTTCTGCAAAATTTAGTAAGAAAATATTGTGGAATTGATGATATTGATCTTAGAAGACCTTGTATATCATAAAAAATAAAATATTTCCTTTGAACAATAAAAAGTCTTGATAATTTGAATCTATATGAATTATGTTATTGTCAATTGAATTGATGTCTAATTTGTTTCATAAAATAGGTAAGAATAGGAAATTTGATCAATTTTCCCATCCGTATTTAAAAATCCATTCTGTAAATTGTTGACCAGATTCAACGTCAACATTTCCTGCATTAATCTCATTTTTCCCATCATTATCGCAATCACCGATACAGATAACTGCCATCCATCCAAAGGTTGGCAATACTGCTTCTTCAATGTAGGTTGTTCCATCCCATTGCATAATGTGAGTCTTACCAACTCCTGCAGCTACTTCATTTAGTCCATCATTATCTGTGTCACCAACATCAATTCCTTCAATTACTGGTTCACCATCTGGCCATGTTTTGTCATATTGAACTTGATACGCGCTTCCATCCCATTTAAAAATTGTAATTCGTGGATCGTAGTAACTTAAGAGAATCTCATCATTACCGTCATTATCACAATCCTTGCATACCACACCAAAAGGATAATCATTCAAAGGTGAAGGTCTTTGAATCTCAGTTGGCACAAACTCATTATTTTGCTTATCC
This sequence comes from uncultured Thermoplasmatales archaeon, assembly GCA_964636235.1. Classification (GTDB taxonomy): domain Archaea; phylum Thermoplasmatota; class E2; order DHVEG-1; family DHVEG-1; genus EX4572-165. Next base: position 5,784 of record CAZWQV010000052.1, read on the forward strand.
CAATTTAAAACCATCACTTTTTGATTATAAGCACAGACGATTTCATTATCTCCATCATCATCTACATCTCCTAAGCCAGCCATGTAAACATAACCATCTCCATCTGGATCATTCCATTCAGCAAATCGCTGGGGGAAAAATCCATTCCATTTGAAAACAGTAATCTCGCCAACTGGACTGCTTTGTCTAAAAGGACCGCCACTGAGAATTAACTCATTCTTCCCATCATTATCACAGTCTCCTATGAGACAATCAGGGTTACCTCCGTTCATCCAAAAAATATAAGGATTCAACCCTATAATTCGATATGAAGATGCTTTGTATTTATATACTGTTGTGTACCAGGTAGCAGCAACCTCATTTTTCCCGTCGTTTGTCACATCCCCAATAGCCATCCCACCTGCATCGCAATTCACAAATGGATATAGTGGGGGACGTAATATATTTGTCTCCAGATAGGTCTGTTCGTTTTCACTCCATTTCATAACCCGAATCGCACAATCCCTTCCGCTAATTAACAATTCATTAAGCCCATCGTTATCGCTATCCCCAATTGGTTGTGGCCCTTGATATCGCGCACCAGACCATGGACTAGTACCATATTCCTCCATCCATTGGATCCCATAATCATTACTTGTATCATGCGTTACATCTTGTATTGCATCATTCTTTGAATAGCTCAGTGCATTGGTAAAAGAAAAACTGCTCATCGATAATATTAAAATCATGAAAATAATCGCATATATTCTCTTCATATTACCCCTAGTATTGTATAAGAGTACAATAATATATAATTATCTATATCTGATTTAATAACTCAAAATATAAATATTATTAAAAATTGTCTATTTTTTTAACAATATTTAATAATAAATAGAATCTTTCAAAAAACATCATGAAAAAGAAAAATGAACTCATTATTTCTATCATATATACTATACTAATTCTTATTATTCTTCTCATTGGTTGCACAAATAAAATAGTGATACCACATGACGATAAATGGGGTATTTATTCCTTGGATTTAACAAGTCAGAAAATAAAGTTAATTTATAGTAGCAGTAATGAAATTACTACCTTGCGATTAAATAATCGCGGAGATACCTTTGTTTTTTCAATGAAAATCAATGGAACAAGTTATAATGATAGTGAAATCTGTTTATTAAATTTGGATGGAACGCATTTTGTTAGATTAACTAATAATGAATTTTGGGACTTATATCCAACTTGGTCTCCAGATGATATATCAATTGCATTTTTATCTTTCAGAGATGAGGATTTAGATATTTATAAAATGAATAGTGATGGATTAAATCAGCATAAATTCAATGATTCAGGATTCCATGATGCTGATATCCATTGGGTAAAAAATACAATAGTTTTTACTTCTGAGAGTAAAATCTGGAAAATAAATGATAATGGAACAAATCCAACTATCGTTACAAACCCTCCAAAAGCAGGTGAATGGGGTAATGCAAATTTACCGTTTGGTGACTATGATCCAAATATCAATGTAGATGCATCAAAGATTATTTTTGAACGATTAGAAAATGATACTAGCCCCCATGGTGATTATAATATGTTTTCTATAGATATTGATGGGTCAGATGAGACTCGTTTAACCGATAATTCATTTACGCAAGGATTTCCAACCTGGTCACATTCAGGTGAAAAGATACTATTTTTGGTAACTGCAATCCATGATCAAGGAAAATATGATTTATATATGATGAATGCTGATGGATCAGATTACAGAAATATTACTCCAGATTATTTTCCAGATACATTTTTATGTCATGCTGGAGTTTTTTCACCAGATGACTCAATTATTTATTTTATAGGAGAATGGTGGGAGCAATAATCTAATTAATACGAATGAAACATTTATATGTTAATATTTTGAACAACTCTTCTGATTTTTAAATCAATATTAATAGATTGAACATAGCATTTTTCTATAATTTTATCTTTTTTTTTATTTTTTTCTCAATCTATTAAATCCTAACGTTTTTCCAAAAGAGTATCAATTTTTAAATGAAAAGTATCAAAAGAATCATTACTTCTTTTATCATAAATCATATTATAGATGAATGGCAAACTGAAATAAAAAGTACTACCTTTTCCAATTCCTTCACTTGTAACACCAATTTTTCCCCCATGCAATGCAATAATCCGTTTACATATGCTTAATCCTAAACCAATTGAATCAAGATCATGACGGCTTGGATCTGTCTTATAAAATTCGTCAAAAATATTTTCTATCTGTTCTTCTGATAGACCAATACCTTCATCGGTTATAGAAACAATGATATATTCTTCTTGTTTAATTGCTTTAATAGTAATATTTCCACCATTAGGACAATATTTTATGGCATTTGAAATAAGATTATCAAAAAGTTCTCTAATTAAAACTAAATCAGCATAAATTGAGATATCATTTGGAACGTCATTTTTTATTATTATATTTGTTTTATCAATTGATAAATTAAGTCTTTGAATTACTTCATCTGCTATATTATATAATTCTGATTTTTCTAGATTTAATTTTTCTTCTGTTGAATTCAATTGAGCCAGTTTTAATGTTTTTTTAACAAGATTATTAATGCGATTTGATGCATGTATCGTTACATCAACCATCTCACTTATTTTTGGTTCACTGATATTTTTCTTTATTACTGGAAGTAAGGAGATTAATGGACCTAATGGTGTTTTTAAATCATGACCTAGTTGTGTTATAAATTCATCTTTCTGTTTGAGTAATTTTTCAAGATTTTTACTGTAGCTTTCTATTTTCAAATTTGAATCTTTTATGTTTCTGGTCATAATATTAAATTCATTAGAGAGTTGACCAATTTCATCTGATGATTTTATATCTGATCTTGCATCGAAATTTCCTTTCCCAAACTCTGAAACACTCTTCCATAGTTTAATTATTGGATTTGTAAATGATTTTACTAGTAAAAATAAGATTATAAAAATTACTATTAGCATACTTATTACAGCCAATACAACCGTTGTTATTATATTCATACTAGTAAAATATACCGTATCAAGGGAAAAACCAATCCATATCGTCCAAACTTCACTTCCATATGAAATACTTTTAAAATAAATCGCATAATTATTTTCTTTATTGGAATAAATTGAATCATCAAATTGCTTTTTTTCATCTAATTGAGGAAAATAATCATACGCATTTGTTTTCATAAATGAAATATTATTAGCACGGTAAATCGTCCCATCATTTTTAACAACCCACCAGAATATAAAATCATCCCTATTAGATAGCTCATTTAATAGCTCATATGGCCATTCTGATTGAAGATATCCTATCTCAATTTGCTTGGAGATTAATTTACCATATAATCGGTTTTGTTCAATCAAAGAATTTTCAGAATCTTTTATATGATTACTCGCCAATATATAACTCAATATACTGATAAATATTAGAAAACAAATAAAAACGGTTACAAATGTTTTTTTGAATAGTTTCATAGTATTTACCAATTATTCCTCATACTCTAGCCTATAACCACCATACATTCGATAAGATTAGCGTTAACATTTCTACTAATTTCATAAACTGGACCATGTTCTCCTCCAGTTATTGCTCCAATAAAAGGAACTCCACCAAGGACATCATCTGTGATAGCTGGAACTTTTTCGAATTCTTCTTCAGGAATTTGACTTCTTAGACCATTACAAAACTGCATTATTCCAAACATTCCATCACCAGGTTCCAATCCAGCCCTCTCTAATGCATCATTTGGAATTATTTCTACTCTGTTCATATGCGTTTGCCATGTTCCTCTATAAAGAGCTACTTCCCAACCTTCTTGTATTTCAGCAAAAACACGTAGTTTTTTGGATTCAATATCTTCCGTATTTGGAATTGGTGATACGGTATAATGTCCAATTCTTCCATCATCAGATTTCATAACTCTTGCTATAGGATTCATAAGAGTAAATTTTTTAATTAAATCAAATGAAATATTACCATTTTCATCTGAAAATTCACCAGCATTTATTTTTTGATATAATTCTCCATTCAACCACTCGTTATAAACGTCAAGAGCGGGACGATCATCGATCTCTGAGATAAGATATCCATCTGATGAAGTTACAATTCCTTTGTTATCAGTTAATTTATAACCTGTTTCAAAACCCCAGCCGTTTTTTAGGTCTGTGTAAATAGCAACCAGAATTAGACCATTAGTATAACTTTTATTATGCGTGAATTGCATCCATAAACCAGAAACAATATCATCATTTGCACTTCCTCCAATGACCGGTGATTCGGGCCCAATAATGTCAGCTATACCATCAAGAATTCTCATATCATCGCCTCTTCGTGTTGTCCCAATATATAAGGTTATATTTGGTGCATTAAGAGGATTGCCTGCATCATCAATGGCATTTCTAATTGCAGCCCTGCCAGCTTCTTCAGAAGAATTAAAATCATTAAGATCTACTTCACCAATACCAAAAGTAATATTTTTTGATGCAACTAATAATAATCCTATCGATCCATTTTGACCAACGTGGATTCCATCATTTGTCATTACCCCCAGCTTCGTAGTTATTCCAACAATTTTTACGTTTGGTCCAAGTTGTTTTCTAATTTCATCAGCAGTTTTATTGTTATCTTCTTGTGTTAATCTAGGAGTCATCACCACATATGCAAATTGAACAGTTTCATTACCAAGACCATTTTTTGCCATATGAATAGATTCATTTACAGCATCCTTATAATTAGGTTTTATGCTCCATCCAACAGAAGCAAGAGTTGTTGTTTGAATATCATTATTATAATTTATTGACTCTAAATTCAATTCATTTGAATCCTGTTTAATGCAGCCAGAAAACAAGATAATTATTAAAATCAAAATAATAAATAACTTAAATTTTATCATCATGCATCACCACCTTTTATATAATCATATATGATTTATTATCCACATGTAATGTCCTAATTAATATTTAAACTTGCCATATTTTTAAAAAGCAGTACAGAAATATGAATATAATATTAACAAGTGTTACATTTTTTATAACGAAAAAAATTATAAATAATAATTGAAAAATCATTAAGAAATATTATTAAGAGACATCCTCTTAGATATAAATGGCTAAGCTTTCTATTAGCCAAGGTTAAACTAATTGCTTATGTTCTATCCAATGTTATTTATTTAAAATTATGATTTTGGACCTAGTTTATAACCTTATCAATATCTGCATCTCCAACTCTTCTTTAGAATTTACCTGGGCTCCAAAATTGCCGACATGGATATTTTTTCAAAAATTCAGTTTTATTTTAAACAATTCATGAGATAAACCACTTTTCATCAAATTCAATTCTTTGGATAAACTCAAAGTAGAAGGTATTGAAACAATAATATGTATATGGTTCTCCATCACCATTAATTCAACAATCATAATTTTAAATTTTTTAGCAATATCCATTAAAATATGTTCACAAAGATTTTTATTTTTCAGTTTCATAAACATTTTGTAACGATACTTATTACACCATTCCAAATAGTATATAATCTAGACAGTTCACCAGCTACTGCTATCAATTTTCAAGAAAATCATTACTGCCAGATTTTTCAGTGGCATCCGCACTGCTGATGCACCCGGCCATAGATGCTAAATCTTTTTGAAAAAATAAAATCTTTGAATAATTAGAAAAAGAACAATCTCGATTTATCCAACTGTGCTAAAGCACAGGGTTTTCTTGCTTACTATTTGTTAAATTACACATCTTTAAAAAATGTTTATAATCAACCTATACATAGTTATTTATACTAAGAAAACACTCATGTAAACTTAAAGATAAAAGTTTCATTAATATTTTTTGAGATTATTATTATAGTAATTGACGATGTTTCATTATGAACATCTCAAGTATAAAAATAGTCAAGTAAAAGATATTATAAATTGATTTAATGAGCATAAATAAATTGGAAAAAATGATAGTTAATAAAAAATTTGCATATTAACTTACAAAAAAAAATTAAGAATTGAGTTTGATAAAATGAATAATGAATCTTCAAATAATATTAAGAAAAAAATAGCCGACATTCATAAAAAAAGAAGTTTTTTGAACAGTCTTGAAGAAAAACTACAAAAACAATTATCAAGATGCGAGCAAAAATAATGTAAAAAATACTTATCAGATTTTTCTTCAATCAGATAGTATTTTGATTTAAGATTATAAAATAAATATAGATTTGTTTTTTATATTTTAAAATTATTATGTATCTACTTTCTTATTCTATTTTTGTTTTTATTATCTCGTATTCTCCATTTATACCCAGGATATCTCATTGAATTAAATGCATATTTAAAATTTTTAAAATCCTTTTCCTGCTTAAATCGTAGAGTCCTAACTATATCACCTGATTTTTCATGAAATAATTCAATGGATTTTTTATATTTTTTTCTTTTTTTCATTTTATTCCTTAACTATTTCATTTTAATTTAATAGAAATTCATATTATTCTATCTAGTTTAAAGAAGCTATTAATGCAAGATTAAATTAATTATATCATTATAAAATTTGATTCATAAAACCATTTTTTATATACTGTTTAGTAATGAGCCAACATAGTATTTATAATTATCCCTTAATATAATTAAAAAAAATTAATTACTATTGAAATTCCAATATCCTATTAATTGTGATGTTAGTAAAACAGACATACTTTGATTCGATAAAAGTAACCTATGCAGATAAGAAATTAACACAAAAAGCAAAAGATGCTAAAATGAATGTTTAACCACTGTAGATAAAAAATAGAATATATAATTTCTTAAAGGAAAAAAATCTAATACTTATACTTTATCGAAATATGTAATTTTATATTTTAACATTCTCTCATGAAGCACTTTTATTCTTTTGTTTACATGGTCGGTATAAATCTAACACGGTTGTTTCTCATCAAATAAAAAACCTTAATTCTTTTTTAATGGTTGTTTGATAAGAAGTATTGCCTAGATGAAGGTTTAACGATGAATAACAAATATCCCTCCATCTTCTTATAGTAAACGTTTAAATGATATTATTACCCTTGTTAGTTCTCTCTAATGGTTTATCTAATTGTCAATCATTAAATATAAACTTGTTTGTAAGATCCATACAAAATAACAGTTTAATCTTTAAATGGATATCGAAGATTTTGTTTTAAAAATAAATAGATAATTGCAATTTAAATTAATCAATTTACCTAAAAAAATTTAAAAAATATCAATTACATTTTAATCGTTTGTACAGAAAAAATAAAAACCAACTCTGTTTTAATTATTCTTAAAATTATTCATCCTGTATACGGCTTCATCCCGTAATTGAATGAATTTAATTTGATTGTTCAATGTTTTTCAACTTTTATTTTAATCATTTTGCAATGTAAATGCTGATACTTCATCAGCATCTGGGATAAAAACACCAATGGTTTTAATTAGAGAAACAGAGTATACACTCATCGTGGTTGGATGGTAAGATGACTTTGTGGGTTTTATTCGCATGATTTCCACAAAGGAATCTTACTTTCCTTTGCATAAGTTATCAGAAGAACCTGTTTGATATTGTAGGAGAGCACTTTGAGAGACAACTCTTTTTTCTGCATCCATTTCCGTCGACTGCGAAGAAAGCTTCCCCATCGTCGTTTGATGGAAGAAAACACACTTTCTACAATGGATCTGGCATGATATGTATCAAGCCATTTCTCTTTCTGTTTCTTGAATGATCTGATAGAGATAATCCATGCAGGTTTTCCCTTTGCTTTGTTGGTAGCATTGTCTTTGAAACAAAGATATGGTGTTCCCTTTTTATCAGCGACGATCTGACAGTTTTTCCGTGAGGAATACCCTTTGTCACCATAGACATCTCCCACCGCTGGGAGATGTTTCAGTAGGGTACTGAATTCGGGTGAGTCATGTCGTTTTGATGGTGTAATGGTAAACCAGTGAATAATACCCGTGTCTACATTCATGCTAATGTGTAGTTTGATACAATCACGTTTCGTGTTTTTCCGTCCGATCCTGATATCATACCAGATGCTACTGTCCCCAGTACGAAAACCTGTACTATCCACAGCAACGTTCATACCTTGGCGTCTCAGTGAGCTGATCGTTTGGTTCATCACATTCCTGATATAAGGAATGGAAAGTTTACTCATTCCTCGATGGATAACAGAATGTCCCGGAATGTCCTCGAAGCTGTTTTTAAATGTTTCACTTTCTTTCAGATAGGCTTCGATACCATCGTAGGTCTGATTGAATCCGACTTTGAGGATGCAACCTGTAGCAACCTCTTTTGGATCGTGACCATTTCTCCCTGTTTTCTTCAGCTTCCATGGTGATGGAAGCTGTTTGATTACATCTATTACTTGTTTGGTGTAAAGTTCATTGAAATTTCTGTTTACATAATTCAATATTTTAGGTTCAATTCTCTTTTTTGCACATCCCATCTTTGAAAAAAAGAAAAATGATTCATCCCTTAATTATCTATTTTGGGATGAAGCCGCAACAATAAATTATGCTGTATCAGGGATGTAAACCATTTTATGTTTTATTGGAT
>CAZWQV010000053.1:0-13690 GCA_964636235.1 uncultured Thermoplasmatales archaeon
TCTCCTCTGGTTAGGGGGCAACACCTAACTTATGTCCCAAAGCCTTGCTGATGATATATTATATAACCATAAATTAGATATGGGCATACTCGATTTCTTTCCCAAAGGTTTTTCATCCAAATGTTATTAGTAAAGAATGAGTAAGAAATAAAAAAAGCATTAATATCATTATTAAGAAAACAATTATTTAATATTTCAATATTTGATGAATTAACAATAAGCATCCCCTTTACCGAATTAAGTAAGGTATTGTTATTAACAATTATTTTTCCTTTATTATTCATTATGTATATTGCAGAACAATAAGGATTAAATTCATAATTTGTGGATACCAAATTATCTTTAATGATTATATGGTCTGAATTATTTTGGCCATTTATTTGGCATAGATAAATCCCGAAAGGATTATTATTAATTATATTAGTATGACAATCAATATTTTTAACTGAATTTAAGCTAATCCCCATATCTGAATTTAATGAAATATTATTATTTTTTATTATTATACCATCCACTTTTTCAATATAAATTCCTATACCAATATTTTTTATTATTTGGCAATTTATTATACTAATGTTAGCATAATAATTTTTATTTGATTTTATAAAAATTCCACCACTGAATAAAATTTGGTCATTAACTCTTTCTCCGTTATTAATTATTAAATTTTTATTCAATTGAATATAATTACAAGAGGAATCAATTAAAATACTATTCAGACTATTATTTATAATTGTGCAATTATAAATAAAAATATTGTTAGAATTACTTAATGATATACCATAATTATTATCCTCTAAAATGCAATTTGAAATATTTATGTTAGATATTTGTGAATTATTATTAAATAATCTAATTCCACTTCCCCCTAAATTGAGCCCGCCATTTAGAATTTTTAAATTTATTATATTTATATTTGAGGAAGTAACTTCTACTGTATTTGTTATACTATTTCCGTTTATGATTGTATTTATTGTTTTTTGACCAATTATTGTAACTTTCTTATTAATAATAATATTTTCATTATAACAATTTTCATAAACAAAAATTATATCTCCATCTTTCGCAACATCAATAGCCTCTTGAATTGAACTATAATTATTTAATCCATTACCTCCAACAAAAATAATAGATGGTTCTTTATCTTTTACATTATATGTGCCTACAGATAGATTTATAACATTTAATTGAAGAATGGCAAATGTAATTAGAAAAAAAATAAAAAATATTTTTTTCATATATATTTTTATAATAGGAATTCATATTAAAATAATTTACTATTAAAATAAAAAGATATAAGATGATTAATCATCTTATATATAAATTTAAATAATACGTTTATGGACAATATTTTGGTGGAAAATATCTGGAATCAACAGAGAAATCACTTACATTATCATCATTTAAATCTACAAGATATTCCTTATTAGTTGAATTATAAACTGTGAAAAATTCTCTGTATATTAATAACTCATAGGAATTATCATTTATGTTAATAGTAATACCTTGAGGTACATACGTTTCCCATATATCATCACTGTTATTATCGACAAAGAAACCAGTAATATAAACATCAGATATTTCTGCAGTTTCTAAATCAATATCGGTTAGAATACCATTATAATCCATATTGACAGGTACATTTAATGATGTAGCTGAGGATGTTACGCTTTCTTCTATCCACGATGATGTATTCATACTATATGGTACATAAAATCGCATTAAAAGATATACTACATCTGATGGGTTATCGGTATTTACAATTCTAAAATTGCCTGGGTAATAACCATATGTCATCGGTCTATCAAATGTAACTGTTACACAAAAACCAGGTTCGTTTGTACCTAAACCTGACCCTGAGGATAAATGGCAAGAACTAGAAACACAGATAGTAGAGGAAGACCCGCAAATTGAAGAATTGATGATGGACCCAACTAAAAGTGATGAGATGTATGAAAAGATTAATCACTTATTAATTATTTATTTAGAACGATTTGCTCGTGCATTATCAAGGATTTTTACCCTTGGTGAATTACATGAGAAAGCACAAACAAATTATGCTTATATCTCCGATTTTCTAAATATTATGAATGACCAACTCGGTAAAAGTGTTTATTAATTCTTTGAAAATAACCAAGAAATATTATGGTTGGGAAAAAACAATTATGGACAAAAGTATATACTTTTTCGTAATATGAACAAGATTCGCACAACGATAACAATCGATAAAGAATTGCTTAAAATAGTCCACCATCACAATATAAAAGTCAGCACTTTTTTGGATAATAGTTTACGGGATTATCTAAGTAAAATTAACGGGTCAAAAAGTCTTATTAAAAACAATAATGATTTAACAGAATGCGGGTGCCGGGATTTGAACCCGAGTTATAAGCTTGGCAAGCTTAAGTGATACCAGACTACACCACACCCGCAGGCTCGTATAAATTCTATAGGGGTAGCAATAATCCCTTAAAAAGCATTACGATTCAATTTCGCGTAATTTATTAGTAATAATGTTCAAAAAATCTCCCCATACAATTATTTAATGCCATAGGAATTGCTTGGTTGTAATATAAATAAACGTAGTAATTGAGGTTGATATGATTACGCCAATAAAGATCATAATAAATGATCGTTTGATGGGAAGACCAAATAAATAGGCAATTAATGATCCCAGTCCTGCTCCTGTTAGTGGCAGAGGAATTGCTACAAATATCACAAGAGCAAGTGTTTCATACTGCTGGATACGTTTATCAGCTCTTTTCCGAATCTTTGGAAATCCCCAATCCATTGCTCGTCGCCAACGAGGAAAACGTCGGGCATATAGTTCAGCATGTTTAAAAAAAAGTAATATAAACGGAACCAGAAAGATATTTCCTGCAATTGCAATTGGTACTGCTTGCCACCATTCCCAACCAAAATCATTCATGGCAAGTAAAGGTACCACAAAACGGGATTCAATCCCTGGTATCATTGACATCAGAAAGATTCGTATTGCTTCATATAATATCGTATCCATAATGGTGTCTCCAAGATATCAATAATTTATGCCAATAACTATATGTATTTATTTAACCTATGTAAAATTTATTCATAAACACATATAAAAATTATTCATTCTCTTCAAAGGTTTGCTCAGATGTCTTCGAGCACATATTGGCACCTCATAAAAGCCAACCTGTAAGGTTCTTTTTTTCTTATTTTTAATTGGATTATCTGCTGTTGTTTTGCATGTTTTACATTTATATCCTTGGTTTAATCCTTTAGATCTCATATGTTTTCCACAGACCGGGCAAACAGGATTTTCGATTTTTTCAAACACGTCCACAAGTGAAAGTATATTGAGTTTCTCAATATTAACAGTTAATGGCTCTTCTCTAATCCCTCCATATACTTCGATGAAATCACCGGGGTAAAGCTGAGATATGATATCTCTCAATTGTTTTGTAGGCTCATATGCGGCACAATCAATACTTATTTCATTTTCATCAGTTAGTGAAAAGATAACATGACCGCCAGGAATCCTTTTTGGTATTGTTGAAACCGTTCCTTGAACGATCACTGAAGTATATGGTTGAATCTCAGTAATTTTTTTTTGTCTAAGATGATCATCAGTTCCCTGATTTGATGCAAAAATCATCCATCCTTGTATCGGTTCAGATATAATCATTTGTTGACAAGTGGAAAGTACTGTTGGATCATCACCACGAATGCCAAAAAGAATGGGACAGGGGGAATGGGGAACGATACAGTTATACTTGTTTTCATAATCAAAATTATTAAATGTGGAATCATGTTTTTTATCCATAGCAATGACGGATTGATCATCAACAAATCTATCTGTTTTCCAGTTTTGTTTCAGTCGGTATGATATTAACTCATAGGTATGATCATTTGATTGATCCCATGAGATGGCAGCACATGCACCAATGATGCCACGACCGTTTTTAAAAAGATGATATAATCCATCGACATGATTGATTTCTTGAATCACCATATCCTTATCAACAAGTTCATGTACTGCTTTCCTATAAAGATCTGATGATAGCTTTTCCTTGCAGATAACATATGCTGGATTGGTGTTTTTTGAATCAAATTCAGCATAGTTTTGAATAGTATCATGAACAATACTTTGAATAATAGAAATATCCTTCATTTCAAATGTATCATCTTGTTTGGAATCAAAATAAAAAAGATCATTTTCTTTTTCCGCAAAACAGGTTTCAGAACCAGATCCTTTTCCGATTTGAAAAGCAATAGCACCATTTCCCCGAGTTTTCCATGGAACCTGCGGGTTTAACCGAACTAAACGAGGAAAGCCGACTAGCATAAAACCATTTTTTATTAACTGTTGTATAATTTCAAAAGCAACATAGGTGGTACACCCACCCATGCGTGAGTCTGTATCATCAAAACCGATCCACATATCATAACCCAATGTATTTTATACTTTTTTATTCAATAAAATAATCATTTGGACAATAATTCTTATATATTACAACTTTTTTATACCATTAAGACTATGAATCGTGAAGAGCTCTTTCAATTCATCCGGGAAACACTCAGTAATGCAGGATACTATGTATCAGATGCATATTTCATTCGATCCATAGGTTTTGACCTGGTTGCACGAAGGGACAATTCACTTCTCATAATTAAAGTTTTAACCAATATCAACGCATTTCCAGAGGAAATTTCTGAAGAGCTTAAAACACTAGCGGGCCTTATCGGAGGGCATCCTCTTTTAATTGGACTTCGAACGGGTAAAGGTTTTCTTGAAACCGGAGTGGTATATGATAGATTTGGTATTCAGGCAATCAGTCCTGAAACGCTTCATGGTCACTTGCTGGAAGGAATACCTTTAAAAGTCTATGCAGCACCCGGCGGATTTTATGCATCTCTTGATACTGACAAACTCATAGAGCTTCGGAAACAAAAACAGATATCCCTTGGTTGTTTTGCTCGCTCTGTGCATGTATCAAGAAGACAAGTCCGTTTATATGAAGAAGGAATGAATGCACGAGTAGATGTGGCATTTCGAATTGAGGACATGTTCGATGAACGTCTTATAAAACACATTGACATTCTAGGTGATAAACAAGAGAAAAAAATAACATCCTTTCAAATTAAAAAACATATTCCAGCTGAAGAGATAAATACTAAATCGTTAAAATATGAAATATTCACCCTTCTTGATAAACTGGGATATACCATCACACCATTGGGCCGGTGTCCTTTTGAAGCAGTTAGTAAAGAAAAAGAAAAAATATTACTGACCTGTGTGCAGCAATATGATAGAAAGATTGTGGATAAGGCAAAGGTTGTATCAAATATTTCAAAAATAACTGAAAAAAGAGCTGTTTTTTTCACAGATAAAAAAGGAAATAAGAATAATATTGAAGGTACTCCCCTTATTATGCGACATGAATTACGGCGAATCAGAGAACCGGAAGAAATAATTGAACTTATCATCGAACGGATAGGCTCATAATCATAGGAATCATACCAAACTTTTATAAATGGGGTTATCATTCCCGAGGAGTACATTTCCATTTTTATATGGATATAATACTTTAATAAATATATGCAGACTGAGGCTTATGGCAGACAAAAAGATCGTTGAAACAGTCGAGAAAATGAAAACTTCATCCAAAGAAAATGAACGTAAATTCACTCAGACTGTTGATGTAGTCATAAATCTAAAAAATATCGACTTAAACATCCCGAAAAACAGGATTGATGAAGAAGTTAAACTTCCAAAAGGAAGAGGAACAGAAGCAAAAATAGCATTATTTGCATCTGGTGAACTTGCTTTAAAATCAAAAGATATTGTTGATTTTTTGATCAAACCTGAAGAAATTGAGGGATATTCAGATGATAAAAAAGCATTCAAAAGAATTGCTGATGATCATGATTACTTTATTGCAGAAGCTCCCTTAATGCCCACCATTGGTAAAACACTTGGTACGGTCCTTGGTCCCCGTGGAAAAATGCCACGACCAGTGCCACCAGCAGCTGATTTAACTGATATGGTCAAAAATTTACGCAATACTGTAAAAATCCGATCAAAAACCAATACCACATTTCATACTGTGGTTGGTAATGAAAAAATGAGTAGTGAGGATATTGCAGATAATATTCAAGCTATTATAAAACGACTTGAAGGAACACTTGAAAGAGGTAAAATGAATATAAGATCCGTTTATGTGAAAACTACAATGGGTCCCTCTGAAAAAGTAATGTAGGTGATGAACACATGGCTCATGTTGCAGATTGGAAATACAAGGAAGTCGAAGAGCTCACTCAAATCATTCAGGATCATCCCGTTGTTGGCATTGCTCAAATTGGAAGCATTCCCGCACCACAGATGCAACATATGCGTGGAAATCTCCGAGAGAAACTGGTTATCCGATCTACAAAAAACACGCTTTTATTCCGATCGCTTGATAATGCAAATAAAAAAGTAAAAGATGTTCAAGCATTAAAAGATGTAGTTCAAGGACAAACAGCTCTTATTGCAACCGATCTTAATCCCTTTAAATTGTTCAATATGCTCAAGCAGACTAGAACAATGGCTCCAGCAAAAGGTGGTGAGAAAGCTCCTGATGATATCATGGTACCAGCGGGAGATACTCCTTTTAAACCGGGTCCAATTGTTGGAGAGTTACAGAAAGTAGGTATTCCTGCTGCAATTCAAGGTGGCAAGGTTACCATCAAGAAAGATAAAGTTATTGTGAAAAAAGGAGAGCAAATACCAAAAGATGTTGCTCAAATGCTCACAAGACTTGAAATCTATCCTATTGAAATTGGTATATCACTTCAAGGAGTTTATGAGGATGGATTTATTTTCAAGCCAGATGTTCTTGATATTGACACTGATCAATTTATTGCCCAAATGAAACTTGCTGCCAGCAATAGTTTCAATCTTGCAGTGGAAACAGCTTGGGTAACAAAAGATACTATTCAACCATTGATCATGAAAGCATATCGCAATTCACTTGCGGTTGCTCTTGATCAAGGAATTATAAATAAAGAAACCGCGAAACATATTGTTTCAAAAGCACATCAATCCATGTTGTCAGTTGCTAAAAAGGTAAAAGATGAAGGATTAGATGAAGACTTAAAAAATATGACATAAAAAAAATGGAGGCATTCAGGAAATGGAATATATATACAGCGCGATGCTTCTTCACTCAGCAGGAAAAGAAATCTCAGAAGATAATATCAAAAAAATCCTTACTGCTGCCGGCGTAAAACCTGATGATGCCCGCATAAAAGCCTTAACTGCTTCCCTTGAAGGAGTGGACATAGAAGAGGCTATTAAAACAGCTGCAGTTGCACCAGCGGCTGCTGCACCAGCGGCATCGGGCGGAGATGCTTCTTCCGACAAAAAGAAAGACGAGAAAAAGAAAGAAGAGGAAGAAGAGGAAGAAGAAGTATCAGAAGAAGAAGCAGCAGCAGGACTTGGCGCATTATTCGGCTAAATCAATTAATATTGTTGCTGCAAAAAAAGTTCAACATTTACGGTCATGCAACACCGTACCACTGGTATGGTGCATGCCGCTTTATTTGTTGAACACATTTTTTTATTTTTAATTATTTCAATTCAACATGTTTTCATTTTAAATGATAGTAATAACTATAAAGAAATAAAAAATAGATGATTTAAGTACCAAAATCATCTAATCTAATACTTGTAAAGAATGCTTTTCCAGATAATGTGACCTTTTGTAATTCTTGCTCAGGATTAATATATGAATAATATCCTCTATATCCAATAATGGTAAGTAATGGATCTAATTGACCTTGATGCTCCCATAAAAGAGTTCCATCTTTTTTCTCATAAATCTTTATATCTGCATCATCTTCAAATAGCATATAACTATATGATCCAAAGAGAACATCATCTAAAGATGCTTGAATCCAACCGGCTATAAGCATATTTGGTAATTTTACGACTGCTGGCCAGTCATTATGAATATGACCTTGCACTTCAATATAACAATTCAGAAACGATTCTTTATCATTTACATATCTAAGATTGTGACGGTTTTCATTTTCTGAATTACTTTTTGCTAGTTCCTGGAATAAAATTCTACCCACATGTCCATTAATGCTCATATGTAATGGACCGTTTTCACTTTGTAACTTTGGAATATAAATTCCAGAAAATCGAAATATATTTAGTTTAACTGCTCCATTGAATTGATATAATATTTCTCCATTTTTATCAGAAATTGTAAGTTGATTATCTGATTGTAATTCTAAATGCCAAAATAAAACAGTCGATCGATAATCACCAAAGGGTTTTAAAAAATTAATTTTCCACTGGGTTTCCAAAGAACCTGATATATTGATATAACAATTTTGAAATAGTTCGTTGTTTCTTATTTGATCAAATGAATTGCTTTTTTCAAAAGTAGCAATAGTTGTTGACATTGGTAAAATTACAAGCATCATTAGTATAATAAACGATTTTACCCTCCGAATCATTTATATCACCATTTAAAAAAATATTAACCTGTTTATAGGCTTTATTGTTAGAAAGTTGAATAAAAAAACCTTTTAAGGCATATTTTTTGTCATTTGAATAAAAACTATGGATATCCACCGACCATAAGACTTGGATCACCCAGAAGTATATATTCTTCAACTGTGAAGAAATCCTTTCCCACATAATTTAAATAATCCCGTTGTGCAGATGTAAGCATTTCACCAACTGTTACTCCTTCATGATATGATTTAAAAAAGTGCACATCTAGATATCCTGCTCCAGCATACACCCCATCCTTATCAACATACGTGTATGCGGGTCGGGTAGCTCCAATATCAGCAATGCAACCACCGCTCTCCAGTTTTAAAAAAGCCCATGCAAATGGTGGGAAAAAATCATCAGCTGTATATCCCAAAAACATATTCACAATTGGTGCAACAATACCATAATATCCGATAAGATCAGTGATGTTAAAATCAAGTTTAGCGGTAAGACATGCATCAAAAAAGATGATCGGTAGTTTATGTTCATTATGAATTTGTTTTAAAAAAGGAGTGTAATAAATAATTAAAGCACTGTCGATAATGGCATTTGGTCGATAGGTTCCCCAGCCATGTTCAAACCCATGGCCTGCGTAACTGACAAAACCAGCGCCTTTGGTGATAGCTCTGTTGAATGAACCGGCATGTAGGTTTCTTTTTGATGCCCACAGTCTTGTTTGTTCAAAACCCGGTAGCTGCTGACCGACTTTTACATTAGTGATTTCTCCTTCATATTGAAAGGGAGGTGATCCTTTTGTCAGTCCAAATGTATCCCCGCCGGCAAGAACTAATCGTTTGAACCAAATCTGATCATAGGTAAAGGTCTCATAGGTGATAATCTTATTAAGAACCGTGATCAACTCATCATTTGTAGTACATGGAATCCTTCCCACATGAACATCAGCATATAAATCAACATCATCAATATCATCATTAGGCTGAGGTGGAAAACCATTGAAATCTGCTTCACCATAAATCCCATTTTGATTGGCATCCCAACTAGCAAAATTCATGGAACTATCATAAATATCTGCATAATATAAATCTGTTAAAATGCCATTACCATGATAGCCATCCCAGGGATAAGCAGCGGTTGCTCGTATGGGTAGTTGTTTCATATCACCAATTAAAAGAACATATAACGTGTTCCATTCTTCTACCGCATGTTTGATAAAATACTTTATTTTCTCAGTATTATCTTGGCCTTGATAAGAGACATAAATATCATCAAGGGTTTCAACATAGACAGAAACACCATATTGCTCTTTATGAGCGATAAACGGGTTTAATGTTGTTTTATATGTTTTCGGAGTGATAATGACAAGATCATATGTTTCATCAGTTGACAAATCACTTGTTTCAATTGGATTTTGGGCGTAGTCAATATCAACATCAAATTGGTCTACATGTAATAACTGATCTTGCGATTCATCATAATGAACTGGAAACAGAACAATTTTCAGGAAAAGAACTCGGTTATTTTCTTTATTTAATCCAACACCGGTATCAATAGTATAATAAAAAGATGGATATACATCTGAATCACAAGAGATATCATCCATACGTATATCAGATGTTAACACTTTCACACCATTTATATCTTGAAATGCATCAACTGTCTCTATTGGTTCGGATATTGACACTTGTGTTTCCTTATTATATGAAATGGTTACCTCGTTGATTTTTGTTCCAATTGGAAACTCATAGATTTTCGTATAGGTAGGAAGTTTTACCTTTCCAGGTTGTAAAAGCCAACTATTTGATTCAGAAAGAATTGGAGTACAATACTCCTGAGATTGTTCTAATTGTATCATTGAAAAATGAAATGAATCACTGATATGAGCATTGATGGGCAGATCAACTGCATCATCAGCTTTCATCAATGGCGCGGCTAATAAACTTGCACTGATAAATAGAAATAATACCAACATCGAAGCATATTTTTTATTAATTTGAAGCATAATTGTCCCCTTATATACACTGCTCTTTATTTAGTAATTCTCTCTTGATATATTTAAATATTGCTCAAAAAATGAAAAATAGGTAATAATATTTAATCAAATGAATATACCATCGGAACTAATGATAAAAAATTAAAAATAATTCCTGCAAAAAAAGAATGTTTTTTGGTGTAAATATGTTATCAATATAAGAAGGATTAAAAAACTAAATGTTAGAAAAAAGGAAGTAAAAAATGTAGTAAAAATTATTTCATATTTTTTGCAAGATATCTGGCTCGTTGTGCCACAATACTACATTTTGCGATTGCTTGGATGACCACAGCTTCTTCTTTTCCATATATCGTTCCAACAATTTTCATACCAATCAATATACTTTTTCCAAATGACCATTTAAACCCTTTATGTAACAAATGTTACCAAGGCTCTTTACAGTTCTATCCAAACTCTTTTTTTTACATCCATGCATCCAGGCCGGTTTGCTCTGTTTTCTGCATTTGAGATAAACCAAAAGCACCTTTGATATAGTTTTCAATCATCTGCTGATACCATTGTAGATCAATATCAGCATTACTTTTGATATGATCAATAGGGTACATGTAATCAATTGGTTTCACACCACTTTTTGATGGATTGGTAATTCCGGGTAATGGTTTTTTAGTGACCACAAAACGAATTTTTCTACTAGATGATATTTGCTCATTTAGGACTTTTTCAAGGGCAGCGGCTCTTTTACCGAAGGTAGATAAAGATCCATCCTGGTTTCTTTTATATCTTTTAGAAGGTTTCACGGATTGGATTAAAGTTAAATCTTCGATATCCACTTTTGTAAAATCAAGATTAGAGACCACATCCTGGGTATGCTTTTGAATTGCTTCCTGAACAAAAGTTCGTGCTTCCTCCTCATCAGACCAAGTCGGAATATCCTTTAACACACGCATCATAATTTCTTTCAAAGCGATACGAGCAATATTGGCCTTATCTGAACCCTTAAAATTATTTCCCTTTGTTTGAAGAATGATCTGGTTATTCTTTTCATCAAAAATAAGATAATTTTTATGCTTTACAAAAATCATAGCATCATGAATTTCAGGCTCCAATTCGAAATCCGGATAGTTCAGATTTTTTTGCCATTTTTCATTACTTTTTTCAATAGCTTGAATAGCTTTTTCATTTGAGGTTAACCAGCCAGCTTTATCTTTATGCGCTGATAGATCCAGTGCTTTGGCAAAATTTGGGCTACTATATACTGATGAGGAGCATCCTAAATAAAGACCATCGGTATCTCCATAGACCACTCGTATACCTTTATGTTTTAAATAAGCAAGAGTTTCAGCTAAAATCTCCTGACCCTTGGTAGTAATAGCTGCAGCTCCCCAAAGATTAAACTGGCGACCGGAAACATTTGGAGCAGCCAGTATGCCATGGGTTCCGGCATTCCGTGCTCCTTTGACACTTTGATACATCATTTTCAATCGATCAAGTTCATCTTTACTGCCGGATTTTGAGGCTTCTTTTAATTCATTTTTAATCTGAGAAATCATACTCATAATACCAGTCATTGCTTGATTAACAACACCGGGAGTTTTATCAATATGAATGCCAATTAAATATCCTTTATCTGCAAACGCATGAGAATCTGATGAGACTTTTTTCCAGAGTACATTTTGTTTTTCAAACAATTGGACGGGTAATCTCTTCAACCATATCCACATATCAGGTGTTTCATTTTTTTTACATAGATGGACTGTGTCTGCTCCAACATTTAAAGCTTTTAAAATAGTGGGATACATTGCTCCAACATCAGCAACTACTACATGATACCAAGGAATAAAATGAGAATGAGCATCTTTATCTGGTTTTATGGTCATCCCGCCGGGCATATGATAATTTAATCGTTCATCAATTGAATCTGCATTTTTATTGAAAATAACATAGGGATACAACATCCATTCAGGCATTTCAATTCCGTATTTCACCACTCGAACAAAATCTTTAGGAAGTTGTTCCTTTCTTTTTTTTGCCCAGGATACGATATCATTTTTGGTTATGCACTTATTAAAATCATTTAGCAAAACCTGTGCGATTGAATTAACCCTACAAATTGGTGGCATAATTTTCTTTTGCATTGAACTGCGGATAAGGGACATATGATCCCACATATTCACAGCACCTGCAGATAGTAAGGTTTCAAAAGGCATACAAGTAGTAAATGAGAGAGGCAACGCAAGTTGTAACAAATGCAGGGTTACACCTAATTGCTCAATAACATCCTGTTTGTTATAGAGAAGGGTGGTATCATCTATTTTGATTTCAGTTGGTGACAGAATCAATCGATCCGCTATACCAACTCCTAAAAATGGTGCTACTGCTTTTAGACTATGTGATTCTAAATATGGATAAAATTTTCTAGAAGCTAAGTATGTATCAAATCCACAGGGATAGATTTGTACAACTGAAGAGCTGACTCCGAAATGAAATGATTTATCATTGCGACTTTGATCTGTGAGAAATGATTCAAATATCTTCTTTTCTTTTGCTGAAATGATTGATTTTTTTGATTTTAAAATATGTTGAATTCTACCATGTAGTTGAGCATTGTCAAAACCAGCTATGTTATGGCCGGAGATAATATCATAATTTGTAATGGTGTTACAAAAATCTGCCAGATTTTTTATTTCATCTTCAATGGTTGGGGAACAAAGCTGATGGATAGGAGTTGATAAGGGATCCTTGGTAATATCTAAAATGTCAAATTCAAAAGATTCCGTTTCCAGATTCTTTGAAGAGGTAAATGTGATTTGTGCATCGGCATATCCTATGATATCAATAGGAAGATCGGTTTTTCCAGGAATAAAATTTGCCATTTCAATGTCATAAACAAGAATTTTTAACTGTTCTTTTTTTCCATTTGTATCAAACAACCAGGTTTTTCCCTCAGCTGCAATATCCACAAGTGCACGTTGATGGTAAGGAATATCATGTTCTGCAGTAAATAACCCGTAATTAAAAAAGAGGTGATCACTTACTTCAGGCACGCGAAAGGATTCAGTGGTAAATATTTTGAATACATCATACTGCATTTCTTTTTCCCAAAAACTTGAATAGGATTCTATGTCACCGACATCAGATATATAAGAGAAAGGTGAGGAGTCCTGTTTGTTTTGTTTCCAAACATCAATGATTTCTTTTCGTAA
>CAZWQV010000054.1:0-13516 GCA_964636235.1 uncultured Thermoplasmatales archaeon
ATATTCCTTCTTTTCCTTTTTTATACTTTTTATTAAGAATTACATTAATAACTTGTTATTTTAAAAGATAATTTACTATAAATACAGATATTAATATTAATTTTTATTATATATAAATAGCTTTTATGAAAAAATTATATATTTTAATTGGAAAAAATTTATATAATATATAGCGTTCATGGAATACTGTCTTATTGGATGCTTGTAGAGCTATTGTAGCAAACTGATACTGATTGTTAAACAATAGATTAATAATAGAATTAACAAAATAGTGAAAAATGAGGATAAGTTATGTCATATCATTTTACCTTTGATCTATCAGCAATATCTCAAACATTATTTCAAGAAATTGCAAAACTATCTAATAGAAGAAAGTTAAAGATAAATGAAATTGCATCAGATTTAGTCAATCGATTTAAAGTTGCTGAGATAACAGGTCTTCCCCTTGAAGATGCAATTGTATTGATAAAGGATATGATCGATACTCATTTGAATAATTTCATTTGCAAACCTCTTTTCAAAGGAGCGAAAAATAAAGCACTATTTCTTCCTCATTGCTGTCGGAAATTTATGGATTCAAGATGTAAAGCAGAATTTAATACAGAAACATCATCATATAAATGTAGATTTTGCTCCAAAGATTGCTTGGTCTATCAAGCTACTATTCTAGCTAAAAAGAAAGACTATGATGTTTTTATTTTACCTGGTGGATCTTGCGTCCAAAAAATTCTCGAGAAGAAATCCTATGATGGCGTGGTTGGTATCGCTTGTACTGATGAATTGAAACTTGGCACTAAGATTCTATGCAACTGGAATACTCCTGCATTATCTGTTCCTTTGACAAAAAATGGTTGCTCGGAAACTCAGTTTAATATTGACATGTTACGAAATCTTCTTGAAGAAAAGGATTATGAAATAAAGGATAATAGTTAGTTTAATATCATTTATTAAATAAGTTGTTTTACCTCTTTTGATGAATTATTTAATTTTTTTTTTGATGCAGCTATAATGAACCCATTAAAGAGCGGTGCTGGTTTCATTGGCCTGGATTTAAACTCAGGATGTGCTTGGGTACCAACAAAATAGGAATGACCTGGAAGTTCCATAAATTCCATTAATATACCATCGGGCGATCGACCTGAAAAGACCAATCCGTTATCTTCTAGTATTTCCACATAATCAGGATTGACTTCATATCGATGACGATGCCGCTCTTCAACTCTTGTTGCTTTGTATAATTTTTGCACCAAGCTATTTTTAGTAAGAACCGCTGGATAAGCACCTAATCGCATGGTTGCCCCATACCTAGATTCCTGTAAAATAGTTACTTGCTCTGGAATAAAATCGATAACGGGTGCTTTAGTACTTTTTTTCACTTCTTTTGAATGGGCTCCCTCAATATGACACACATTCTGTGCATACTCAACAACTGCTAATTGCATACCAAGGCAAAGCCCTAAATATGGAATATCATGCTCGCGGCAATAACAAATAGTATCTATTTTTCCTTGAATGCCAGATAGACCAAATCCTCCCGGAACAATAATGCCATCCACCTCATTGAGTGAATCAATCGTTTCAGGATTTTTCTCAAATTGTTTGGAATCAATCCAATGGATTTTCGGGTCTAGATTATTTGCCCATGCGGCATGTTTAACTGCTTCAATAACTGAGATATATGAATCAGATAATTGAGATGTTCCAATATCAAAATATTTTCCCACAATTCCAATATTGATTTCTTCTTGTAAATTTCTGATTTGACGGATAAATTTTTTCCATGATTTCAAGTCTTCAATGTCTCTTCTGAGTCGCAGTTTTTTCAATATTTTTCTGCAAAGCTCTTGTTCCTCAAAAAGAAGTGGAACGGCATAGACGCTATCAATGTTTGAATCTGAGATAACATCTTCTTCATGAACATTACAAAATAATGCGATTTTTTCTTTTCGTACGTGATCAAGTTCATGATCTGCTCGTGCAACAATAAAATCAGGTTGAATCCCAATTTCTCGAAGTAATTTAACGGAGTGCTGGGTTGGTTTTGTTTTTGCCTCACCCAATGCATCAAGTACAGGAACATAGGTTACATGGATAAATAGGACTTTATCTCCTTCAAGTTTCATCTGACGGACTGCTTCTAAAAATAAAATATTTTCATAATCGCCAACGGTTCCACCAATTTCTACCATTATGAAATCTAAATCTTTTTCTTTCGATGGCCTTCGTATTCGTTCTTTTATTTCATCGGTGACGTGAGGGATTGGTTGAACGGTTTTTCCTAAGTATTCCCCTTTACGCTCTTTTTCAATTACAGCACCGTATACTTGGCCAGTGGTGATATTGTGATATTTTGGAATATTAATATCTAGGAACCGTTCGTAATGACCAAGATCCTGATCGATCTCACCACCATCTTCGGTGACCCACACTTCACCATGTTCAGTAGGCCTAAGTGTGCCTGCGTCACAATTAATGTATGGGTCGATTTTCATTGCAGTTACATTGTAACCATGCATTTGTAGAATTTTTCCAACTGATGCGGTGGTGATACCTTTTCCTAATCCGGAAATAACTCCACCAGTAATAATTATATAATTGACCATGTAAAATCAACAGCACAGCATAATATGTTTTCTTATTAAAATGGTTTCGCATAATTGAAGAATTATAATTAAATATTAAACTAGAAATAAAAAAAGAAATAGGGTGTTTTCAAAAAGGCCCCCTTGATATTATTTTGTTGAAAGTTTTATCTCTATTGAAGAAACGTTCGAGTCTCTTCCTTCTTCATTTGTAATGCTTTCGGTTCCAATGATTATGTTTTCTACTGATGCTTCTTTGACAAATCTATTTCGTACAATTTCTGCTGTATCAACTGCTCTACTGATTGCTCGGCCTCTTGCTTTGATCATAACTTCATCTGATCCGCCATTGAATTGTGTGACAACAGCAAGGACGTAGCTCATTGGTGGTTTGTTTCCTACAAATATTGTGTTTTCATCGATTGATTCATTTCCTGCCATACTATCTAACCTCCCAAGTATGTCGTTTGTAATTCCTTAAGGCCAATCAACATTAAAAGCATTAATAAATCTTTCGTAGGAATATAGGAGTTATTCTATTTATTCATAATTTCGTTTAATTGCATGTAATTTTGATACTATTTCTTGAGGGTTTTTTCCAATCAGCCGTATCATCGGCTCTTTTCCAATTCCGCCCTTGTCATAGATAATGTCAGGGCAGGTATCAGATGATTTAAGCACATATGATGTTCCCCATTCCATAGTTGATTTTGTATTCTTGGGTTCCTTAGATCTATCAAATGATGCAATGTTTTTTATTGCTTTATTACATGCATTTAATATTTTTTCATTGTAACGAATATTCATTGCACATTGATTGTCTGGAAACTGATTCATGACTGATAGAATGATTGATGCGACATGTTTTGACCCACCAAACACAAGTGTTGGTAGTTGATTTTTATTAAGTGGCTTTATTAATCGGTTTTTAAAGGCACAGATATCTTGATATGTTTTTGCATTTGAAATTGCATAACCCATATTGCAACCTACTTCAGCAATAAATACTTCAGATAATTCATTAATAAGATTAGGAAGAATTGATGAGAATTCTTGCCATGTATTTTGATATGCAAAAGATTCAAAGAATGGTGGTCTTGTTTGAAATATAGGATAAAATAAATTAGATACATTCATTCCTTTACCTGGCTGATATGAATATTGCATCATTTGCCAGAGAGCATGTTTTGCTTTTTGAACTGCAACTTTCGGTTTATCATTCTTACAAAGATATCCTGTTATAAGAGAAGATAGCACGCAGCCAGTTCCGTGAATCGCAGGTTTCTTAATCATAGGAAGAGAAAGAATATGAAATGATTTACCATCATAGAACATATCAATTGCATCTGTTGATTGTTCAAGATGCCCTCCTTTTAAAAAAACATAATTGCAACCTAGTTGTTGTAGGTTTTTCGCAGATGACTTCATGGAATTAATGTTTTTAATGGAATCTTGGATGATTTGATTTGCCTCAGGAATGTTTGGAGTTATTAGGTATGTTTTTGGAAGAAGTTTGCTTTTCAATGATGAAATATAATCCTTTGTAACGCACGTCTTTCCAGTGGTTGAGGTTATAATTGGATCAACAATCAATTTCCATTTGTATTCCTCTTGTTTTTTTACAACCAATTCAATTATTTCTTTTGAATAAAGTAGCCCAGTTTTTACATATGATGGAGAAATGTCTTCCATAATCATATCAATTTGTTTTTTTATTTGATTTATTGGCAAAGGAATAATTTCTTTTAATGAAATGGTGTTTTGTAGCGTAATACAAGTAATAACTGATGTAGGGTGCACATTCAATAATTCAAATGCTTGGATATCTGCTTGTATACCCGCACCACATGAAGGATCTGATCCACCAATGGTAAGGACTGAAGGTTTTTTCATAAATCGGGATAAAGCAGTTGTATTATGTAATAATTATGTATCAAAACAAACATATTTCATATTTTTTTTCATTTTGTCTTTTTAACAATTATTATTTAAATAGGATTTCATGAAGAGTTTTTATTGATATTATGAATAAGCCCTGGTCATTAAAATCAGTTCGCCCTTTTGGGTATCAATTGAAAAAATCGTATGAGGAAAAATATATTCAGTATTTAAAAAGAAGATATGGTGAAAGAAGAGCGAACTCTTTCATTCATCAATCTTCATAATTTATTATTTTATATTAGAAATGTCTTTTTTTGATGGTTATTAATCGCTCTACTGGATTATCATATTGTTGTTTTAACATTTCATAGGATTGCATATTTGTTGTATACCATTGTTCAAATTTTATGACATCAACATACATTTCTGGAAAATCTGAAAACATGAGTTGCTTTTTCTGTTCTTTTAATTCAGTTTGATGTTTATCAAAAGCGTTAAAATATTCGGTTAAAATAAATTTTGCTCGTTGTAGTTCATGTTCGAAATTAGGATCTTTCTTTTTTTGTTCAGATATTCTTTTTCTAATTATTTTTTCTTCCAATTCCCCTTTAACTACTTTTGTTATATTTTGCTTTTGTTCCTGATTCATTCGCGTAATTATTGCATTTTGAACTAGTTTTGAAAGACTAATGTTTTGTTCATAAAGAAAAGCATCCATGTATTTTGGGATGCTAATATTTTTTCGAACATGGGTGTATAGTTCTTCTGGTGGCAAGTTTTCATATTCTTTTAGATTGTTTTTTCTTCGCCCCATCCTTATATCAACTCTTACACAATTCTTTGTGTAATTGGATTTTCTTATATATAATTAATTAGAAATTTGGCTTTGCACATTAAATCGTTGTTTAGGGGGTTGTGTATGAAACATAATAATAGGTATCATTATATTTAATATATCGAAACGTAGGATAATTTATTAGGTCAAGAAAAATGTCTAGCTCTTTACATTTACCTTTAATAGATTCATTACCGATTCCTTCTAGTATCATTGGATATTGTTGCAAATCTGTTGTATTAAGAGCAGTATAATTCTTTGGTATTCCTTCAAAAGATTCAAGGTAAAGAAAACAAGTAATATCTGATGATGGTTTTTTTTCCAGAAGTGAAAAAAACAATGGAGAAAAATACACTAGTATAAAAACAATAATACAAATTATAATTACTTTTTTAATTTTCATAAATGTTATCTGTAATAAATCCAAATGGGTGGTTAATCTTAAGAAAAACCACCGAGCATTAAACTAGGGTCTCCAATAAGGATAAACTCTTCAAGAGTGATACACTCGGTTCCAACACCGTTTAGATAATCTATTTGACTGCTGGTAAACAAGTCACCTAATGTTTTACCTGGCTGATAACTTTCAAAGAAATGCGTATTTAAATACCCTGCTCCCCAGTCAGCTCCATTTTGATCTACACCAGTGAACGCTACTCTTGTTGATCCAATAGATGCAATACTTCCACCATTTGATTTTTTAACAAATTCCCATGCAAAACAAGGATACATGGTATCCATTTCATATGGTTCATTTTCAATCATAGTAAGTATTTTTACAAGTATCTCTGGATACCATTCTAATAGATCCTCAACGGTAAAATCAAGTCGGGCTGTTGAACAAGCATCCCAAAAGATAACTGGTAACTTATAGCCATTGAACAGTCCGTAAAGATAAGGGGAGAAATATTCTATACGTTGCTCCACATCCGGCGGTGACGTTCCAAACCCTTGTTCATATCCATGTCCCGAATAGCTAATAAAACCTGCTCCTTTGTTAATCTCTTTATTGATTGTTAATGGCCGAAATGTTCCAAGCGATGTCCATAGTTTAACCAGCTCGAAACCATATTGTTGCATGTGTTCACCGATAATGCTTGTCACTAGTTCGCCTTCAATGACGCCATGATCTGGAAAGGTGTCTCCGGCAATGAGAAGCATTCGTTTATACCAGGGTTCTTGCGCTGAAGTGGATTCATAATTTATTATTTTATCAACAATAACCGATACTTCATCGGTATTTTTACAAGGGAATCTGCCCACATGAACATCTGGATATAAATCGACCGTGTCTTTCAGACCATTGTCCCAATCATATTCACTGAAACGATCATTGTTATTGGTGTCCCAACTTGAAAAACTCCCATCAGCATTGAACACGTCTGCATAATACAAATCTGTTAAAATATCATCATCATGATACACTCTAACTGAAGCTTTTCGCATAGGTACAAGATCAATGCTTCCCATAAGAAGTACATATTTTACTCCCTGGTTTTTTACCGCATCATAAATAAAATATTTTATTTGTTCCTGATGATCCCTTCCACTATATTGAGCATAGATCTCTTCTGTTGTTTTTAGATATGTGTTTATATGATAAGAATTTTTATGCTGTACTAAAGGACTGATGGCTTGGCTGAATTGACTGGGAGCTATTATAATTAAATCATAATCATCTGATTTTAATAAAGAATCGGATGGAGAAGTATATGAAATGGTAAAACTGGTTTGTTCAGACCAATAAACTTTTTGCTGTATCGGATTATATTGATATGGATAATAACTAATGGTAACAAAAGTGACTAGTTCATTGTTATAGAGGCCACATCCTATTTTTGTTTCAT
The DNA here is from genome assembly GCA_964636235.1 of uncultured Thermoplasmatales archaeon. GTDB lineage: Archaea > Thermoplasmatota > E2 > DHVEG-1 > DHVEG-1 > EX4572-165. Next base: position 7,146 of record CAZWQV010000054.1, read on the forward strand.
AGTTTTTTTGAGGATACAATTGATCTTTTGCATATATTTGCGGATCTTCAGTAAAAGTGAGTGTTTTGTCTGAAATAGTTGATGTTGGAATCGGATTGCTACAGGGTTTTACTATTTTTTTAATTGGTATAAATTGTACTTTACTAGGGGTCATGAGAATATCATTAATTTTTGAACCAACGGGTAAAATGAATTGTTTAGATATTTTGGGAAGTTGAGGATAACCGGGTTGATATAAATAGGATTCAGTATTGTTAGTATTAAAAGTGATGTAAGTAGAATCTTCTTTAAAATCAGGCGTATTTATCTTTAATGAAAATTTAATCGTTTGATGTTGTTGTTCTTCTGCATGTGAACCAACGAATATAAGTCCTTGTGGTAATAGTAAACAAACTATGATTAAACTCAGAATTTTAGTAATTATTTTCATGATGTTGTCCCCATTAAATCTATGGATTATGTAATATATAAATATTTACTTTATACCTACTATTTATGATTTTTTTTATGCAAATGATTCTTATTTATAAGAGTTAGATTTATATGGTTTCTTTCATTCACCAATTTTGAACAAAAAATTCGAGATATGGGGATTATAATTATGGATATTATTGATGAAAAACCTGGTAAAACAATAATGCTGCTTGGTAATGAAGCAATTACAAGAGGTGCTATTGAAGCAGGAGTTGATGTTGCTACAACCTATCCTGGGACTCCTTCGTCAGAGATTGCAGATACCTTTTCACATATTGCTAAATATCTAAAAAAAAATAATAAAAAAGTTCCATATTATTTTGAATATTCCACCAATGAAAAAGTATCCCTTGAGGTTGCTGCTGCAGCTTCATTTTGTAACCTCAGAAGCCTAACCTGTATGAAACATGTGGGACTTAATGTTGCAAGTGATGCATTTATGACCTATCTTTATGTTGGATGCAAGGGAGGCCATATTATTGTATCTGCAGATGATCCGTCGTGCCATTCTTCTCAGAACGAACAAGATAACCGCTATTACGCACTCTTTGGTAGTGCCCCTATGTTTGAACCTACCACGCCAGAAGAAGCAAAAGAGATGACTCGGCTTGGATTTGATATATCCGAAGACTTAAAATTGCCTATACTTCTAAGAACAACAACCCGGTTAAACCATGCCAGAGGCCCGATCAAATTAATTAAGCCAAAAAAACCTAAGGGAAAAGGATTTTTTGAAAAGGATGAAAACTTAGTAACCGTCCCGGCTGTTGCACGAAAACAACACCCTATCCTTCTTGAAAAAATGAAAAAAGCCGCAAAAATATCTGATAAATCACCCTTCAATGAATTCATTCAAATAGGTAAAAAAAGTGATAAAGGAATAGTTACATCTGGTGTTTCTTTTAACTATGTAAAAGAAGCAGCGGAAGATTTAGGCCTTGATGTAACCATTTTAAAAATCGGAATGACTCATCCTATTCCACCAACTATGTGTAAAAAACTTATTGAATCTTGCTCTGAAATAACAGTTGTTGAAGAATTAGAACCTATTCTTGAAAATCAATTTAAACAACTTGCATATGACTTACAAGCAAAGGTGAAGATACTTGGAAAGTCAACTGGTCATTTCTCAAGATTATATGAATACACACCAGATATTGTAACGGAAACACTTGCAAAAATTTTTAAGAAAAAAAACCCACTTCCAAAACCACAAAAACCAGATCTTACTCTTCCCAGAAGGCCACCAGCATTATGTCCCGGTTGTCCACATAGGGCGACCTATTATGCAGCAAAAAAAGCAAGCCCAAAACATACTGTTTATCCCACTGATATTGGTTGTTACACCTTAGGTAAAGAACCGCCATTGTATATGGCTGATTTATTATTATGTATGGGATCAAATGCTGGAACAGCATGTGGGCTTTCCGTTGCAACTGATCAAAAGATTATTTCATTTATGGGAGATTCCACCTTTTTCCATTCCGGTATTCCTCCACTTATAAATGCGACACATCATAATCATGATGTCGTTATTACCGTATTAGATAATAGAACTACAGCAATGACTGGTCATCAACCGCATCCTGGAACAGATACGGATGGAATGGGTAATACTGCAAAACGAATCTTAGTGGAAGATGTTGCCAAGGGTTGCGGTGTTGAACATATTGAAGTGGTTAATCCGAATCTAATAAAGAAAACAACTGAGGCATTTACCCGTGCTCTTGAACATAAAGGACCTAGTTTTGTGGTCAGTAAATCACCATGTATTCTTCTTGAAAATAGAGATAAACGTAGGCAAGGTAAAAAAATACCTGTGTTTGAAGTCAATCAAGATAAATGTAAAGGATGCAAGGTCTGTATTGATCAATTCGGTTGCCCCGCATTTTACTATGAAGTGGATGGCAGCATTCATATTGATGATCAACAGTGTAATGGTTGTGGTAACTGTGTACAGGTTTGTCCTGAAAAAGCGATTAAAGTAAAAAGGGAGGACAAATAAATGAGTAAAATAAGTGTTGTACTTACCGGTGTCGGCGGTCAAGGAGTCATTACTGCAGCGAATATCTTGGGAAAAGCAGCGGTGAACGCAAAGGTAAATGTATATGCTTCAGAAGTTCATGGTATGGCCCAGCGTGGAGGATCAGTATTCTGTACGGTTCGTATGGGTGATGTTTCAGGGCCCTTGGTTGCAAGTGGAACAGCGGATGTGATAATCAGTTTGGAACCTGTTGAGGCTCTTCGATATATTCATTTTGCTCATAAAAAAACAAAAGTGGTAACAGATATAACACCAGTAGTACCATTTACAGTATCGGTTGGTGATGATACCTATCCGGCAGTAACTGATATTTTTAAAGAACTTGAGAAAAAAACCGATTTATATAAAATCAATGCACTGGATATATCAAGAAAAGCGGGAGCAACAATAACCAAAAACATCGTTATGCTTGGTGCACTTGCCGCAACAGAAATCTTACCCTTTGAATCGGATATATTACTTTCCACAATTCTAGAAAATGTCCCTAAAAAATTCATTGACATTAATAAAAAAGCATACCAAGGTGGCAAGCAAGCTATTTCATCATATAAAAAATAACTATTGATAAAAATAAGGAAATATGAATGCAGAAAAAGCAATTAATCCTCTTTTACTAGCATGTACTAGTTTCATATGGGCTGGTAGCTTTATTGCAGTGGGATTGACATATTCTGAAATTCCTCCCATTCTTTTAGGAATCTTTCGTTTTGCTTTAGCAACTCCATTAATGATTGTTATTTTATTTCTAAGAAAACAGAAATTATTTCTTCCAAAAAAAGAATGGATGCAGGTACTGATACTTGGATTAACTGGTGTTACATTTATCTATATTTTTCAATTTATCGGTGTCTCATTAACTACCCCGGCCACGGCTTCAGCTATTATCAATACCAATGTCATTTTAATCGCCCTTTTATCTCGTATTTTTTTAAAAGAACGTTTTACATTGCTAAAAAAAATCGGAATTCCCTTATCATTCTGTGGGGTATTTGTTATTGTTCTTGGTCAAATGACCAATGAAACCCTTGTTGTTGATACCCTGTTTCTAACTGGATGTATATTAGTACTTGCATCAGCGTTATGCTGGGCGGTTTATTCCATTGTTGGAAAAAATCTTCTCCGAACCTATTCACCATTACAAGTAACCACAAATGCATTTCTCATCGGTTTTCTGTGTTACCTTCCTTTTACACTTCTTTATTTAGATTATGATTATCTTCATATTTCAATAAATGGAATTATTGCTATTATGTATCTTGGTATTTTCTGTTCAGTTATCGCATATCTAATTTGGTATTATGTGCTATCGAAACAAGATGCAGGGCAAACCGCCGTATTTCTCACCCTTATTCCGTTCTTTACCATGATTTTATCGATTCTTATTATAAAAGAAACTATAACACCACTCTTTGTTATTGGTGCAATATTTATAATGTGTGGAGTGTATCTCACTCAAAAAAAGACCATAAAACAGAGGTCTTAAGGAAACAATGCTATGATTTGTGTTGATTGTGGAAAAGACGAAAAAATATTTCGCGAAGGATCCTGCCTTGCTTGTTATCTTAAACGACATCAATTCACCAGTGGACCAGATGGTTTTACTATACCGTATTGCACACATTGCCATGCATTTAAATATAAAAACAACTGGAAAAACGAACCATTTGAAACCGTATTAAAACGGTATATAAAACAGTATTTTTCCATCAGCAATCAACTACAGGACATCACTATTTCAATTAGTTGTGAAGATATATTTGATAATGAAACATGTCCTATTACAATTGAAGGTTATATCGATGGTGAAAAAATTACTGAGCATCATTCATTAACCATAAAAATAAAAAAAAATGTATGTGAGCTTTGCTCCAAACAATTTGGCGGATATCATGAAGCTATTATTCAGATACGACCGGGAAATAAAAAATTATCAGATGATAAGATCTACTCGATTCAATCATACGTGGATGATACGATTATTTCAATGCAGGAACAGGGAAATAGAAAATTGTTTCTTGCTGATTATGGTAGAGAACACGGTGGTTTAGATTTTTTCCTAAGTGATAAACAAGCAGCATATGCTATCCTTAAAAAGGTACAAGATCATTTTGGTGGAACGATTACCACTTCTTCAAAAAATGTGGGCATGAAAGATGGTAAACAACTCTATAGATACACGTATTTACTACGATTATTTCCCTTTGAAATCTCAGATGTTATAAAAATAGAGGAACAGTATTTTATTGTTTCAAATGTTCATAAAAATTATATTCATCTCATTAATCTTTCAACCATGGTTGAATCAACTGTTGATGCAACAGATTTGGAAGGAGTGAATGTTATTGGTAATAAAGATCTTCAAAAAGAGATGATTCTGGTCAGTGAAAATCAGGATGAAATACAAGTAATGGACAAAAAATCATACCATATCAGAATTGTACAAAATCCTAGAAAAATGCAAATAAAAGATGAATTTGTGAGTATTATTTTTATTGATGAAGAACATATGTTTTTAAATCCTCTTTCAAATCAAAAAGGATAAATAGCCAGTTAAATATTTGCAGAGCATAACGTAAAAGTTTGGTGAGGATAAAAAACATGGCAGAAAAAACATCTATGAATTTAGACGAAAATGTTGCAAGTGCATTATCATATGTGCTTTTTTGGTTAACTGGCATCATTTTTTATATTATTGAAAAGGATAATAAAACGGTGAAATTCCATGCAATGCAATCCATTTTAACATTCATACCATTAAATATTATTGCATGGGTGATTGGATGGATAGGAGCACCTAGTTGGGGATATGGTGGAACACCTTATTATTCTTATAATCCAGGCATCCCTGCATTATTGTGGCTTTCTTGGATTATCTGGGCACTGACCATTATCTTATGGCTCATTCTAATGATTAAAGCATATCAAGGTGAAAAATTCAAAGTTCCAATCATCGGGGATATTGCAGAAAAACAAGTGAAATAAATTTTCCAGGATACAATACAATGCACCATACATTAGAAGAACGCAATGTCATTCTTGTTTATGTCTTAGGTATTATTACCTTAGGCATCTATTTTATTTATTGGTATGTAAAAACAAAGCAAGAGATAAATGAAAATTTTGGTGCAAACATTCCAACATGCTGGCTAATTATAATACCAATTGCGAACATCTATTGGATGTTTAAATATGCTGAAGCATTTTCAATACATGTCAGAAAGGATAACAGTGTAGCTCTATGGGCAATATTATTTATTTTTATAGGTATTATAGTACCTGCTATTGTTCAACTAGAATTAAATGAATATATCCGAAATCCTGAAAAATTGAAAATGATGAAAAAAACAGATCGTCGATGCCCAAATTGCAATCGATTAATACCAGAAGATGCAAGGATATGTCCTTATTGTAAAAAAAATTTTGAAAAATCCAATTAAGGTTTTTCTTTATTTTTCTTTTTTTTATGGAAATATTTTTTAAACATTTTTGCATTGTACTTCATTTGTGAGGAGTAATATATGAAAAATAAACAACGTATGTTTTTATTATTACTAAGTTTGATGCTGCTGTCATTATCAGTAATCAGTGTTTCAGGTCAAGACTATTATTCTGATGAATGGCCATTTGGCAATTCTGATGATGCAGCCTTTTTTATGGGGTTGGGATTAACGATGTGCCTACTTATCTTTGTTGTTCCTTTAATAATAGCGATATTGATTTGTATTTGGCTTTATAAAGATGCGGAACGAAGAGGAAAACAAGGAATATTATGGGTTTTACTTCTAATACTTGCATCGATTTTCTTCAACTTTATAGGGCTCATTGCAGTTATTGTAATTTGGCTTCTTACCCG
>CAZWQV010000055.1:0-13415 GCA_964636235.1 uncultured Thermoplasmatales archaeon
TGGTGGTGGAATTACGTGAGGGTGGTATTGATGGCACACTTCTTGATACAGTCGTGTTTACGCCTGCTGAGGTGCCAAGTACGTGGACCTGGTTTGAAGTTGATTTTGCTGATGCTCCTGTGACTTCTGGTGTGCAGTACTTTATTGTTTGTCCTCCGGCGCCAAGTGGTGTGACCACATCCTTTGGTTATGAGTGGGGTTATGCGTTTGGTAATCAGTATGATGATGGAAGCTTCTGGTTTACAAGGGACAGCGGTAATCTCTGGCGTGATTTACCAAGTATGTATGAGTTCACGTTCAAAACCTATGGGCTGCTTTAAATTAAAAGATTAATCTTCAGGTTTGATAATTTTATCAAACCACTTCCTTCCTTCTTTTTTATATTCTAAAACGATCAATAATTAAAAATTATTATATATAATATAAAATATTACATATTAATTAAAATTGGGGAATATCTACATGAGGATATATACTAAAATAAGTTCATTCGTTCTAATTGGAATTCTTATATTTGTAAACATCCAAGCGATTGGGCAAAATAATATAGCTGATGATTATATCGATATAAGTGTTAACGAAGCCTGGGATTTTTTAAATGATACATCAAATGGTATTCAGATTCCCATTGATGTACGCACTGATGTAGAATGGTATAATGATAGAATTGATACGCCATATCCTGAATTTCCTAGACATTTTGAATTAGCCAAAATCCAAGATGAAGAATCATATCAGGATTTTATTTCATTATATGATGGAAATGATGTTATATTGTATTGCAAAGGTGGATCAAGAAGTGTTGCTGCAGCTTCTGTTTTAATTAGTAGGGGTTTTAATGGAACTGTGTATAATGTTGAAGGAGGTATCACTGAATGGGCTAATCAGGGCCTACCTAAAAAGAAGGGTAATGATAATCCCAACGTACCAATAGATATCACCGGTCCAGCTATTTGTACTAAAAATGCAATGTATAGCTTTTCTTCTTCAGCAGAGGACATCAATGATGATGTTATCAGATTAGGCTTTGATTGGAATAGTGACATGCATGTAGATGAATATTCGGATTATTTTCCATCTGGATCACAAATAACTCTGGATCATTCATGGGCAATAGATGGAATAGTTGAAATCAGGGTTCTTGCAGAAGATCATGTAGGAGGCCAAAGTAGTTTTTCAGAGCCCTTAGAAATATTAATTAATAATGCACCTACCAAACCACTCATAGATGGACCTTCAAAAGGGAAAGCTGGAGAACAATATACCTTTACGTTTTCAGCAACCGATATTGATAATGATGCTATTTCCTTTTTTGTTACCTGGGGGGATGGAACAGATAGCGACTGGATTGGACCCTATCAATCAGGAGAGGAAATAACTTTAACACATACCTGGGCTGATAAGGATACATATGAACTGAAAGTTAAAGCAAAAGATTCATATGATGCAGAATCAGAGGAAGCTATCTTTGAAATCAGTATGCCAAAAACAAAACAGTTTTATTCAGTTATTGAATATTTAATAAATATACTATCCTCATGGAGAACGTTATTCTTCACCTTTTGATTATGATTGCTATTCTTTATATAAATCTGGTTCAAGATGAATGACTGCAACAAATCCTAATTTATCTTGTATTTTTTTTTCCAGTTCATCAGCAATCATATGAGCGTTATACAATGATAGATGCTTATCAAATGTTGCATGGAATGTAACAATTTTTAATGTGCCATAATCATGTAAAATAATTTTATGTACATTATGAATGTCGGTAATATCATCAGTTAAAGATCTAATTTTTTTTATTATTTTTTCATCAGGTTTAATTCCAATAAGACTATTTGATGCTTTTTTAATTAAATCAATGCCCAAATAAATAATCAGTAAAGCAATAACAATACCAAATACCGAATCAAGAATGAAATAACCATAATACGCACCAATAATACTTATAGCCACGCCAATTGACGATAATGCATCTGTTCTGTGATGCCAGGCATCTGCCTTTAACATGTCACTATCAATTTTTCTTGCAAGATAAGAAGAATATTGAGCAAGCAGCTCTTTAACGACTGCAGTGATAATGACAATAATTGCTATAATGTAAAGATACGAGTGATTTAATAGAGGCGCAGGATGTAATAACTTTTCAATGGATTGATAAAGAATGGTTAATGCAGCAAATATAAGTAATGTCGCGATCAGTAATGTTGAAATATATTCGATTCTACCATGGCCAAATGGATGATTTTCATCTGGCGGTTTCTTGCTAAAATGAAAACCAAATAAAACAATAATGGAAGAACTGACATCAGATAAGGAATGAATTCCATCTGCTATTAATGCAATACTGTTAATAAAAAGACCTAGTAAAAGTTTTAATAGAAATAATCCTATATTTGTGATGATACTGACAATGGCTTCAAGGTACCCATATTTTGCTCTAATGGATGGGTCAAGATTGTGAACTGTTAAGACAGGTGCTGTTTTAATGATTTTCTTTTTCATGTTATTATACTATATTGCATTTGTAGTTATCATATAGGTTTTTTGTTTTATATTGAATTTAAAATCATCTTTAATTATTTAATAAAATTTATAAATTTTCTCTCTATACGGTTCATCTAATGATGAAAGGAATTACCAATGCAGAATTGAGAGAAAAATTAGAACATATTGAATCCGATTTACAACAATTAAAACAATCCAAAAAAACCGAATCAACCATATCCTTATTTCTTGGTTTATTCGCTGTTTTTTCAATTATATCGACTATAATGATGGTTATAGATAGTAATCCGTTCTTTTTGTTCTTTACTATAATTGGAATATCAGAGATGATTTTTATTATTGTATTTATGATATATCATCGAAAGGATAATTGAAATTTTATTCGATGTTTTCTCCATTTCCAATACGAATAAGAGTATCTTTTAATTCATCCAATCCTAAATTTGTGGAAACAAGAGCAATATTTTCTCTTTCAGCTAGTTTAATTGCCAAGGGGTCAACCCCTCCCGGTTTATGATAAACAACAACTGATGGCTTTACGGGATGAATTCGAACAGCGATCATGGGACTTCTTCCAAATTGAATACCAGTGAAAATTAATGCTCTTTCAGGAGTCCATCCATATAAATGCGTGTAATTTACTGGTGAAATATTTTTAATTGTTTTTATACTATCAACCAAAGTGAATCCTTTTACTTTCTTTTTCAATCCTTGCCTTCCTTTTGTTAATATATTGCCTTTGATTGCACGTATAAATGCATCTGCTTCAACAGCAAATGGATATTCCTGAATTTCGATAATTCCTTCTCTGGTTTTAATGATTGGATCGTATTGATGGATTATATTTCCACCTCGTTGTTCGTCGATTTTCATGAATGCTTCTATTACTTTCCGAATGGTTTGGATGCCTGGTGATTTTCTTCTACCTGATTCATAATCACTTATCACACTAGGAGAAAGTTCTAAGAAATGAGCTAATTCCGTTTGACTAATTTTGAATATATTTCTCCATTTTCTTAATGTTAATCCAGGCTTTGGACTCAGTGTGATTTCTCCTGCTATTTTCTCTGATAAAGCATTTTTAACTTTCATGTTTTTCACACCATGATTTCTGTTTTGCTATTTACTTTCCAATAAAGTAGGGGAAAGAATGGTTCTCTATTCTTAATTAAGTCGAATAATATATCGGCAATAAGTTAAATAGTTTTCTAAAATTTGCTAGTTAAAATCTGCGAATCTTGTTAAAATATTAATTAATATAATAAATAAGAAATAGGATGAAATTTTCATCCTATGCTAAATTAGCGATTTCCTGTTCTGTGGCAATATTTTGTTCCGGTGCAGTTTCTTTACTTGGTTTGAACTTGTAACCATAATAAATGGCACCTGTTTCTCCATCTTGTTGGATTTTCCTAAATGTACTTTCTACTCTCATACCTATCTTTACTTGGTTTGGATCACAATCGATAATTTGAGCAGTTATTCTTGGTCCCTCATCAAGTTTGATAATTGCGATTGGATATGGTACTTGGTTTTCGAAATCTTCTGGTCCTACGTGCACAATTGTGTATGTAAGAATTTCTCCTTTTCCAGATAATTTCAGATCTTTCATTTTTCCAATACTTTTTCTTCTACAATACGGACAAGCTTCTCTTGGTGGAAAATACACTTTATTACATGAACCACATTGATTTGCCATTAGATTATATCTTTGTGGTATTTCCCTCCAGAATCTTGGAACATCTTTTGGCATATTACATCGCCTCCAAAATATGAACAACACAAGTGGCACCAGAACCACCAACGTTATGGGCTAACCCTATACGTGCATCATTAACTTGTCTTGCTCCAGCTTGACCACGTAACTGTTGGGTAATTTCAACAATTTGTGCAACACCAGTTGCACCAACAGGATGACCTTTTGATTTCAATCCTCCACTTGTGTTAACTGGAATTTCTCCATCCATGGTGGTTATATGATTTTCTACTGCTTTTCCTCCCTGGCCCTTTTCGACAAACCCCAGATCTTCAACAGCACAAATCTCAGCAATGGTAAAGCAATCATGTACCTCTGCAAGCTGTATCTGATTTGGAGTCACATTTGCTTGTTTATAGGCCATTTTTGCAGCGTGAACAGTTGCATCAAGAGTGGCAATATTATCTCTTCCATGAAGTGATAATGTATCAGATGCTTGGCCAGATCCAATAATTTTAACCAAATTATTAGTGTACTCTTTGGCTTTATCAGCTGCACATAATACCAGTGCTGCTGCTCCATCAGTCACCGGTGAGCAATCAAGAAGGCCAAGCGGATCAGCTACCGGTGATGCATTTAAGGCTTGTTCAATAGTTATTTCCATCTGGTATTGGGCATATGGATTTTTTGCTCCATTTTTGTGGTTTTTTACTGCGACTTGGGCAAGTTGTTCTTTTGTGGTACCATATTCATACATATGCCTCGTTGCAATCATAGCATATAATGCTGGAAACGTTGCACCAAAAAATGCTTCCCATTCTTGATCTGCAGCGGTTGCAAGGGTCTCTGTTGCAGCTGTTCCACCGACATCGTTCATCTTTTCGATACCTCCAACAACGACCACATCGTTCATGCCAGATGCGATTGATAGATATCCTTGACGCATGGCAAGGCCACCACTAGCACATGCTCCTTCCATACGAGTCGAAGGAATATGCATATGTGAAAAACCAGAAGCATCGGCAACAAGGGCACCAATATGCTCTTGTCCGACGAATCGACCTGAACTCATAGAACCAATATACATTGCATCGATATCTTTTCCATCAATTCCTGAATCAATAATAGCTTTTGAACCTGCTTCTGCGGTGAGTTGACGAAATGATCTATCCCACAATTCACCAAATTTTGTTAATCCAACTCCAATTACTGCTACATCTCTCATTTCTCTCACTCCCAAATCAACAGATCAGTTTCTTTTGCATATTGACCATAGGTTATGTATCGTTTATCATTGACCATTTCCATGATGGTTGGTGCATTCTGTTTAGGATATGAATTTATATTATTTGTGACCGTAATATCAAATCCGTCACTACCTGCGCCTGAGCCATAGCTCGTGACTAGAATTCTATCTCCTGGTTTAGCCACGTCTAGAACTGCGGCAAGACCAATGCAGGAAGCACCAGAATATGTGTTTCCAATGTAGGGCACAATAAGACCAGTGTTCACCTGCTCCATAGAAAACCCGAGCATTTTCGCAGCTCTTACAGGAAATTTACCATTTGGCTGATGAAAAATAGCATAATCGTAATCATCTGGGGTCGTACCCATCATATCCATAAGATTTTTTGCACATGATGTGACATGTTTAAAATACGCTGGATCTCCAGTAAACCTTCCACCATGCTTTGGATATTTTCGTTCAGCTCTTCTCCAAAAATCTGGCGTGTCAGTTGTAAATGAAATTGTTTTATTAATAGTAGCAATCACATTATCTGATCCTATGATAAAAGCAGCTCCTCCTGCTGATGCTGCATATTCTAATGCATCACCGGGTGCTGCTTGAGAAGTATCAGCTCCAATGGCCATTCCATATTTTACAAAGTCTGCTTTTACAAGAGCAGTACATGTTTGAATCGCCGCAGTTCCAGCCTTACAAGCAAATTCATAATCTGCAACCATAAGATTAGGGGTTGCACCTATTGCTTCACCAACGATGGTTCCTGTTGGTTTTACTGCGTATGGATGAGATTCACTACCGATGTAAATCGCACCGATATCTTGTGGGTTGATTGATGATCGCCTAAGCGCCGCTCGTGCTGCTTCCACACTTATCGTTGCGGTGTCCTGGTCCTGTAAAGGAACAGATTTTTCGTTAATTCTCAATCCTTTTGATATCCGGGCTCCGTCTTTTCCCCAGACATTTGCAATTTCTTCAACTTTTATTCTTGTCTGAGGAATACTTCCTCCGTAACTAACGATTCCTATATCTGTCATAATTCGTCACAAATGAGTGGTAAGAAAAAATAGTATATAAAACTGACGACTTAATAATCGGTAATTAACGATTACTATTATATTTATAAAGAGATTTTTCTCCCCTTCTTAAGAGACTCCAAGGTATCATCAGCAATCTCATTTAATTTATCCTTATCCAAGACTGCTTTCCTTGCTTTAACGTTTTGTTCCTTAATAATTTGCTTGGCTTCTTGCCAACGTCTTCTCCGTTCTCCTTTCACCTGAACGATTTTATCGCGCATTTCCATGGCTTTTTCATGATTTGCCTGTGCTTCGTTTCTTGTTTCAATGTATTGTTCATGTTTTTTATTTGATTCAGCAATAGTAACAGATAATTCTTCTACAAGTTTCATGTATTCATTGTGCTTAGCTTGACTTTCCTTGTAATATTTCTGAACTTTTTCATGTTCTTCATCAGCTTTTTTGAATAGGTCATCAATTGCTTTATCTTTATCTGAAATATCAATTTGAATTGATTCTTGTTCCTGAAGACGAGCAACAGCTTGTCTATATTCATTTTTTTTATCCCGAATATTATCAATCAACTCATTTTCATCCTGAGGAGGCATTGGAACAGTTTCCTGTCGATATTCAAGCATTTGAACATCAGCTTTTAACTCTTCAACTAATAATGGTAAATTTTTAAAAACCTCGCCCTTTTTACTTTGCCGAGCCTTTATCAACGTCTTTGCCTGTTCCTGTAATTTATTACGAATCGTTTTATGATCTCTCATTTTCTTGACAAGTTCATCACGTTCTTGCTTCAATGTTTTCATAGATTCTTTCATTTCTTTATGTTTAGCATTAATCATATCTCGTTCTTCACGAAGCACTTTAGATGCATCATTTAATTCGTTTCTTCGTTCGATATATGATTGGAATTTTTTTTCTGCGTTACGGAGTTGCTCCAGATCTTTTTTCGTTTCGGATGTTGTAGCCATGATGAACCCAACAACAAATTTTTTTATTGTTTAGGTAACAACAATACGTATATCGTTTTTACCTTTTTTTGCTATCCAAGGTATGCTAATATCAGCATAACCACGAGCAGGGATAATAATATCTTCTACTTTATTCTTTTCCTTATCGTTTATAAGTAAACGTACTTTTATATTCTTTGCTTGAATATTACCGTTATTTTGTATTTTAAAAGAAGTAGTGACTTTTTCATTCCCTCTAAATGGTTTGGGCCAATGGAAGACATTTTGGATTGAAAGGTCAGTAATACCATTTTTTACCATAACCATGAGGTCAATATTGCGTTGTTTTTTTGAACCAACGATTGAAGCAATAAAACTTGCTTTTACCCAATCATCACCAATAATTTCATCAGTGGGAAGAATGGAAAGATGTATCGTTTTTGATTGTTTTTGAGGAATTGTTACCGTTTCTTGCTGAACATTATACTTCCACTTTTCATCATTACTATCAAAATGAATATCTAGATTACAGGTTTGCATTTTGTTGCTATGATTTTTTATTATAATATCATATGTTGCCTTTTCATAGGGCAATATTTCTTTTATTCTGTCAACACAGATCAATTCTATCGTTTTTGAGGTGATAATGAATACCATAAGAATGATAATAATAAAAATTACAATTATTAAAAGTATTGGTATAACAAATGGTGCAAAATCTCCAAAAACTTCATCCAACCCAAAATCTTCAGCTAGAGTTTTAAAATAATCAAACATATCTTCAAAGATTGAGTCTCCCTTAATTGTAGAATTGATTGTTATAGTTTTCACAGCGCCATTTTCTTTTGATATTACCTTAAATGTAATCATATCAGAATCATCATTTGTTTTTCTAGGAACATGTAAGGTAACATCAATACTAGTTGTATTCCCATAACCAAGATTATCATAAGTATAGTCGCTAAGATCAACGGTCCAATTATTACTAGATGAGGCAGTTAGAATAAAACTATTGGGCCATAGCCCGGTATTGTTATTTGTTATGTTAATAACATATGTTTGATTCACACCGTGTTTTATCGTTTTGCCCTCGGGAGCATCAATGAGTGTGTCAAATGTTACTGCATTACTTGATACCTCTGCAGAAAGAGGAATAGAGTCATAACCAGTTTTTCCAATAATTTCAAGATCCATTTCAAGAGGCTTTTCATCATAAGCATCCAAAGAAATGAATGTTGAAGTTAGATCAACAGTAATGGATTTTTTCCCGTCTGATTGAATTGAAAAACTAGGATCTGAAATTGTAATATCCCAACTATTTTGCTCCGTATCTGAAAATGAGCTGGGTTTATAATCTACTGTAATATCATCATTATAATCGCTTGAAATATTTAATGTGTATGTTACCGTATCTCCAGGAATTATCTCTGCAGATGATGGAGATCTATCATAAGTTACTGTTATGTGATCTGTTTCTGATAAAGATACCATTAAATAAGAGGGATATTCTAAGCCATTATACAGCACATCTACAGAACGAAGCAATCCCTGACCAACAGTGGTTTCATTTTCCAATTCTAGTTGTATGGATATTGTGTCATCATAACTAATTTCAATGTTATCTTCAAGATTATCAAAAGAGAAATGATAGATTTTTGAGGTAGTAACAAAAACTTGATTCTCAAATTGAACACTATCAGATGCCACTGACTCATTATTGATAAGTAACAAGGCGGTTACGGCCATCTTATTTTTAAAAAACGTTGCATCTTTATAATTTATATAAATAACAGCATCTGCATTTTTCAAGATTTTACTTCTATCAAATGAATCAGACCTCCAAGTTATTTGGCCATTTGCTAAGGAGGATGAACTTGGATCGCCAGTTGGTTTACTCTTGGTTAATTTGTTTGATTGACCAAGATAATATTTAATTGTATTTTCCTTTTCATTTGAAGATTGAAATGGAACAGTTACGGATGATGGATGGTCGATTGAATCATAAACTAATGAAGGTCCAATTACTGAGTTAAAGAATTCTGCGGTAAGATTGGATGATAAATTTAATGATGAAGTTAGATTTTCAAAATCTTTGTATATATCATAATAAGCGTTAATTTCAGGGTTATCAAAAAACTCGATAACTTTTATCAGAAATTCTTTCATTTGATCTTTATGTTTATTTATAAATGAATCTTGGTTTTGTATAAATGATAATATTGTTTTATTTGCGGGAATTATTTCAATTGAAAACAATATACTTGAACCTGGAACAATTGTATGTGTGACATTTTCAATTATAATAGTTTGACTGTGAATCTTAGATAATGATGATGGTTCGGTTATAATTGTTTCAGTGCTTTTTATTAACGTAGGAAAAAATGCATTTGGGTTATATGAATAAATTGATACATTGACTTTATTTTCATTTTCATTTCCTAGAAATTTTGAAGTAGAAAAGTCTAAATTATAGGTAACGTCTCCATCTAGCATAATAGATTCATTATCCTCGTTTATATAGGATTCTGTAATTCTTAAAGGATTTGGCATAAGTATTTTCAATTGATCAATAATATCTTCATATCCATCAAGACCCGCTCCATAATAATCGATACTGTTTAAAACCCAAAAAGTTATCCATTGAAAGTAATTTTCATAATTCGTAGCAATATTTCTTAATATTGGTGGATAATAAGAGTTATTCGTTTTTGATGGAGGAAATTCTGAAATAGGGATGGATGAATCAAGATATCCACTATTTTCTGCAGAATTTTCAAAATAATCGACGAAATATAAAGTTGAACTTCCCACCGAAGCAGCAGAGACAGTTTTATCATTAAAAATAACAAAAAAATTGGTAGTGCAAAGTAATAATAGGACGGTAATAACGAATATCTGTTTTCTCGGTTGCATCTCTGAAACCTCTACCATTTATATCCAATTTATTAATATATAAATGTTTGTTTACAATGCTTATCATATTTTTATCAAACCATATACTTGCAATTTTTGAAATACTAATAAAAAATAAATAATAGCATTGCGATTGTTTGTTTTAAGTGCACTCTTTAAATTGTTGATGAAGACGTATGTATAGGAAACGATGGATATATTCAAATTCAAAAAAAATGTTATTCATATTTATAATATCAATAGTGGTCTTATCAATAACTTCATTAACCGCTCAGGAAAATACGAATCTTATAATCGACTTAAGTAGTAAAAGCGTTGAATCAGGAAAAAATTTTTCGGTCAGTGTCTATGACCCTCAAATTCAAAATGGAACTCCGTATCTTGTAAATGTTACTATTTTATTTAATAATACATATTATTATATTACGTCAGATAATGAAAATGGAGAAATATGGTTAAAGGCTCCAAAGGTTGATTCCTATAGATTGTTTACAATAGAAGCATTTACTGAAAACAAAATGGGAAATATAAGCATTGTAGTTGTACCTTCAATTGATGAGATTGTTGATCAATTAGTAATTACTACTGAATCATATCTTGTAAATGCAAATGAACAATTTATGGTTATTGTAACAGATCAATTTGGAAATCCTATTAAAGATGCTGTGGTAAGTTTAAAAAATGAGGATAATACAAATGATATATTATTAAGTGATTCAGATGGTCAGGCTGTACTTGTAGCTCCGAATAAAAAAAACGTAACTATTCTTGCCCAAAAACAAGGTTATGAAGATGCAATAGAAACAATATCGATTACGATGAAACCTTCTTATATTGATTCTTTTTTATCTAATCCTCAAACTCCGATTTTTATTGCTTTATCTATTTTAATATTATCAATTGTTTATGTTTCAATAATCAATCCTTTCATAAAAAATAAAAAAATGACCACTTTAAAGATAAACATCTCTAAAAAACTTCATACTAATGATAAAAGTATAAAATTATTTAACAACGATGAAAATAATTCAACTTTTATTGAGATGGATAAAACAATAAAACCAGTTCCAACACATCATTTTTCAAGTAATCATCGTACCGTTAAAAAAAAGGGAAGCGAATCATTCCAATGGTTCCCATCAAAAAGAAACGATTTAAACCCATCCCGATCAGATAAACAACAAATTAGCAATATAACAAGTGAAGTAAGAGATCAGACCAATATTGATGAAATCCACAAGAAAATTGATACTATGATTCTTGAAAAAACAAAGAAAAAAGTATTAACAGAATAAAAACAATTTCAAATTTTGGAAGTATTAAAATAAGGCTTAGTAAATCACAATAATGACTTATGACTTCAAAACATCAGTTAATAGATGATTTTTATAATTTAAAAGTTCATCAATTGATGGATAAAAGGGTATGGGATTTACCACTTATTGAAGAAAAAGAAGATCTCAATCATGTTTTATCCATACTTGGTGCACGAAATCATATCTGGGTTATAACTAGTAAAAAAGAAAAAAAATTATTGGGAATAATTACTGAACATGATGTCCTATCGATATTAGCACCTAAAAACACTCCCTCCTTTGTTTTTGGAATGCCAGATATTTTATCAATTCAACATGGGACTGTCAAAACAGCAAAAGATATCATGTGCTCAAAAATCATTATTACTGACCCTAATGAAAAAATTATTGATGCACTGATGAAAATGGTTAAATACAAACTGAGGAGACTTCCGGTTATAAAAGATGAAGTCATTGTTGGAGAATTAACCCTTCATCAATTGATAAGAAAATATTATTCAGCTACCCAATATCATCCGTTAATAGACCAGAATGAAGAAGGTTGATTATTACGATTTATGATATTGCATTTCTCATAGCAATTGCGTTAATTCTTGCAAGAACCTTTGGATATCTCTTTTCAAAAATTAACTTTCCCGTTGTCATAGGTGAAATCCTGGCAGGTTTTATTCTTGGTGGATTAGGCTATATGGTTTTTACTGGAGAACTATTTTTCATTTTTGGAACATCCGTTAATATTCCTTGTTTTAATTATTTATCGTTTGAATTTGATTTTCTTGCTGAAATTGGTATTTTATTTTTGATGTTTATATCTGGTCTATCAACAAATCTAGGACAATTAAGAGCAATGGGAAGAACCTCAACTTATGTGGCATTAGGCGGAGTCATAGTTCCATTAATTTTTGGTATTATTCTTTCATTATTTTTCGGGTATAATCCATCAGATAGTTTAGTCATTGGTTTGATACTTATTGCAACCTCTGTTGGTATTACCGTAAGAACATTAATGGACTTACATATGCTTAATACAAAGGCTGGGACAACTATTCTAGGTGGAGCGGTTATAGATGATGTGCTTGGGATAGTTCTATTATCATTTATTGTTGGGGCAGATCCATTATTATACATTGGAGTTAAAATTATCTTTTTCTTTATAACATTTTTATATCTGGGGTTAAAAGTGATAGATAGATTGCTTTCATATAGTGAACGAATCAATCTGCCTAAGGCTTTTCTTAGTATTTCATTATCTATTTTCTTACTTTATTCCTTTTTTGCAGATAGATTCGGTATTAGTGGTGTTATAGGTGCTTTTATCGCTGGAATCCTTATTGGAAATTCTATAAAATCAAGAAAAATAATTGATGATGTCCAAGCATTAGGATATGGATTTTTTGTTCCATTATTTTTTATTTGGGTGGGTGCTCGATTATTCATTGGTATATTTACTGATATAGTATCTATTATTGAAATTGGAATATTTTCTTTGCTGGTTGTTTTAATTGGTGTCATTGGTAAAATTATTGGTTGTGGTATTGGATCTCATTTAGCGGGGTTAGATGCAAAAGAGTCATTGCAGGTAGGAATTGGAATGATTCCAAGAATGGAACTGGCTTTAATTATTGTCAGTACAGCAATTGCTAATGGTTTTTTATCATCAACAAAAATTGAAAATCAATTCCTTGCTATAACAGTGCTCTTAACTATTATTACAACACTTATAACTCCTTTTTTGATAAAAAAGGTTTTTGATTAATA
>CAZWQV010000056.1:0-12887 GCA_964636235.1 uncultured Thermoplasmatales archaeon
TGTGATAGGGCGAACAATGCCAAAACGTTGAATGCCAAAATAATTTGGAAAACCACCTATATCAAGAAAAGGTTCCATCAGCTTTTCTACATATTCATTGGTAATTTCCTCTGACACATTACGAATAGTAATATGAAATTCATTACCAATCAAATCACCTAGTCGCAATTTTGTATTTGCTTGGTAAATATCTTTTATTTCCACGTCTTTCAAATGAATATTTTGAATTTTTTCAGGAGCAATATGATAAAAAGAAAATAATTGTGTGCTAATCGAACGCTTATCTTTGGTTCCGGCAAAAGAGATACGTTTTCGAGAAATTTGTAATTGTTTTGCCATCGATCGAATCAACAAATTGGTTTCCCAATTTCGAGCAATAACAGTTGCTATCGTAAAAGGACCTTTTTCCACAAGTTTTGGTTTTTGAAACTGTTCAATAACAATGAAATCATCTGGAATAGTCCGTAATTTTCCATTTATTCCAGGATACTTTGAATAAAACGTTTCAAGACCTACGCTTTGTTCAATAGGTAAAATATTCATAGGGAAAATAAAACAACATTATTTTTTTGTTTCAGGTATTGCTTTTTCAAGTTCTGTTCGGAATTCTTTCGTTACTTTTTTAACTTGTTTAATTGATTTATCTAGTAAAGCCAAGGGATCTGATTTTGATCCTTTCATCAATCGAATGAACAACCTTCTATAAGGTGCATTTGGATGATCAGTTTCAATTGATGCATAGTCCACATCATCGATTTTTAATAGCTCCTGAACAATTGGATTAAGAAGGGTTTCATTTTCTCCTTTTACTTCAATAAGTAGTTCTGATGATGTATGTTTAATTTTTTTAATTTCCATAATATACCTCATTAAACTTTTATAATAATATCATTAGAATTTTGACAAATCAAAGGATCCATAATCATTTGCCATTTTTCTTTTTTCTTTATGATTGCAATTCCCACATTCAAGAATATTATCTTTTTTACTAAGAGAACTGCGACATTGCATACAAAATGATTTAATGGCTCCATAATCATTTCCCTTAGTAGTTAACTGTAAACTGGGTTCAGTTTGAATCACTTTTGCTCGAATAATATCCCCTAAACAAAATAAATCATCTGCATTTTTCACATATCCATTGGATATTTCACTGACATGAATGGTTCCATTGGTATCACCTGAAACAGAGCGATTTTTTCCGATAACATGAAACACTTCAGCAATAACCATCATAGATCGAACACTATTTGCTGTTGCCAGTACTTCATCACCTTTTTTAATAATCACAGGAGTACTTGTCAATGGCTCAACAGTTGCTTCCCGATTCTTTTCATCAACTTTATAGATTCCCATACGTGATGCTCGGATAATCCCATCATCATCATATGTTCCATCTCCAACAAGTAATTCTTCTGTGGTGGATAACTCATCTCCAGGCAATACAATTTTTTGTGTCATGTAGAAACCTTAAATTCTTTTTTTAGGATAATGGCAATGATCACATCATTTTAAACCTTGTGGTTGTCAAAGCATTAGAACTGATTTTTTTCATGCATCCCAAAACCCCCGAGTTTGGGCATATTGAATTTCCGCTTGATGGATGTCTTTGAGCAAATCTTTTACTTTTTCTTCTGATCGCCGTAATTCAATAGGATCATATCTTCTTAGAATGCGAGCCGCAGTATCTGGACCGATTCCACGTCCCATTAACACTATAAGAGCTGGTTTTCCATATGATAAGACTAAACTTGCATTTTTATGTAATCTTTTAATTTCTCTTTTATCAGCTTGATTCGGATATTTTTTCTTTAAAACCATCAGTTCTTTTTCCCTATATTGAGGCATGGCTGCAATTTTTATCGCTTGACATCGGGGACAGATTAATTTTTGAGCTGCATGTTTAATATGAATATGCCATAATTTTTTACAGTTCACGCACATTAATGATACCCTCGTTTCTTCAATTCTGGTTTGCATTGCTTTTAGAATGCTTCCATCTGCTCGTTGCGGAGCCATTAATCCTTTTATTGCTTCAAGACCTGCTGAGCCGATCGGCGATAATCGTTGAATCACAAGCCTAATCTTACCGGATTGGATATCCTGGAATATTTTTTCAGTATTTGCAATATCCATTCGCTCCCAAATCAGTTTATCAATCGCTTCTTCGAAAATAGGAGTGTGATCAAACAAGGTAAATAATTTTTTAATACCAATATTTTTAGCATCAAAGTCCTTTCGTAATGCACCAAATTTTCTAGCTGCATGAATAAGTTGCCATCGGATAAATGTGGAATTCTTTAACATGGAGGTTAGAAGATATGATAATGAATCGGGATTCACGGTAAGTAATAATTCTTTTATTTTTTCAGGGGAAAATCTATATGGTAATTCTAAATGAATTCGATAAGGATCATTGTTTACACCAATACTTTCTCCCATGGATTGAGCAATGAGCGCAGATATAATTCTTCCAATAGTCTCATTTACTTTTGTCCCACAACAAGCATTAATGATAAGCGTTCTGTTTTCAACTTCAATGGTAAATGTTCTATCATCTGGAACAAGTAATTTCTTTTTCAGTTGTTGATTAATTAGAGACTGTAATATTTTTATTGCATCTTTTTTACAAGGATAATTACTCGTATCTTTTCCTTCAGCAATAATTCTTCGAAGCATGCCAACTTCCATGGCAACTTCAAAAGGAACTGGTATATCCTCTCCAGACCATTGAGGTGCATCAGCAATTTCTTTACTTTGTGAAATCAAAATGGAATCTTCATCTCTTTTTACAATTACCCAAGGTTTTCCTCGTAAGATAAAACGTGAACCTTCATAACCAAGATTCATAACAAATCGTTCATCAAGTTTTCCAACATTTTTTCTACTTGAAATATCAATTGCATTGTAGGTTTTTTCATCGGGAATCATGGATATATTATCTAAAAAATAGGTTCTTGAATTTCTTCTTTTCCCAATAGTATTATGTTCCAGCCATATGTTTCTTTGATTTGCCAATTGATAAATTATTCTATCAAACTGTGATTTTTTAAGTGTATGAAATGGATAGGCACGTGTTATTATTTTAAATAAATGATCAATGTCAATCTGACCCGCTGATAAAGCAGTTGATATTATTTGATTACATAACACTGATAATGGGTTTTTACGAACTGAAAAAACCTCCAGTTCCCCAGTAAGGGTTTTCCGTGCTATAACCAATGATTCAGCTAAATCTTCAGCAGACGTAGATATAATAACCCCCTTGGATACCTCTCCAATTCGATGACCCGATCGACCTATACGCTGAACAATTCGAGTGACCTCTCGAGGAGAATTATATTGTATGATAAAATCAGTTTTTCCCACATCAATTCCTAATTCAAGAGATGATGTGCAGATTAAAGATTGCAATTCACCATTTTTAAACATATCTTCAGATTCCACGCGAGCTATCTTTGATAATGATCCATGGTGAATGCCAATAGGATATTCAGGTTGCCACATATGAAATCGAGAAGAAAGAATCTCTGCCCCATCTCGAGTATTAATAAAAAGCAATGTAGATACATGAGCATCGATTAAATCCTTACATCGACGCAAGGCTGCAAAAGAGGTTGGATCCATAGTTAAAGCAGCAGCTTTACTATAATCATCTTGTTCTATTTGGGGTGATTCCACATTCAATTCAATATGTTTTGTGGCATCAACCAGTACTTTTTTTACAGGTCGAAAGGTACCATTATTAGAAAGTCCTCCTAAATATCTGGCAACTTCATCTGGTGCACCAACTGTAGCTGATAATCCAATTCGTTGAAAGCTATGTGATTGCTGTTTGGTTATTTGCTCTAATCGTTCTAAACCCACTGAAAGTTGAGCGCCGCGTTCATCATGAGCAAGTTCATGAATTTCATCAATAATCACCCAACGCACTGTTTGCAAATATTTTCGTAAATTCTTTCCAATAAAAAGAATTTGAAATGTCTCAGGTGTAGTAATAAGCATATCTGGTGGTGATCGTGACTGTCGTGCCCTTTCACTCTGTGATGTATCCCCATGGCGAACAGATACTTTGATATCTAGATATTTTCCCCATGTAAATGTACGTTTTAACATATCTCGATTTAATGCTCTTAATGGAGTGATATAGAGAATTGAAATTCCTTTCTGAACTATTTTATCAGGATGATTTTGTAATGATAAAAATTGATGATAAACCGGCAATATTGCTGACTCTGTTTTTCCATGACCGGTTGGAGCAATGAGCAGGACATGATTACCTTTAAGAATTTGAGGAATTGCTTTTTCTTGAGGTTCTGTTGGTTTATGAATATTTTTAGCTTTGAGTAAAATCTGAATATTGTTATTTAATCGAGAAAAGACATTTGGGGCCATATGAACAGAACAATTGATAAAACTAAGAAATAAAAAAAATATTACTATTTAATGATTTGTTTTTTATGGTTCAATAACCTTGTAAAAGATTAAACCCATACCAAACCAAAAAATGCTGAGTAGATAATAAACACCATTCAAAAAAACTGTTAAGACGCCCCCTAATATTAATAACAAGGGCAGAAGAATTAATAGAAAAAATGTGAGTAGTTGCATCATATATTTGTTTTGTGTTAATTCCATGATTTCAAATCCTTTATGATAAATTCGATTTTTTTGATATTAAAGATGCATTATTTAAATGTTGAGTATTATCTCAAGATATTATAAAATATTTTTAAGAAGAGAACCATCGAGCAAATAATATGATGACTCCGGTAAATCTATTATTTGTTGCATAGGACCAATTATGTCTTCTTCATTGATAGCGATACCACCACATAATGGATTAAATGCAGGAAAAATCAATATCACTAAGGATTGATTTATTTGTTGATATTTTTCAGTTATTTGGGTTTTGTTTGGTGGTCCTTTTATCCAGCATGGTTCATATGAGTGAAAACCCATTTTATCAGTAAATTTAATGGTTGGATGGGTATGACCGCAAAATAAATATTCACAATTTAATAGTTCTTTTCTTGGCCATCGATGACCATGAATAAATCCAATCCTATTATTGATAAAACCATCTGATGGTGTGACAATAATATCATCAGGTATCATGGAAGTAATGTTGCCATCATGATTGCCAGGTATAATAATAACATCCGCTCTCTTATGCAGTGTTTCAAGAAAGTGATATAATTCATTTTTTTCATGAAATGGTGTTGCTGGAATAGTATGTTTTACATCACCTAGAATGATTATTGTTTCTGGTTTAAATTTATTTATTAATGACACAATATTTCTAAGCAATGTGCTTATATGAGATGCGGTTTGCACCCCATACGTTCTAAGTTCATTTTCAATACCAATATGTAAATCAGCAATTACTAACATTTTCAAATCTGGAATAAACAATGCAGGTTGATTGGGAATTGGCTGTAGAAACATAAGTCCTCATTTTTATATGAATGATGTTACTGGATTGAAAAATAAAAAGATGATATTTATAAACATTGTTGTATAAATTGTTGCAATTGGCCAAATAGAAAGGCTTGCAATTCCTTTTCCAATATGCTGATAGGATCTATCAAACCCAAAATAAATCAATAATTTTTTCGTAATGATCCCTAACGGTAAAGCGGCGAACACAAATCCAATCACCCACATAAATGTTTGAAATCCTCCAAAGATTAGACCAATCAGGGTGAATCCATGCATTGATACTTCCTGCATAAAGCTATTGCCGAATTGATAGCTTATCTCATAATCATATAAAATAAAGGCTATTAATAATCCAAAAATATGAATGATAATGCAAAGATATAGTAAAGGTTTATCTCCAATTTTATACTGAGCTTCCTTTTTTATTTTTGTTATATAAAAATAGATAAGTATTCCTACTGCAACAATCCATAAAATGATAGGAAATATTGGAAATGCTAAGCCATTTTCTGTCGATGGTGCTTGAGGATTATAAATATGATTTCCCAAGAAAATAAGTCGAAATTCACCATCCACCTGTAAATTCTGAGATGAAGATAAACTAATAGATGCATCCTCAACCCTATTAAAACCAATTGATTCGAAGGACTGATCTGATTCATCAATATTAACAGATTTAGTGATATTTACAAAAATTAATCCCCCGTTTAATAAAGAGGATAGACTATCAACAACATTATTTGTTGTGATTTGATCATCAATGAATGGAATGTTGATATCTTCAAAATTTTCACTAATACTTTGTATTCTACTCAGGATATGTTGTATATCTGGAGGAATTTCTGCAGGTCGTAATCTCATTGAGAAAATAGGAACTTTATTTTCATGCAACAAAGGAAAAATATGATATAATGAAGAATCTGTGAAAGAAAAAAATGGATTTGAAAGAATGATTATATATTCTTCTTGTTGATTATTCCAAATCGTATTTCCTTCAGAATCTAATACATCAATATTAAGGGATTCAACATAGGGATAGATAATGCTCGTTGATCCATCATAATAATAATGTGCAGTAATATTTGTATCAGCAATTGAAAAAAATGAGATTTGATCAGTTATATTACCAAAAGAGAATGGTAATATACCAGATAGTGTTGATGCTTGTTCAAGATTAAAATCCATTTTTTTTCCTGAAGTTACAAGAACGCTAAGATCCTGTTGAACGGAGAGGGAGACATCTGAAAAAAATTGTATATCTGTTACAAATTGCATAGCATTTTCAATGGTTAATGATTCAAGCAAAGAAATAGGTATTAAGGTAACATTTTCTATATCATCAAACGAAGTAACCCCCGTTAATGGAAATAAATGAGGATTAGTAAGAATATCCGGATTAATGTAGGATGAGATCAAGGGATCTTCTGCATAATTCTTTAGAATCGATGATATTTCTTCATTTTTAAAACCATAGAGACTACCTTGCACTGCTGTTTCTCCTAATCCAACAGTCCATGTCCCTTCAGGAATTTCCGCTTGCATATCAATTTCATTTGAAAAAACAGCTGCTTGAGTAACAGATGTCAGCGTAATAACTAGAACAATACATCCCAACACACCGATGAAATATTTCATCAATATGCAGTAATTAGTGAACTTTTAAATATCTTTTTAATTTTATAATCCTTATAATAGTCAATTAATTTTTTAATATATTTACTTCTATCTGATATTTTCTTTTAACACATGAGGTAGTTCATTAATGACATCTGTGGCGACCAACCCATAAGAATATTTTTTAAATGCCATATTTCCAGATTGCCCATTCAAATAGGCAGCAATGCGACAAGCATTGATAGGAGATACTTTTTTTGATAATAATGAGCCAATGACTCCTGCAAGAACATCACCTGTTCCTCCAACAGTCATTGCTTCATTGTGAACAATATTTAATCTAGTAATGTTACCATCACTAAGAATATCAATAGGCCCTTTAAGGAAAATTGCTATACCAAGGTTTTTCGCCCATTTCTCAACTTGTTTTTTTCGTTCATCTAGATTCTTTTTAATTGGTTCAAATAGAAATTCTTTAAATTCCTTTTTATGAGGAGTAATAACAGTAGCGGAATGCTCAATTAAATCATGTTTTTTACCAATGGCACTAATTGCATCAGCATCGATAACAAGGGGAATGGAAGCATCCATAATTAATTGAACAACCTCAACAATTGCATCCTTTGTTTCATTTTTATCACCTAAACCTGGCCCTATAATTATGGAATCAACAGTTTCTATAAACTTTGATATTCTTTTTACATCCTGCAATTGCAAATAATCATTTGAAAGAAGGGGTTTGACAATAAGATTAGGTGAAAAATGTGAAATGATATTTGCGGTATTTGATGGGCAAGCAATATATGCTAAATCAGCACCTGTTCTAAGAGATGCAAGAGCAGAAAGAGTTGGAGCACCATAATAGGGGCCACCACCAATCACAAGAACACGCCCATTTTGTCCTTTATGTGATTCTTTTTTTGGTTTAGGATATAAAACCTGTAAATCACCTGGCCCTATATAGATCTCAGCTTGTTGAGGAATCCCAATATCCTCCACATGAATGATTCCGCATTGATTCGAGTTCATTCCGGCTTTTTTATCATGAAATGTAATGGTATGATCTGCTTTTATAGAGACATCTAATCCCATACCTGTTGGTACATCAACTGAAATAACTGGTTTATTGGTTTTTGTATTTATCTTTTCTACTAATCTTTGAAATGGTTCCCTTAATTTTCCGGTTAAACCAACACCAAGCATTGCATCAATGATAATATCAGCTTGATCTAAAAAAGTATCAACTAAATCTAGAGAAATGCTGTCAATAATCTTTATCTTAAAAGACTTTAATTTTTGGAAATTTATTTTCGCTATATTTGTTTTAATATCCTCTTCCTTTCCAGTTAGTATCAAGCTCACTTGCTGCTTTTCTGAAAGATGCCTGGCAGCAACAAATCCATCACCTCCATTATTTCCAAGCCCACAAAAGATTAAAATGGATTTATTTGGGTACTTTTTTGTGATGAAACGGGCAATCTTCAATCCCGCATTTTCCATTAATGTAGAGGGAGGAGTTCCAAAAAATTCAGCATTAATATCTAATATTTTTACATCTTTTCCCTTTAACATAACCAAAACCTATAACAATTTTGTATGTATATATCCTTCGAAGATTTCAAGATTTATGGAGGAAAAAAATATGCTTCCCAGAGGGATGAACCCAAAGCAGATGAATCAAATGATGAAAAAACTTGGCATTAATGTTAAAGAGATTGATAATGTGGTAAAAGTTGTTATTCAAACTGACACAAAAGAGTATATTTTTGATGATGCTGAAGTAACTATCATGAATGCGCAGGGTCAAAAAACATTTCAGATCACTGGTAACCCCCGAATTCAAGCTAGAAAAGAAGAAATCCCACAAGCAGATATTGATTTAATCGTGGAGCAAACAGGAAAAACAGTTGAAGAAGCAAAATCCGCACTTGAAAAAACGAAAGGAGATATCGCAGAAGCAATTTTATTATTAGCCAATGAATAAATTCATCTGCAACGTGATAGTATGGAAAAAAGAAGATGCCAGAAGTGCCGAAAATTATTTCCATCTTGTGATTTATTCAATGATAAAAAATTAGGTATGATTTGTAAAAATTGTTATGAAAGCATTAAAAAATAATATATAAATAAATTATATGATTAAAATGGGTTAAAAAAATATTTTGAACATCCATATATTATATAAAGGATTAATAGTTATGGGGTGAAACGCTGGTGATTTAAAACATGGCACGAAAAAGCGTTAAACAAATCAAAAAAGACGAAGACAAAATTCTCAATGCTCTGAAAAAAAATGCACGTGGAAGTATCGAAGATATCGCCAAAAAATATAAGTTTTCAAGACAAAAGGTTTGGAGAATTATTAAGCGACTTGAAGAAAAAAAGGAAATTTGGGGGTATTATACTGTTGTTGATGAAGAGAAACTTGGCCTAAAGCGATTCATTATTTTGATTAAACGATCCACAGAGCCCATTGACAATGGTATTCAAAAAATAATTGATTTAACTCTCCACGATAAAGGCAAAGATATTGGTGTTGAGGTTGAATCGAGTAGTTATCTTCATGGCATCTATGATTGGTATTTTGTTATCACCGCTGAAGATATGAAAAGTGTAAAACGTTTTACTCATCTTCTCATAAAAGAATATCAAGTATGGATTAATGAAATTCAAATTCTGGAAGATATTTTCCCACTTAAAAAATGTGGCATTATCAATCCAAGCAGAAATAAGTTAAATGAATTCTTTTAACTTTTTTTTCATTTTCTCTTTTTATCCTTAATCCTTTTAACAATTTATTTAAGCAATTTGTTAATGACAAGTGCTGATATGACGAATATTATCATTTTTGATTATGACGGTGTGTTAGTTGATTCACTTGATATCTTTATGGACCAATTTCTAAAAGCGTGTCAACTTGAAGATTGGAATCAGATTAACTCAAAAGAATCATTTCTTTCCTTATTTAACGGTAACATGTATGAGAATATGATGAAAATAGGTATGAGCAAACAGGACATATTAAAGGTCGTATTAAGAGTAAAAAAAGGATTATTAACCCATGAAAAAAAGATGAAATTATTTCCGAAAATAAAAGAAACATTGGAAATAATATCCAAAAATAATATTTTGCTTATTTCAACATCAAATGATTCTACTGTTGTACGTCGATTTCTTACATTACAGCACATTACTTGTTTTAAAGAGGTCTATGGATCAGATAAACATCATAGTAAAGTTGAAAAAATAGCTATGATAAAAAACAAATATCCCAATTCCAACTTTTATTATGTTGGTGATACCATCGGCGATATTGAAGAAGGGAAAAAAGCACATATCAAAACAATAGCAGTAACCTGGGGCTGGCATAACAAACAGCAATTAGAAATGAAACAACCTGATTATATTGTTGATACACCAAACGAATTAATTACTCTATTTCAATAAATATTTTTTAAACTGGAATAGAAGCAAGTTTTTCCTCTATTACCTTACCTAATCGTTTGATACCTTCCTCAAGTTTTTCATTTGAGGAATATGAAAAATTCAGACGCATTGAGCGGGCTCCGCCACCATCCACATGAAAAGCTTTTCCATGGATATAAGCAACCTTATGCTTGATTGCATCAAGAAACATGGTTTCAGTATCAATTCCTTCTGGAAGCGTAACCCATGTGAACATACCGCCTTTGGGTTTATTACAAGTATACCCCTCAGGAAAATATTGTTCGATTGCTTTAATCATGATATCTCGTTTTGGTTTATACATTTCACAAATTTTTAAAATATGTAAATCTAAAGATCCTTGGCGTAAAAATTCATTTGCAATATATTGAGTAAAAGTATTAGTGCAAAGATCAAGTGCTTGCTTACAAATAACAATTTTTCTGGTCAGTTCATCTGAAGCAATGGTCCATGCAAGTCGAAAACCAGGGGATAGAATTTTTGAAAATGTGGACATATAAATGACTCGACCTTCATCATCAAATGCTTTAATTGGTTTAATATGACCTGCATCATAAGATAATTTTCCATAGGGATCATCTTCAATGATGACGATATTATAATCCGAGGCTATATCAATTAATTTTTTTCTCCTCTTCTCAGACATAACCACTCCCGCAGGATTCTGAAATGTTGGTACCACATAGACGAATTTAGGCAAAATATTCTCTTTTTTTAAGGCGATTAATTTTTCTTCAACTAAATCAACCATCATGCCATCCTTATCAAGTGGAATTCCTTCTAAGTAACTTTCATAACTTTTAAATGCATTAATTCCACCTAAATATGTAGGAAGACCAACAAGAGCAGTGTCACCAGGATTAAGAAATATTTTTCCAATTGCATCAAGTGCCTGCTGGGATCCATTGGTTATAACAATATTATCTTCAGTAATATCTTTCATACCATCTTTATAGGATCTTTCAGCAAGATGCTTTCGTAATTGCTGATACCCTTGAGTGGTACCATACTGTAATGCTTCTGCACTATGCTCTTTCATAACTTTATTAATAATACTCGAAATATCATCCAAAGGAAACGATTTAGGGTTTGGAAGACCTCCTGCAAGTGAAATAATTTCTGGGTCTTGAGCAACTCGTAAAAGTTCTCTTATTACTGATTTTCTCATTTTCCCTGCTCGATCCGAGTACAAATGATCTAAATTAATCATAACTATCTACCTTCTGTTCATCATATATGATTTTAAATTAATTTCGTAAAAAAATTGATAAAGGTATAACATATTAGGAAATTATTCTTTTTTTTCAGGCCAAAGAAGTGGGCGTAAAGGTTCCTGAAATGCGGGTAATGATTCAAGAGTATCTCTGTCAATATTAAAACGATGCATGATATGAATGGCAAGCTCTTCATCAGAGGATAACATACTTGTTTCTTCATCAAATAATTGACTTAAATCTTTTATTTTAGTAACATCTTCTCCCATGAGATCATACAATATACCAATAATTGGCCATATAAAGGTTTCTATAATTAAAATAAATAACATATAAAAAATATCTAAAAAATAGTTATTTATCCTTTTATCTGTAAAAAAAAGGAAAATATTTATTAGTGATTATTTTACTCAACCTCCCATTTAATTCTAAGGAGCATAAATTAATGGAAGCAATAATTCTTGCTGGTGGATTTGGAACCCGATTAAGACCATTGACATACACACGAGCAAAATCTTTATTACCAATTATGAATAAACCAATGATTTCCTATCTCATTGAATCACTTCCAAAAGAAGTTGATACTATTATTCTTGCAGTTAATTATCGAAAAAAACAACTTGAAGAATATTTTGAAACATATAAAACAGATAAAGAAATCATTGTTAACGATGAGCCGAAACCATTAGGTACTGGTGGGGCAGTAAAATTTGCTGAAGATCTGTTAACAGATCAGTTCTTTGTCCTTAATAGCGATATCATTTGTTCTCTTAATCTTGAAGCTATGATAAAATTTCATAATAAACATAATGCTATTTCAACTATTTCATTATGGCCCGTCGAAAATGTTTCTGAATTTGGAGTTGTTGATGTAGATTCAAATGCCAATATCAAACGATTTGTTGAAAAACCAAGACCTGAAGATGCTCCATCTAATCTTATTAATGCAGGAGCATATTTCATAGAATCAGATGTTCTTGATTATATTGAAACTGGAAAACTTGTTTCAATGGAAAAAGAAATTTTCCCCCAAATTATCCATGATACCCAGAGATTCTTCGGTTATCAATTTGAGGGATATTGGATGGATATTGGACGAATAAAAAGTTATTTGGACATTCATCGGTTTTTACTTAATCATAAAGATATTCA
>CAZWQV010000057.1:0-12199 GCA_964636235.1 uncultured Thermoplasmatales archaeon
TAGGTGGTTTTATGGGATGTTTAGATGAAATAAGAATTTATGATCAATATCTAACTGATGGAATGATCGAGAGCCTTTGGTTTAGTCCTTGCTCCAGATTGGATGGAATATTTCAGATTATTACTCATAGATTACCATCCTACACAACTATAGAGATATTCGGTGAAAATAGTACAGATGATTATTCAACAAATGATATTATATCATTTTGTGGTTCTAATCCCGACTTAAATTATGAATGGGATTTTAAAGATGGAACAGTGCTGTTTGGCCATTGTGTTTCTCATCGATTTAGTAAACCTGGATATTATACTATTTATTGCAATGCAACTGATACAGATTCGAAAATTAAAACATATTTAGTAAAAAAAGTATATATCGCAGATCATTCTGCACCCCGATTTAAAGGCATAAAAACAATTAGAGCTGGAAATAACTCTGTCTATTTATCTTGGGATGCAGCAATTGATGAGAATTCAGATATGACCTATTATTGTTTTATTCGTACCAATAATGAAGAATTTGATTTTGATCATCCAGATTTAATTACAACAAATACTTCTTTATACGTTGATAATCTTCGTGCCAATATTACATATTTTTTTGTTGTTAGAGCAATAGATAGTAATGGCAATATTGAAAATAATGAATTGGAACATTCAGCAATCCCATATGATAAGCAATCTCCATCTTATGATGGATTAAAAAATATTGGTATTTTATTATCCACGCCCAATAAAATTTTTCTCGAATGGGATCATGCTTCGGATATTTCAAATCCAATTCGATATAATATTTATATATCAAATGATTCAAATAATTTTGATTTTAATAATTCAGTATTAGTTACAAATAATTCATTTTGCACCATATATAATATTACGAATGGTGAATGGTTTTTTATTGTACGGTCTACAGATTTTTGGGGAAATGAAGATGATAATGAACATTGGTTATCAATCAATGTTTCAGAACCAAATTATATTGCTAATTTTAGCTATTATCCTCCAATACCTGCTGCTGGTTTTTTAGTATATTTTTATGATTCTTCAATTGATACATTTGGGCAAATCATAAATTGGACATGGAATATTGATAATGAATTATACTTTGGTAAAAATATATCATATTTATTTGATAGTATTGGCAATCATAGTGTCAATTTAACCATAAGAAATAATCATGATGTGATAAAATATATTAATAAAACAATAATGGTTTATCAATCTGATTTAAACGCAAATTTCACATATTTTCCACAATATCCAGCTATTAACAATTATGTTCAGTTTAATGATACTTCTCTATCATCAAATACAATAATCAATTGGTCATGGAATTTTGGAGGAGAATCTACTAGTTTTATTAAAAATCCAATCCATCAATTCAACAATAATGAAACATATAATGTGTCTTTAAGCATTACTAATGAATATAATATTTCAAGTACTATTGTCAAATATATTACTATTTACAATGGATTAGAAGAATGTATTATTAATCAAAGTGTTTTTAATAGAGGATTTCCAATGCGGAAAGCTGGTGATGGTAAATGGTCAGCTGCACAAGATTTCTCAATATCAACAAAAATATTAGATCAGATAGAAATACTAATAAGAAAGTTTGGAAGTCCTGAATTTGATTTAATAATCCAACTACGAAAGAATAGTATCAATGGCATACTACTTGATCAACTTTATTTCTCTTCAGATAACCTATCCAGTTCTTGGTCATGGTTAAACCTTGATTTTACAAATTCACAAATCAATGAAAATGAATCATATTTCATTGTTTGCTCTCCACCACCTAGTTCAGTAACCACCTCATTTGGATATGAGTGGGGTTATCGATTTGGAAATAGTTATGATGAAGGATCTTTTTGGTTTACTAGAGATGGCGGAATGCTTTGGCGAGATTTACCCGAACTTTATGAGTTTGTTTTCAAAGTGTATGGCTTTGATTAATCAATTATAATATAAGAACTTGATTTTGAAATGTAAAACTAAAATAATTTACTTGTAATTCATAGTCATTAATAGAAATATTCATCAATAAATTTGATCCATTAATTTGAAATTTCGTCAATATTAAAAAATTATATATAAATCTTTATTAAGGTTGTAATATATATTAATTGTATTAAGGGGTTAAAATAAAATATCAACAAGAGTAGGCATATTTATGAATAATTCATTTACAGTAAAATCTATTGCGTTAGTTGAATCCATACGACCACTTACCACGTTACTTGGACTTGCTGGAGCATACATTGGTGGAATAGTTGCAGGTGCACCTTATTTTTCAATACCTTTATTTCTTGCAATGCTCGTTGTTTTTTTTATTGGTGCTGGAAGTATGCCTTTTAATGATTATTTTGATCATGAAATTGATCGAATTTCCCATCCTGAAAGACCCATTCCTTCAAAAAGATTAAAACCTAATGATGCTCTTAATTTTTCAATTTTATTATTTGGCCTCGGACTTACTATTTCATTTTTTATTAATATTTTATGTTTTGGTATTGTTCTCTTTTCCCTTCTGTTTCTCTATTTATATGAGGTTTTTTTTAAGAACCAAGGGTTTGCGGGAAATGTCTTGGTTGCTTTTTTATCTGCCATGTCCTTTACGTTTGGTGGTGCCGCGGTTGGTAATCCATTTGCATCAGTTTTATTATCTTTAATTGCCTTTTTCTTATTTACTGGTAGAGAAACACTTAAGGATGTTCAAGATATCGAAGGGGATTTATTATTTAGAAAAACGCTTCCAATGAAAATTGGTGAAAAAAATGCTGCAATTGTTGGTTCACTATTTCTCATGGTTGCTATTTTCATTACTCCTTTTCCTTATATTCTTGGTCAATTAAAAATCTGGTATTTAATTTTCATTTCAATTGTTGATATCATCTGCATCTATGGTATTGTTCAAACGCTTAAGGATCTAAAAAACACGGAGAGAACAATTAGTTTATTACGCACTGCATCAGCTATTGGCATTGTTGCAATCATTATTGGTGCGATTTTCTAAAGTTGCTTAAGTAATTATATTGGATAATGGTAAGCATCAAACATAAATTTCCAATTTCGATATATTTTATCTTTTAATTGTTTGTTAATATTATATGAACTTGCCTGATAATTTCTATGTTGGTATGCATAAGTTTTGAAATATTTTTTTGCTTCTGAAAAATGAGATATGTTTAATTCATTGTAGGTTTTTTCAATAGTTGCTACTGGATCTCTAATGAATGTATCATATCCAATTTCAACCAATTGGTTTTGTGGTATCATTGATTTTTGCTCTAGATATTTTTTAAATAAATTATGGTAACAGTATAAAATAAGTTCGTCAAGTGTTTCCTTTGTAATATGTTGAAACGAAAATAATGGTAAAATGCTTTGATATAGTTTCCAGGTTGACATGTATACTTTATATGGGTCTCTATGTATGTGAATAAAACGAGCATTGGGATATAAATCAAGGATTTCCTTTATTTTTGCAGTGTTTACAATGCTTTTCAGAAGGATAAATTTTCCATCATTTTTATAAGCTTTTTTTTTGATAAAATAATCTTAGGTTTTTTTCCCTGCTTCACTCTGACTATTTGAAAGATTGTCGAAAAGAACGTATTTATCAAAGTATTGTTTCCAATTTCTTGGAAAATACCATCCATGGTAAAATGAATATTGGCTGAGGTTTGCAATAGCATATTCTTCTTCATAAGGAAGATTTGCATGCATTTCTAAATCATCCATTGGTCTTTTTGCAGGTAAATGATTTTTCACTAGATTTCGGAAAAATTCCTCTTTATTTATTATTAGACCGGGGGTCATTGTTTCAAAGGTGGATACAAATCCAATATTGGGATCTTGTCCAAGTAAATAATGTAAAAAAGTTGTTCCACTTCTAAAATGGCCAATGATAAATATTGGTTTGATATGATTGATATTTTTTATTTTATTATCAAATTGTCTCTTTTCAATCATTCTGAATGGGGATAATGCAGCAATCATTGCTGTAACATAGATTGCTTTGGGGATGAATTGCAAATCAATAGAAAATTTATTATCCTTCAGAAGTCGAATCCAATTAATCATTGAACTACCAGATAAGGGTTGTTCCCCCAACTTTAAGTAATTTTGTTTTTTGTATTCCAGGTTGAGCATTGTTTTTTCATCTCGTATTTGCAGGATAAGAATAGTATATGTTGAATTTTTTATTTATTTAGTGTAGCATATATAAAATTATGATATTTATACTTTAATAAAATTATTAGCAAAAAACGATGAAATATACGGCAATATTTTATATTTACTTGATCGAACACTAGTTGGGAACATGTTTTTATTCATTATTTATATATAGTATCGACATATTTATTTTGAGAAAAAAGGCAAAGCATTATATAGGTAATAATACATGACATTAATTGTAGTGCTACGATATGTAACATTAATATTTATTTGGTGTTTATACTATGGAAATCTCAGTAAATATATTTAATAATACAATTTTACATATCAATAGGAATTGGAACTCATCAAATCAAATAAAAATACGTAATATCAAAAACAAGTATAATAATCAAATCTTATTTTAAACAAAAATTGAGGGGAAGTACATGAATGAAGAAATTAAAAAGTTAAACGAACAAGCCCAATTATATGCTAAGGATCTTAAATTACTAGAAGACGAAATAAAAAAAATCATTGTCGGCCAAGAAAATGCCATTGAAAAAACAATTCTATCGTTAATTATTCAGGGACATGTGCTTTTAGAAGGACTGCCCGGCCTTGCAAAAACATTACTTATCCATACGTTATCAGATTGTATCCACTGTAGTTTTATTCGAATGCAATTCACCCCAGATCTTCTACCCGCCGATATTACAGGAACAAAGATTTACAATCACAAAGATATGTCATTTACGACCCTGAAAGGGCCTATTTTTGCTAATTTTATTTTAGCCGATGAAATCAATCGTGCCCCTCCTAAAGTCCAATCCGCATTACTTGAGGCCATGCAAGAAAAACAAGTGAGCATTCAAGGAGAAACATTTAAACTACCCCGACCTTTTTTAGTCATGGCAACACAAAATCCAATTGAATCTGAGGGCACCTATAAACTACCTGAAGCACAAGTAGATAGATTTGTTTTTAAAGTGTTGATTAACCATCCAAACAAAAAAGAAGAAATTGAAATAATTAATCGATTCACAGAAGGAATTAATCCTGTTGCCTCTAAAATACTTACATCTGAAAAAATATTGAAAATACAAGATTTTAATCATCGCATATATGCTGATGAAAAAATAAAAGAATACGTTTCTGAACTTGTTGATGCCACCAGAAATCCCTCAGCATACCAGCTGGATCTTGATGGCTATATTGAATATGGTGCATCACCTAGGGCATCACTTTGGTTGATACTTGCAGGAAAAGCACACGCTCTTCTAAATGGACGAGGATATGTTATTCCTGAAGATATTCATGCTGTTGCCTATGAAATTTTACGGCATAGAATCCTATTAACCTATGAAGCAGAAGCAGAAGAAATCACTAGTGATTCCATTATAAAAGAAATTCTAAACAAAATTACTGTACCATAGATGATTTGGCAAAAAAAGGTATCTTATTTCCAATAATAGAAGTGATAAAAAGCATGGAACAGACAAAAGAAATCCTGCGGAAAGTTAAAAAAATAGAAATTACCACAAAACAATTAGTTGATGGAATTATTACTGGAAACTACCATTCAATATTTAAAGGTCAAGGAGTTGAGTTTTCCGAAAGTAGAGAATATCACGAAGGAGATGATATTCGATCTATTGACTGGAAAGTTACAGCTCGTTTTGATCACCCATTTGTTAAAGAATTTATTGAAGAACGAGATCTTAGAGTATATTTTGCACTTGATATGTCCGGCTCAAGTGCATTTGGTAATAATATTTCCAAGAGAAATAAATCAATTGAGGTTATCGCTAGTTTAATGTTTGCTGCATTAAAAAATAATGATAATGTGGGCATGTTTTTATTTACAGACCATATTGAAACATTTATTCCAGCAAGAAAAGGAAGAAAACATGTTTTAAAATGTATCAGTAAATTAGTCGGTTTTGATCCCTCCTCAAAAACAACGAATTTAAAAAATGTGTTAAAATATATCTCAAAAGTTGTTAAGAAAAGAAGTATTATTTTTATTGTATCAGATTTCTTTGATGAAGATTTTCTTCATCCCTTGAAAATACTGAAATCAAAACATGATGTTATTGGTCTACGTATTATTGATCAACGTGAACTTGATATTCCAGATGTAGGATTAATCGAACTTGAAGATGAAGAAACGGGAGAACAAATCCTTGTGGATACTTCAGATGAATCATTCAGAGCTAATTATAGAACTCTAATGATCCAAAAAGAAAAAGAATTAACCTCATCTCTTCGAAAAATAAAAATTGATATCGTTCGTATTTTAACGGATGAATCCTTTGAAGTTCCATTAAAAAAATTCTTTAAAATACGGTTAAGGAGAGTGATGCGATAATGCCTGGTTTTGACGATCCATCGATATTAATCGGACTGATAAGTGTTCCTATATTGTTTTTAATTTACAAACAAATTGTTGCTAAAAAAAGAAATGAAGCTATTAAATTTAGTCATATTGGTTTTATTAAATCCGCTCTTGGGGATAAGAAAAAATCAAAACGTGGATTCACACTTCTTTTACTTAGCTTTGCTACATTATCCTTAATGATTACTGGTCTTGCCAATCCCCATATCCCTCTTGAGCAAACAAAAGAAGGAGTGAATGTTGTGCTTGTTATGGATATATCTGGAAGTATGCTTGCGACTGATTATCAACCAACTCGTATTGAAGCAGCAAAAAGCTCTGCAGAAATACTTATTGAATCATTGAATGATAAGGATGATGTTGGAATTGTTACCTTTGAATCTGGTGCAACAACTGCAGCATATTTAAGTCCTTATAAGGATAGAGTGCTTGAAAAATTAAGAAGTATTGAAGCAAAAGAGGGAAAAACTGCGATTGGTGATGGTCTGGCAATGGGTATTGATATGGCCTCTTCAATTCCTAATAAAAAAAAGGTTGTGATTCTATTAAGTGATGGTGTTAATAATGCAGGAGTGGTTTCACCTGAACTTGCCATTCAATATGCTCAAGCAAATAATATTCAGGTGTACTGTATTGGTATGGGATCAGAAGGAAAAGTCATTCTTGGTAATGATTGGTTCGGCAATCCAATTTATGCTGAGCTTGATGAACAAACATTAAAAAATATAGCTGAGCAAACAGGAGGACAATACTTTAAATCAGTAAGTACAAGCACACTTGATAATATCTATGAAAACATTGGAGAAAATATTGAACGCGAGCCTGAGGAAACCAATATAAAAGATTGGTTCTTTGTTGCTGCAATCACATTGATTCTGATACAATTTTATTATCGATATGGTAAGGGGAGAATAATTCAATGAAGAAAACCATCATTATCCTTGGTCTATTATGTCTCTTACTTATGCCATTGGTGAGTGCAGATGATATTATGTTTACCCTTGATCAGAAAGAGTATTATTTTCTAGTGAATCAAGATGCCATAATACCTTTGAATATAAGTAACTCGTATGGTAAGACTATAAGTGGAAACATGGGTTATACCATTACTCAAGAAGTTAATCAAGGTGGCTTTCAATATTCTTCTACAAAAACCCAAAATCAACCATTTACGGTTCAAAATGGAAATACAACGGTACGGATTAATTTTGGAACATCTGATACACCTCTCACACTTAGGATTAGTATGCAATTCTCGTATAATGATGGCGATGATAAGATTGTA
The DNA here is from genome assembly GCA_964636235.1 of uncultured Thermoplasmatales archaeon. GTDB lineage: Archaea > Thermoplasmatota > E2 > DHVEG-1 > DHVEG-1 > EX4572-165. Next base: position 7,853 of record CAZWQV010000057.1, read on the forward strand.
GAATTAAGTGACATCTCTATTTATTTTGTTTCAAATCAATCTCAGATAAATAATCAACAGAACCAGCAGCAAAGTTCATCAGAAAAAGTAACCCAGGGACAGCAATCAAATAATCAAAATAATCAACAACAGCACGAGCAGACTCCACAACAACAACTACAGAATAATCAGATGAATCAAGATAGTTCAGCATTAAAAGAACAAATACAAAAGCAGCTTCAGCAGGAGCAACAAACAAAAGAACAGTTCGATCAGAATTTATTTAATAATTCAGCGGTTCAGCAAAAACTTCAGAATCTTTCTGACCAAGGTTATGAAATGACCAATAAAGACCTGAATGCGATTAATAATGATTCAGGTGATTTTAATTTAAGTTTTAAAAATAAACAAGGACAAAATGCATCATTATCAGGTAAAATGGAGAATGGAAAAATCATTTCTCTACAATCATTAACTGCTGAAGATAAACAGCAGATGCTTGATGAACTGATGCAAAACAAGCAATATCAGCAGTTCAATCAAACATTAGAAAATGATGGGTTTAATCAAACCTCTATTGAATATCAGCAAAATGGAAATAAAACAGATATGCAAATCAACTATATCAATGAAAAAAATGAAACTGCTACTATTACCGCTGAATTTTATGATACGCAACTTCAGACCGTTACTCTAGATAAAAAGGATCCCATAAATTCATTATTTTGGTTAATTCCTATTATTGGTTGTTTTACCCTGCTTCTTATTATTTATTTATACTATATTAGAAAGAAACAATATAATAACAATATTTCCATTCATCATGAACCAGCAGTACCATTTGATTATAGACAACAAGCTGATTTATTATTGAAAGAATCCGAAGTATTGTTTATGAAAAAACAGTATAAAGATGCATATAGCAAAGCAGGACAGGCACTCCGGCTTTATTTAAGTTATCATTATGGATTGAATAAGGAAACCACTAATGATGAAATCATCTCATTTCTTAGAGGAAAAAAAGAGCGATTCGATCATATTAGATCCTGTTTTAATCTTTGCAGCCTAGTTGAATTTGCTAAATATAAAGCTAATGATCATGATTTCAATACAATCCTGAATATTGCAAAAAATACGATTTACGATAGTTCCTTACAATCGAATGATATGTGATCGTTTGTAGATATCTAGAAATGATGAAACATGAATTTTTTTATCTACACCATCAATGGTTTTGATATGATCATTGATGAATCTCCAGAGATGTTTTCCATCTTTACTGATTATCTGTAAAATAATATCATGATCACCACTGGCTGTGGCCACGCTTTGAACTTCTTCAAAAGATGCTAAATGTTCAGCAGTCTCATACATTTTCATAGGGTCAACATTTAAGCCAATGACTGCAGTGTTATTAAATCCAACTTTTTCAGGGTTAAGAATCACTGAAAAATGAGTGATAATGTTTTGTTTAATTAATTTTTGAATTCGATAATGAATGGTACTTGCTCCGACCTGAAGCTTTTCTGCTATTTTTTGATAAGAGATAGTGCAATCATCTTGAAGTATGTTCAATATTTTTTTGTCAATCTTATCCATAAAGGCCGATATAATTGAATAATATTTAAATTTATTTGAATAATATCCAATCTATTTCAGACATTTGACGATAATTATTTATAGGTCCTTTCAATATCCGCCACTCACTTAATAGTAAGAATAGGTTGATGAAAAAATGGGTGTTGAAAACCTAGATAAAATATTTAAACCAAAAAGTATCGCGGTTATTGGGGCAAGCAATCGGAGGGAAATAGCTGGATATCGCATCTTTAGAAATCTTATTGGATCCGGTTACGAAGGTGTTGTTTATCCAGTAAATCCAAAAAATGAAAGTATTCAAGGAGTACAATCCTATAAATCAGTAGCAGATTTGCCAAAAGTAGTTGATCTAGCAATCATCGCCACACCTTCACAAGTGGTCATTGACGTTGTTGATCAATGTGGCAAAAAAGGGATTAAAGGAATTATTATCATCTCAGCAGGATTTAAAGAAATCGGGCCAGAAGGCAAAAAAAGAGAAGAACAATTAAAACAATTAAAGAAAAAATATGGCCTTCGTATTATTGGACCAAATTGTGTTGGTATTATTATTCCCGGATCGAATTTAAATGCAACGTTTGCTCAATCAATGCCTATCAATGGAAATATTGCATTATTTTCTCAAAGTGGTGCTATATGCGGAGCAATTTTAGACTGGGCTGCATCAGCACAAGTAGGATTCAGTTCATTTGTTTCTGTTGGATCGATGATGGATGTTGATTTCGGCGATCTTATTGATTATTTCGGAAGAGACATTCACACTAGAAGTATCGTTCTTTATGTTGAGTCGATATCAGAAGCAAGAAAATTTATGAGCGCTTCGAGAGGATTTGCTCAATCTAAACCAATTATTGTTATAAAATCTGGTAGATACGCTGAAGGGGCCAAGGCAGCCACTTCCCATACAGGTGCATTAGCAGGAGAAGATGATGTTTACGATGCTGCATTCCAACGCGCTGGTATCGTTCGTATCAAAGAGATAAAGGACTTATTTAATTGTGCATCTATTCTTGCCAAGCAACCCCGGCCAAGGGGAAGAAATTTAGCCATAATCACCAACGCTGGTGGTCCTGGCGTTCTTGCAACCGATGCTATTATCGAACATAAAGGAAAACTAGCCACCCTTTCTAAAGAAACATATGATGAATTAAACACGTTTTTACCATCACATTGGAGTCATGCGAATCCAGTAGATATCATTGGAGATAGTGATGAAGACGTTTATAGAAAAACAATTGAGGTGTGCTTAAAAGATCCAAATATTGATGGTCTTCTTATAATAGCTGTTCCTCAAGTCATGGCCGATCCACAAAAACTTGCAGATGTTATCATTGAGTTAGCAAAAAAAACCACCAAACCAATCCTTACCTCTTTTGTTGGTGAAGCAAGCGTGCAATATGCTCGAGATCTGCTTAATAAAAACAATGTACCTACATATCAGACACCCGAAGAAGCAGTGCAATCCTACATGTACCTTTATCACTATGCTCGAAACCTGGAATTACTCTATGAAACACCAGAAGAAAGAGAAATATCAGATAGTGAAAAAAACAAAGATAAAATAAACACTATTTTTGAAAAAGCAAAAAATGAAAAAAGACTCATTCTTACAGAGGAAGAGTCTAAAAAGATTATTGAATTATATGGAATCAAAACAACTGCGATGAAAATTGCAAAGACCAAACAAGAAGCAATCAAACATGCAAATGCAATTGGCTATCCTGTGGTCATGAAGATTCATTCACCTGATATAACACACAAAAGTGATGTTGGTGGGGTTACATTAAATATTCAAACTGATCAATCCCTAAAAAAATCATATGATGATATGATAGCAAAGGTTAAAAAAGCAAAACCAAAAGCCACTATCCAAGGAGTCAGTATCCAGAGAATGGTTCCATCAAAAGGTTATGAGTTTATCCTAGGATCAAAAAAAGACCCGATCTTTGGTCCAACTATCTTATTTGGTTCTGGTGGTATTTATACTGAATTATTTAAAGATAAAGCGGTTGGATTTCCACCTTTAAATCAAGTATTATCTCTACGAATGATGAAACAAACAAAGGCATATAAAATCTTACAAGGGTATCGAAATATTCCATCAGTTGATTTGGAAAAAGTTGAAGAGACCATGATTAAATTTTCTCATTTGATAGAAGATAATCCAGAGATTAGTGAAGTCGATTTAAATCCATTAATCATTTCAGATAATGAACTTATCGCAGTTGATGCTCGCATTATTATTGACTCATCAAAACATCCAAAACAACATATGATCATCAGTAAATATCCAAGTCATATCCAAAAAAATGTTACTCTTACAGATGGAACAAAACTTCTATTAAGACCGATAAAACCTGAAGATGAATTTTTATGGCTGGATATGTTTCATTCATTTTCAGAAAAATCAGTTCGTTTTAGATTTTTTAGATTAATAAAGGAAGCATCCCATGCAATGAGAGTACGATATTGTAATATCGATTATGATCGGGAGATAGGAATTGTTGCTGAATATACCGATAAAAATGGCAAAAAACACTTTCTCGGTGTTACCCGGATTATTCTGCCCCCTGGTGAAACCAGTGAAGCAGAATTTGCTCTTATCGTTACTGATGAATGGCAGCGAAAAGGACTTGGTTCTGAATTTCTTGATTTTACCATTGAAATTGCTCGAAATAAAGGAGTAAAGAAAATTATTGGAGATGTCTTACGAGATAACTCCCCAATGCTTTCCCTTTGCGAGGAGAAAGGATTTCGGAAATTAAGAAC
>CAZWQV010000058.1:0-11446 GCA_964636235.1 uncultured Thermoplasmatales archaeon
AGGGATCTTTCGTACCCATCATTTTGAGAAAATTGAACAGATAAGCATTACTAGTCCTGATGAAAGTTGGAAGGAACATCAATATCTTTTTGAAACAGCTGAAATATTTTGGCAATCACTTAATATACCTTACCAGAAGGTCAATATCTGCACTGGTGATATTGGTATAGTAGCTGCGAAAAAATTTGATTTAGAAGGATGGTATCCATCTCAAAATGCATATCGGGAATTAGTATCAACAAGCAACTGTACTGACTATCAAGCAAGAAGATTAAAAATACGATATCGGGAAAAAGATGGAATGCCAACTCAAACATGCCACACCTTAAACTCCACTCTTATTGCTATACAGCGAGGAATAACCTGCATACTTGAAAATAATCAAAAAGAAGATGGAAGCGTGACGATTCCCAACGTTCTTCAACAATATGTTGATTTTACCGAAATAATACCAAAAAAATATTGAGTATTATTCTTTAGATTTCGATAGCATCTGCTGGACATTCATCAACGCATGCGCCACATTCTGTACAGGTATCTGGATCGACTTTTGCTTTGTCATCCATAGAAATTGCATCAACTGGGCAAGCATCAACGCATGCACCGCAACCAATGCAAGTTTCTTCATCTACTTTAGCTGCCATGTTTGCTGGTATTAAAATGACCTTTTTAAATTTTTCTTCCAATAAAAATTTTTTTTACCTTATTAAGTGAAGGTGATTACATCAATAATATCTTTTGAAATATCATTATCATTATATCCAATTGTTTCAACAACATGAAGGCCTGGTGGTGCCTGCAATTTCCATGAAAATGGTTCAGATTCATCAACGGATGCCAGTTCACCATCAAGATAGAACTCTATTTTTTCTGTATTCTCGGCTTCAACATTTATATCAAGTGGTCCAAAGATTCGAGGTGCACCGCTTTGTAAACCATTTATATTGCGCACTATCTGAGGAAATTGGAAATTATAAAGATAGGTATGATATGTTAAAGGCTTGACGATCTGTATTTTTGGAACATCAGGTTTAAAATTTCCATATACACCATCAAGGTATATTACTCCAGATTCTCCACCATAACAACCATTGATGAAATAATCGAAATTATACTCCATTCGTAGCCATCCATTATCTCCCCAACCGGTTCCCCAACTATTTTTAATCAACCAACTTTGTGTTGCATCATCATAACCCATAAGTGCAACAAGATGTCCGCCTACTCTTGGACTATTTGGTGATCGATGATAAACACCACCTTTATAATCATACATATCCTCATAGACATGAATACAAATAACAAGGGGACCATACTCAATTAAAGCTTGCTTAATTTGATCTTCATTGTGAGGAATATATCCGAATTTTTGTATTTTCACGGTTCTATTTTGCCAACCATCAATACTTTCAAAGGGAAAATCATAGGGTCTATGAGGATCTGGAAAGCATCCTTCATCGGGAACACCATAATCAATAAGATACTGCGCTGCATCTTGTATTCGAACCCCTCCTCGTTCATATGTTCCGCCAGCATAATAATAAAGATGTGCTTCTGATAGATCAGGTTCAAATAATTCTTTTTCTTGATATTGCATAATTGTTTCAAGACAGGCACAAAGAGCATAGGTTTCACAGGTTGGTGCAGGACTTTGATCCTTTATTGGCGTGGTATAATCGACACCATCTACATTTGTCCAGCTAAAAGAAGAAGGAAGAGGATTACCATTGCATTGTTCTTTTGATATACTTAGTGGTTGAGGAAGTAGAATGGCTATACATAATCCTATTAAAATAATTGTATATTTCATTGAGATCAATAATTATAATTATGAATAAATATTTAAGTTATTTGATGAAGTAAATTTATGTGATGGTGGATTATTTTAAAATAATTTAACCGTTTTTACAAAGGTATTTATGGTATTATTGAATATTAGGTCTACCAAATTTTTATTTGATGTCATATGGCAACTGAAAGAATAGAGGAATATCTAGAAGCTTTAGATGAGATCATCAAAGGAAAAGGATATGCGAAGGTTAAAGATGTTGCTGCCTTCTTATCTATAAGTCCACCTAGTGTTACTGAAATGCTACAAAAACTAAATGAAAAAGGATACATTCATTATGAAAAATATAGTGGAGTCACATTGACAAACAAAGGAGAAAAACTTGCCAGCCAACTCAGAAAAAAACATGAAACACTAAAACAATTTTTTGAAATTATCGGAGTCCCTCAAAAAATCGCAGATGAAGATGCATGTCGCATAGAACATGTCATCAATAAAGTCACATTAAATCAAGTAGCGAAATTCGTGCTATTTATGCAGGACTCAAATATAGAAAAAGAATGGAATAAACAAAATAAATAATACATTCGATTTAATAAGTCAACTAAACGTTGCATTATTTTTTTAATTTTCATCAAGATCATTTTTATTTCTTCTTATTTAATATGATGGTAAATCTTTATTTATCATGAAATGATGTAATAGTCTCAATATTATCATTAAAAGAAGGTTGGATGATTATGAGCGTTCTAGAGAAAACACAATCCATTTGCCCCGGGTGTTATCAAGAAGGAAAGATTAACAAAATTGATGCTGAAATAATAGGGGAAGATGGGAAAGTATATATGAAAAAAACCTGTGAAAAACATGGAACCTTTAAAGATATTTATTTTAGCGATCTCAATATTTATAATAAGTGGATTAATTACCAATCTCCAGGAATAGAATCTCCTGATGTAAAAACAGCAGTACTTGATTTTCCCTCATTGTATGATATGCACGAGTCCCAAAGTGTACTTACGAACCTATTGGTTACCAATAGATGCGATTTGAGATGTAGTTATTGTTTTATGAATGCGGGAGCGGCAGGTCATGTATATGAACCGACTCTTCAGCAAATAAAAGATTTAATGCTGCAGGCAAGAAATGAAAAACCAATGGGTTCAAAAGCAATTCAAATTACAGGTGGAGAACCGACTATTCGAGAGGATTTACTTGATATTGTTCATATGGCAAATGATGTAGGTTTTTCCCATATTCAGGTAAATACTAATGGCATAAAACTTGCGGATGATCCAGAGTATTGTCAAAAATTGAAAGATGCAAAAGTTAACACTATATACATGAGCTTTGATGGAGTTACAAAAGACACAAACCCGTGGATTGAAAAAAATAAGCAGGCAATAGAAAACTTAAGAAAAGCCAATTTAAAACTCGTGCTTGTTCCCGTATTAATTGGTGGCAAGAATCTAAAACAAACTGGAAAAATTGTTAAATTTGCTTTGAAAAACATGGATATCATTAGAGGGGTCAATTTTCAACCAATTTCGTTTTGTGGTCGCATTAAGAAATTAAAGGATGAAAAAAGGCAGGAACAACGAGTTGATTATGTCATGATGATGGAAGCTCTTGAAAAAGAATTCAAAGGAAAAATCTCAAGAGAGGATTTTTATCCAGTTCCTTTTGTATTTCCTATATCAAAATTAATTGAACTGCTAAAAGGAGAAACCCAAGTTGAATTTACAGCTCATCCTGGCTGTGGTGGTGCTACATATATTTTTGTTGATGATGACGAAAATCCTCTGCCAGTCACTCGTTTCATTGATGTAGAAGGTTTATTATCATTTATTGATAAAGAAAGTAAGATCTCAGGTCCATTTAAAAAAGCAAGAATTGCTACTGCATTTCTAAGAAATATTGATGATTTTGTTGATTATGACAAAGCACCAAAGGGATTTGATCTTAAGAAATTGTTAAAGGATGCAGCGATTGGGGGTAGTTATGATTCACTTCGTGGTTTTCATTATAAAAGTTTATTTTTAGGATCGATGTGGTTCCAGGATCCATTTAATTTAAACATTGATCGTTTAAAAAGATGCGTTATTCATTATACCACTCCCGAAGGAATTGTCCCATTCTGTGCTTATAATGGGTATGGAGTTGGAGATGCGATCCGAGAAAAGCATTCCGTACCAATTAAAGAATGGGAAAAACAAACCGGCAGAAAAATGAAGGATGATTTAAGAAAAGATGTTCCTCTAACATAATCTTTTTCTTTATTTTTAACTATCAATTTAATTGCATACAGGATGAGAATATTAAAAATGTAAATAATACCAAGGGAAATAACACATAGTTTTTTTGTTCAATATTATGTTAACACATAGCATTTTAATATCATACAATTTAAATAAAATATATATATTAAATAAAACAATAAGAAATAGTCGTGATTGTATTGAAACGATTAATGAAACATATTATGGTCATAATAATGCTTTTTCTCATGATTTCCACAGCGTATGCACAATCCACTGTTTCGTTAGTCCAATTAAAATCACCACTGACTGCTCTTAATCAACTGTCAGGACCTGATAAAAAAGAATTATACCTATTACGAGTAGAGCATTATCTTGAACTAGAAGCAACTGGTGATACAGATTCATTTTCAGTTCAATATGTATTTCCCCCTGAATATGGTTATCAAGTACCAATTGTTTTAGAACTATTTGATGATAGTACAGCAACCATTTACTCCTATGGAATTGAAAAAGATACGTACGAACCAAATCGAGTGGTAAACTTCACACTTGGGCCGATGGAACAAGGAGAACATAGTCTTATTCATTTTACCATTTGGGTTCTTGTTGAAGATTTTGATTTTTCAGATATACCTCAGCAAATCAACATGCCCGAATCAAAACAAAATACACCTGATGATACCCATCCATGGCTCTCTTCTTCAGACATGGTTCAATCAAAACGTATCCGCATTCGTACAACGGCAAATAAATTAGAAGGAAAAGACGACACTGTTTTTAATTATGCAAATAATGTTTCACATTTCATTCTAAAACATCGATACGGATTATTTTTACTACAATTATGGACAAGGACATTTTTTAAACAAGATGCATTAACCACACTGAAAATAAATGGAGAAAACGTAGGCCGTTCGCATCTTGCCTGTGCATTATTTCGAACAAAAAATATTCCTGCAAGGGTTATCTTGGCAAATAATGATCAAGGATTTTGGACTCAAATGCATTATATGGTTGAATATTATCATCCCACATATGGGTGGGTGTTACTTGATTCAACCAAAGGTGAAGTACCTTACCCAACCCATAAACAGATCATTAATCGTATCTGCAGTATCGATGACGAGGATGATACGAAACACGACTATATTTATCGATTTATGAAAGGAGAAGAACGATGGATTTGGCTTGATACTGATCAAGTAGAACCCTACTATGTTAATTGCGATGAAGGAAGCAAATCTCAGATGTTTACCGAAGCAATACTTGAACTTTCAACATTTGCCTCCGATTACACGTTTTTCAGAACTCAGAATGTCTTTGCTCAATATGAAAAGTTTTTAGGATCTGATTTATCAACAGCAGATGAAAATCATGTGGAACAAGCGGTTGCATTTCAAACCAAAGCTTGTTACAGTCTTATTGAAACACAGGATATTGATGAATACATTTTTTATATTGAGAAAGCCTATGATGAGTATAAAGCAATAGAGGAATAATCCCACTTGGATCAATAGTTCTACTCTAGGACATCTTCAATATATTGTTGATTTTCTGTTTTTGTGGTAAAGCTAATATTATCACCAATTTTTTTCAATGCTAGCAAGGAGCAATCTCTATATGTTAAATCATTCGAATTTGCGTTATAGAAGACAGATTTGTTCTCCAATCGAATCACCCAATTTGTATATCCATTATAAATAAAGGTTTCAATATGTGAAATAATACCAGTAATTGTGGCATTTTCCTCAGTACTGCCGGAAATATTCAATGAATAGATGAAATCTCTTACTTGTACATCGCTTTCACAGCGAATAACATTACCTGTTACAGGATGAACAAAAGCGATATAGGAAATACCCGATCCATCAATTGATGATACGCGGATTTCCCAATATAATTCACCGTTTGGTAAGACCGGAATCGGTTCAATGACATCAAATCTGTCCCAATCAACAATAGGGTTATCTTTTCTCACATAATCACAAGCTCTCACAGGGCCGATCTCTTTCCCACTAAACTGCATATATTCAATAGTTCCTGAACGAGCATCCAATAAATAAATTCTATAAATGCCATGAGCATTACCATAAGGCTCAACTGAAATGGTCCATTTTAGACCATCATCAGTGTTAATAAGAAATGGTTGCTCGTTACCCTGATTTGAGACATCAATTATCTCAATTTGTTCCTCATGATCAAATATTAAATTAAATATGGCACTTAGAAATCCTTCTGTTTTTGCTTTCCAATAATTTTGCGATTCAACATAATATGTTGCAAGTTCCTCTGGAAATAATTTCTGTCCTTTAAGAACCTCACTTTCACGTGCTTGCTCGGGGGATAAATCTTGAATGATCCCCTTATCATCAATAAGAAATACCCCGCCCCATTTTGGTATGGTGTACCATAATGGAAATGTAAATTTATGCTCATATTCAATATACGGTCTCATGATATACGTTGAATTATTGTATAAAAAAATCATTGGTCTTTCAAGAGTAATATAATATTTGTGTTCTGTTAGAATTCTCCAAACATCATTATCTTTTAATCCTATACCGGGGGAGGTATCAAGGACTTGTTCCTTTATTACAACATTTTTCTCCATGGTAGACATGTCAACATATATTGAACCAACGTCTTTGATATTGTAATAGTTAAAAATGCCATCTGGTGATAGAACTGTAGACCAGTAAGGAGTTTTATTTATTAATATTAAATCACAGGGGTAATATGGTTTATGCCTTGGATATTGACTTGCATCTGACATATACCTATAAGCTACCTTCTTTGGCGTAATTCGTAAATAATCTTGGTCCATTTGTGGTAATTCAAATATTTCTGTAACATCAAATTCTTCCACTATCGAACAATTGGCATAACCGGAGAAAAAGGAAAGAATAAGAATTGATATCACCAATGAAAAAATAAATACAGAAATAAAAACAAAGATTGCTTTGAAATTTTGTTGTTTTAAGAATATAGTTATTGATGTACTGAGGATTAATGCAATTATTATTGCTTCGATAACAAATGGATTTGAATATATTCCTAATAATAATCCATGATATAATGGTGAAGAAACGAAACCGCATGTTAGAAATGTTATCAGATTTAAAATTAAAAATAACCACGTCATTATTGGTTCATTTCTTGTAGTTACATAGGATATAACCATGCCAATAACCGATAGGATAAGACCAATTACTAATAGAACTAATCCAGCTGCCTCAGAAAAACCATTTGTACCTAAAACTAGAACAACTCCTATTATGGTGAAAAATAATGTTATTGCAAAACTTATTATTTTAATATCTGGTATCTTTATCATTGATATGAAAGGAGGATTATTTCTTTTATAAAGTTTTTTAATTTCAATTGTACTTTAAGATTTTCGATTTATAAGCTATATAAGAGGTATTAAAAAGAACACCTACAAAATCCAATTTCAATAATGCACTAAAAAAAATTTTTAGGTAATATGAACTTTTTCAACAAATAATTAACCCAATATTGATATAAATCGTAGCTTCATTTCTACAAATACATTTATGTATATTTTCTACATTTATTTTTATTTGTGGCAAAAAGTGATTTATCTGAAGAAATAAAAACTTTAAACAAAAGAATTGATGAATTAGAGTCAATGCTGCGAGCAATGGTTCAACCGTTTCAAGAAATGCGCAATTCTACTAGTAATTATTTTCGGTTAATCTCGCTGATGTTAGAGCATGGAGGATTAACTCCTGACACTATTATGTCAGATATTAAAGATCCCATTGAAAAATCAATTGTCCGAGTTCTTACAAAGAAAAAGGATTTGAATATCTCTCAAATTACTGATAACGTTCGATCGGAAAGAGGTACCGCTTCTCGACGGATTATTCGTGAAAAAATTAAATCACTTGAAGAAAAAAAGATTATTAATTCTAAACTTTCAGGATCTCGAAAGGTTTACAATCTTAGCGATGAAGTGATCAAGAAATGGTCACAAATACTCGGTTTCATCAAATAAACTGACCACTATTCTATGAGTATAAAGAAAATGTAATTGGAGGAATATGAAATATGAGTCCACATAAAGAACACGACAATATGCCCGATCCAGAGAAAATAAAAGAAATACTAGACGTTGTTGCTGAAAAGGTACCAGGTCTATTAAGAGAATTAAGTAATATCTTGTATAGTCCTTCTAGTGCCAAACAATATGCTGAAGCAGCAGCAATCTTTTATAAAGAATTGAAAAGTGCGGGTATGTCCGAATCAGAAGCATATGAATTGACAAGCCAATATTTATCAACATTAAATATTGGAAAAATGATGAAAGGAGTTACCGTTCATAAGGAATAAAATGGTTTCAAAGAGGGACATGAATGAAACCTAATTCCGGACAGAAGCAGAGGACTGACGATCCGGTTAAAATAATGGCATATATAATGTCAAATATGCCCATGCTTCTTTTAAGATCTGGTGGTGCCTGGCTATCTTTTAAACGACAAGCAAAAAAAGGAAGTGTGGCCTTTCAAAAAGAGCTTCTAAATCAAGGATTGGATAAACAGACTGCAAGATTATTTACTGATCAATATATTGAAAGCAGTAATTTAATAAAACTGTTTATGAACCAATCCTAATTATTTTTCTTTGTCATTCATTTTATAAGAATGGGTAATAGGACATGCTTTGCTGATCATTCGAGTGATTGGACAATATTTATCATGTGATAGCTCAATGGCTCTTTCCAAATCAGTTGATTTTAAATTTTCTCCATAAAAATGAAATGTTACATGAATCTTGGAAAAAACTTTTGGATGTTCTTCGACCTCTGTCCCCTCAACATCAACTATGAATTTATCAAGATTGATCTTTTTTTTCGTAAGAATTGAGGCTACATCACTGCCAATACAGCTTCCTAATGCAATTAATAATAATTCTTTTGGTCGGCACGCTGCTTCAGACCCATGAAATTTAGCAGGTCCATCTACAGTTACCCAATGATTCGTATCAGCTTTTCCAATGAAAGTGACTCCTTTAATATGTCTGATTTCTGCTCTCATAATTTTATCAAATCCATTATTTTTATTTATCGTTGGTTATAATATCTTTATTAAGATTATAATTGCATCTTGGACATCTCTGTTTCGAGATGTTATTTTCCATAATATGAAATCCTCTTCTTTTTATCAAAAGATTGTGGCATTTGGGACAAAATGTATCCTCTCCTTGGAGCAGATTTCCTTGATAGATATAATTAAGACCTGCTTTTTGTCCGATTGATACAGCTTTTTCAAGTATTTCAGACGTGGTAGGTTCTGCATCTGTTAATTTGTAAGTGGGGTGAAAAGCCGTGACATGCCATGGTATTTTTTTATCAATAGAATAAATAAATTCTGCGATTTGCTGTAATTCTTGTTCAGAATCATTATAGCCTGGAATAAGAAGAGTGGTTATTTCAATCCAAATGCCATGTTCATAATATCGCACTATCGCATCTAAAACTGGTTGAAGACGAGCTTTACAAACCTTCTTATAAAAGGAATCACTCATTGCCTTTAAATCAATATTTGCTGCGTCAATAAGCGGTGCAATATGATCTAATGCTTCTAATGATGTAAATCCATTGGTTACAAATACATTTTTTAGATTTTTTTTATGTGCCAACTCAGCGATGTCATACGCGTATTCATAAAAGATTGTTGGCTCTGTATACGTATATGCAATTGATGTAGCATCTGATTTTATTGCTGCTGTAACGATTTGGTCAGCTGAAACCAAAGAAGTACCAAAAAAACTTACCACCTGTTGGGAAATATCATAGTTTTGGCAATGCATGCATTTTAGATTGCATCCAACAGTTGCAATAGAATATGCTTTTGTTCCAGGATAAAAATGAAATAAAGGCTTCTTTTCAATTGGATCGACACTCTGCGCAATTGGTTTTTCATAAACAAGAGAGTAAAGTATTCCATCAATATTTTTTCGTACTTGGCAGATGCCAGTGTTATCTGGTTGTATAATACAATGATGCGGGCAGAGATTACATTGGACTTTTTTATTTTCTAATGCTTTATAAAAAACTGCTTCTTTCATGATATATTCATCATACGTTCTAATGTTTTATAAGCTTTTAAACGAATTGATTCTGGAAGCGTTATTTCAAACTGGTTTAATGTTAGCGCATTGATAACATCAGTAATCGTTGTCGATTTCATTCCTCTGCAATGAGTTAAAACTGGGAAAAATCGTTTATTAGGATTGTTTTGCTGTAAGGAATAAATGAAATTATCTTCTGTTCCAACGATAAATTCTTGACATTGGGATTCTGAAACATATTTAGCCATTTTTGCTGTGCCTCCAACACAATCAGCAAGTTTTCGAACTGCTGTATTGCATTCAGGATGAACTATTGTTTCTGCGTGGGGATGTTTCTTTTGAAGAGCAAGAATTGTTTTTGGATTAATATCTTCATGAACATAGCAATATCCATCCCATAACCAGATTTTTTTAGAGGTCAATTCTGAAATATATGATCCAAGATTTTTATCTGGTAAAAAAATAACCTCATCTTCCTGTAATGATTGTACGATTGACACCGCATTAGCAGATGTGCAACAAATATCAGAATTTGCTTTAATCTCAGCCGAGCTATTAATATAACAGACAACGGCTGCATTTGGATGAGCTTTTTTCTCTTGCTCCAGTTGATCAAGAGTTGCCATGTCTGCAAGATCACATCCTGCTGATTTATTGGGAAGAAGAATTGTTTTCTTGGGGTTAAGAATGTGAGCGGTCTCAGCCATGAATGTTACTCCACAAAATACGATGGTATCCGCATTACTGTCGATTACTTTTTTACTTAATGCAAGAGAGTCTCCAGTAAAATCAGCTATCGATTGGATGTCTTTTTCTTGATAGACATGTGATAGAATAATCGCATTATGTTCTTTTTTTAGTTCATTTATTTGTTGAATACTTTCAGAATTGTATTTCATTGAAAACCACAATATTATTTTTTTCCCTTAAATTGATACTGTCTTTTAAGTATATCCATCCCATTTTCTACTTTTAAATCTGTAGATATCAACAATTTAAGTAATAGTTTCCATTTTTCATTTAATTATATTTTTAAATTTAATGAAAGAATTTAAAAGACATGTTTACATATCTGTATCTGTTAAAAGAAAGGTGGAATGGTCAAACATGCTTGAGCCACATTCTGATGAAGAATTAGAATATATTCGGTACTTACTGAAAAAATATATACCAGGATTGAAAAGCCAAGGGAAGGAATTGCCAACTATTATGTTTGGAAAAGATTCATTTGATGATGAGGATTCAAAGGGCAATCAATAGTAAAAGATATGTTTTATTTTTATAAACATATATTTTTTAAATT
>CAZWQV010000059.1:0-10794 GCA_964636235.1 uncultured Thermoplasmatales archaeon
CAAGTAATATCAGTTCATTAAAAAGGATTGCTAAAACTCGGCATCTATTTATGGTGGAAGAAAAATTACCCCAGTATAATATGAAAATTATTTACAGTATGTGCTCATGGGGTCTTGGCCATGCAACAAGATCTTTACCAATTATTCGACGACTAATCGAGGAAAATCATACAATTACTTGTATTTCCCATGATAGATCTCTGCAATTATTACAAGAAGAATTAGGTGATCAGGTCAGCTATATTGATATTCCTGATTACCCTATGCTTGTTTCAGAAAATCAACGGCAATTTATTGCAAAAAGTATGATTTACTGGCCAGTTTTCATAAAAAGAATGGAATCAGGATTGCAACAATTAGCAAGAATTATACAAAAAAGACCAACTGACTGTATCATATCAGATGGCAGATATGATATGTATAGTAAAAAAGTCCCTTCTTTTTTTATTTCACATCAAATGAGAATCCTTAATCCACTTCGACTCAAATTATTTGAAAAAGGTAGTGAAACATTTAATAAATTTTTTTTCAAACGATTTAAAGAAATTATTGTTCCAGATTACAAAAAAGAAAATCTCTCTGGTGATCTATCACATAATTTGTTAAAAATAAATGAAAACAACCTTCATTATGTTGGACTATTATCAGATTTTAAGAAAAAAAAATTAAAAAAAGATATCGATTATTTTATTTCATTATCCGGGCCTGAACCTCAACGATCTATTCTCGAAAATAAAATAGTAGAACAAATAAAAAATCTTTCTGGCACTATTGTAATGACATTAGGAAAAACAGAGGACAAAAAGAATATAAAACATGACAACATTCAAACATTCTCATACCTATCAAAAGAAAAACGGGAGGAACTACTCAACAGATCACAGGTTGTTATATCGCGAAGTGGATATTCAACAATCATGGATATCGCAGTGATTGGGTGTAAAGCATTAATGATTCCAACCCCTGGACAGGTAGAGCAGGAATATTTAGCAACGTATCACGGGCAAAAAAATAACTGTAGTGTTGTTTATCAAAATGCGATTAATTTACATGAAAATGTCGAAAAAGCTTTAAAAACAAAGGGTTTTCCATGCCAGGGATCTGTTAATGAAACAGTAGAACAGGTTATCCAGATAATAACAGGTTCAACATAATAATTTAAAATAAATAATATGAATGAAAAGATGATACAAATATGGGTGCGAGGATGAAGAAGAAGATTTCATTAAAGCTGAACATGATACTTCATCATTGGTTATTTTGGTTAGGAATCTTTACATTCATTGGAATAATTTTACGATCACTTCCCTCAATTTTTAATGCTGCATGGGGCGTAGATTTTGGTATTTATTACGGACTTACTAATTCATTTATTGAATCAAAGGAGCTTATAACATCATATAATGGCTGGGGATTATCATATAATTATTTTCCAGTCCTCTATGCTATAACTGGTTTCGTTCATTGGGTTACTGGAATTGAAGTAATCGCTTTAATGCCCCGCATTGCTCCAGTGATTGGAGGATTAACAATCCCAATTTTTTATTTTATCACTAAAGAACTGACAAAAAATAAACGAATATCATTGCTTGCAGCGGGATTACTTTCTGTTTCCACCTTTCATGTATACCAAACAAGTCATGCAGCGCCATTAACGGTTGGTCATTTCTTTATGATGCTATCGATGTATTTATTCATTAAATACATAAAGAATCAAAGATATTTATTACCGCTGGCAATATCAACAGTACTTCTTATTTTATCCCACCATTTTACAACATATTTCTTTTTAATAAGTATAACATTTATGATGTTTTATTATACCGCCGATCAAAAAATATTAAGTAAACATATTCTCCACATCCTTTTCTATGTTGGGTTTGCAGCTACCATCGCGTTTAGTTATTGGGGGTTCATCGCAACCCCAGTATATCACTATTTTATGACCATCTCATTTCTTTCTGCTCCAATTATCATAGCGATTTTTTATGCATTCATATTCTTTGGTGTCCTCTCCATTAGTGTTTTGAAAAAATATAAAAAATCACTTATTCCAAAAATACAAATGCCAACATTATCAAAAGAACGGAAACTCATTCTTATCATCAGTTTATTATGTATTGCTGCAGTGATTACAATCTTTACAGGAATTCCAGGAGTGTATATTCCAATGACACCATTGGCAATTCTTTATTCAATTCCAATGATCGTGCTCATTGGATTTGCGTTATCTGGCATTTCATCACTTGAGTCCATATCTGGTAATTTATTGATAAAAGGATGGATTATTGCCATTGGTTTATCATTTATATATTCAATTTGTTCTGGAACATTATTACCTGATCGCCATTTAGAATATTTAATCGTTCCATTATGCATACCAGCAGCAATTACTTTAAATGAATTTATTGAAGAATATAGAGAGATTAAAATAAAAAATCTTATAAACACCTATACTCAACCAATGCTATCTAAACATCGTAAGAAAAAAATTGCGTTATTTGTCAGTATTTTTATTTTATTTATTACCAACATGATTACAGCATATCCAACCATTGATGCATTAAATTCAATAGATGAGCGGGTATCAGATCCCTGCATTAATTCACTTGAATGGATGAAGGGAAATATAAGTAACACCAGTGTTATTGCATCAGATCATCGTATTTCAATGCTAGTTTGGGCAGAAGGTCTCGATATAACTTATGGAAATATCAATGAAACATGGGAGGCGGATAATATTTCAGATTGCCTTGATGAAATAGTACAATTAAACATATCATATGTTATTATTGATGATATCATGAGAGAAAATGTGATCAATGTTGATGTAGGGAAATATTACCATTTCACGAATCAATCTTATGATAAATTTAAGAAAGAACCTTTTGAGCTGGTGTATAGAAACGCAACAATCAATAATCAGAACATCGAAACTCATTGGATTGAAATCTATAAAGTGAATCGTTCTTTTTTGCCCGCAATATAAGATAAATCAATAGATAGGTAGTAACCTTATGAAAATTAATTTTATAGTGGAAGATAAAGGTCCACTGAAATATTTAGGATGCGCTACTGCTGCAAAAAATTTATTCAATGCACTCAAAAAAAAAATTGATATTTCATATAATGATCCATCCTATGAATATGATCTCTGTCACTTCCACACATTTGGTCCAAAATCAATCATGTATCTAAAACGATTCAAAGGAAAATCAGTTATTACTGCCCATTCAACACCGAATTTAAATGATGGAAATCTTGCTTTCCCAAGACTAGTCAACTGGTTGTATGTTCCAATTTACAATCAATTTAATTATATTATTTCTGTATCAAAAAAATGTGAAAGAGAATTACATGAAATAGGCTGCAAGCCGCCAATTTCGACTATTTATAATGGGATTGATATCGATAAATTTAAACCAGATTCAAATAAAAGGAAGAGATTCAGAGAGCTATATAATATCTCAGAAGACTCCCTTGTTGTATTGACCGTTGCTCAACGAACCCCCCGAAAAGGAGTGTATGATTTTTTAAAACTGGCAAGACAATTTCCAGAATATACATTTATATGGATCGGCGGTTTTCCCTATTATCTTTTTTCAAAAGAGTATCGAAAGGTAATCCAAGCAATTAATACACATCCAACAAACACATTATTTCCTGGTTTTGTTGAAGATATATTTGAAGTATATTCAGCTGCTGATGTTTTTTTTATGCCCTCTTATGCAGAAGGGCATTCCATTGTCATGCTGGAAGCATTATCTATGAAACTTCCTATGATTGCTCGAGATCTGGAAGAATTTCGAGAAGCATTTGATGATATGCTCCTATATTTTTCAAATGTGCAAGATATAAAAAAGGAAATGTTTAGCAAAAAGACTCTTACCATGTATAAAAAGAAGGCAGAACAGATTAAAAAATATCAAATCGATAAGATCGCTGATGAACATATTGCATTGTATGAAAAAATCCTTAATGACTAAGGTATTTTGATTATTATGCCACATCAATTAATTGATCAGGATTTAAACTGCAATAATGATACATATACCATTAAAAAACAAAAAGATGCATATCTCTTAAGAAGAATTACTATTGAAAAAGATCAACTCCTGTATGCATTCATCGGTGGCATGTGGTATACAACAGATTCTTTTTCATTTCAAAACCAAATATCATTACCCTATCCATTTTCAACATATTACACCTTTAAGATTTTAGATAAAAACTATGAAAATCAACTCTATCGTTCCTTACTCTATGTAAAAACTCCAATGCTCATTCTCCAACAAAAAAAATCTTGTTACTGCATTTTATTTGACCCATATATTCATTTTAAGAAAGAGGATATATTTCCTTTTATTGGATTGCGGGAGACTGATACAGAATTTATCATTTCATTGTATCTTTTTTCAGATTATACTATGAAAACAAAAAAATCTGAATGGTTAGGGAAAGGAAAAAAACAAACCATTCATCATCATTTTAAAGAACATGATTCATTTACCTGTTCTATTAAAGTTTCCTCTTTTGAGAATTGGGAGGAGGCAGTATTGCACTTTTTCCAAAAAAATAATAAAAAAAATCATTTCATACAGCAGTCTGAGATAATTTTTCATAACGCAAAAAAAGCTCTTTATCGATCATATGATGATATTACCGGATCATTTCTCCAATTACCCTGGAAAACAACCACGGGTTTTACATTCCAAAATTCAAGTTATTCTCTTCTCAGTTATGAAGCAGTCCGTATGGAATATTTCTTAAAATGGTACCAAAAAACAAAAGATGAACAATTTTTATTATGGAGCAAAAAATTACGGAACCATTTCGTTGATAAAAATCTGTACATTATACCAAAAAAAAGAGGAAAAGGAATTATTTGGTATAATATGACCAATCTGACAAAAAGAGGATTAACAGGTTATTTTTACATGGACTGTGGTTATGCGGGATATCCAGGTGGCCAAGCCTCAATCGCTTTTCATATTTTACAGTTTTTAAAAGAAAACAATGACAAAGAATTAGAAAGAAATCTTAAGAAATCTTTAGCATATCTTTTATCAACCCAAAACCAGAATGGATCATGGCCAATGGCAATAAAACAAGAAGGTTTGATACGATTTCGAAGAGAAAACATGGAAAACTATATCAGTTATGGTGGAACAGGTGAATCTGCAAGAGCTCTTTTTGCTGCCTATCAAAAATTCAAAAATACAACATATAAAAAACATGCTGAAAAAGCACTTAGCTTTTTAAATCACCCATTTCCTATTTGTTATAATGGATTACGAGACATTGGGATTATGGAGCCTGAAGCATTTTCGGCTGTATCAATTATTCATGCTTTTTTAGATGGATATGATGTAACAAAAAAAGATCAATATCTTACTCAAGCATTTACCCATGCACAGTATCTTATCACATGGATATATATGTTTGACACCTCAAATTGGAATATGACCTATAATTTCCACCCCATCTCATACTCAATAACCCCTCGATTATCACCTTACGAAACTGTATGGGTGATTTCCCTTTTTAATCGTCTGGCAGAATATAGAAATCATGATTTTTGGACACAGTTAGCCCAGAATTGTTATAATTCAATTCTTCCATGGATCTCAGAAACTGGAGGACTTTCCGAAGGCGTGTTTCCTCATTATCATGATGCTTGTTATCCTTTACCGATGGAACAAACATTTGCTACGGTAGAATTAATGAATGCATCACTTCACTATATGACAAAAAAGAAAAAAACCACAAAAAAGTATCATCCTGAAATTCAAAAACAAGTTGAGCTATCTGTTGAGAATTCTTATGTACTTGTGCAATATAAAAATAAAATAATCTGTAAAATAGATGCTTCTTCTTGTTCAATAACTGAAATTCTAGGTAAAAAAATAGGAAATTATGGAATCACATTATCAATTCAAGGACCATTTTCGTTAAAAAATAAAATAAAAAATCGTATCATAAAACAATGCCGTGGACCCATTGGTAAATATATTTTGGGAATAAAAGATGCATCATATGCAGTTACTGGAGTTAGGTCTCCTAAACAAAGAAAAAAAGTGATCGATGTAATTGGAAAACATATAAAAAATACTTCAATTGAGAAACGTGGCGATAACAGCGTAACCATTCATTGTCAGACAGCATTTCATTCAATAACACTTTTTATTAATGTCTTCCTATCAAAACAGGATGTAACTATTCTTATTGATCCAATCCGTATCAACGTTTGTGATCATGATGTTTTCACAAATTCAGTAATTTTTCCTCTAACAGATGAGCCAATAAAGAAAAAAACTAATCAGCAGATGATATTTGAGGACTTTTCAATTGAAGGAGAATTTAAAGAATTTGTCAGTATCAATGATTACAATGGTATAGATCAGACATTGCAAAGCAATTGGACCCATGGAGGCATTTTTAGTACTGAGCTTATGATTACAATACCATTGGAAAAAGTTAAAAAAATGTTTAGTAAACCATAAGTGTCATAAATGATTCTTAAATTATAATGTTGTGAGTTGGCAAAAAAATAATAAAAAAACAGTAAAAAAATCAATCATTTTCAGTTTATTATTAAGTATTAGTATTATCATTATTATTCTTTATTTTACCATTAATGAAACAACCATTTCATATTTTCGAAATACGCCAATTCGATATGAATTCTTTATTCTTGCAGGATTAGTAAATATCGTATTTTGGTTTATTTGGGGGGCTAGAGTAAAAATATTAAGCTCTGCAATTGACACATCTTTTCATATTGGCTTATGGGATGCAACGAAAATTGTAATTGCAAATCTGTTTCTGGCTAATATTACACCATCAATGGCCGGGGGTGAGCCGGTACGAATTTATCTTTTAAATAAAGAAGGCCTTCCTATCGGTTGTGCAACAGCAGCAACACTTGGAGAAAGATTACTCGATGCTTTATTTTTACTACTTTGTGTTCCTTTTGCATTTTTTATTTATGGTCGTTATATTCAAAATCCTTACTTACAAATAGGATTGTATTTTGCTGTTGGAATCTTCATTGTCATTGTGCTTCTCTTTGTTTATGCTATGGGAAGACCAGAAAAAATAAAATCCTTGCTCATTCATATAGCAAAATGGGTGCAACGCTTTTCAAGGAAAAAACAACATCAAACACATATCATTGAACGTATTTCTGAAGAAGTGGATCATTTCCACGAGAGTATGGTTTTTTTTATTACCAAAGGTAAAAAAACATTTTTTATGGCCTTTCTTATTACTGCTGTTTTTTGGATAACTGGATGGATTATCCCAATTTTACTTCTAATTGGATTAGGTGTTCATCCATTCATTATTGAATCATGTGCCGCTCAAGTTCTTCTTGTTCTTATTGCCATGATGCCTACAACACCTGGAAGCGCTGGAATATCTGAAGGAGGTGTTGCAGCTCTTTATGGTGTTTTTCTTAATTCATATCTTATCGGAGTATTCGTTCTTCTATTCAGATTAATCACATACCATATGGGACTTATCGCTGGTGCTATTTTTCAATATAGAATCTTTAAATCCATTACCAGTTTTTCAACGGATATGGTTTCTAATGAAGATGAATCAAGATAAAATGTGAAAACCTTCTTAAAAACGGCCTCATATTTTAAATAATAGAACTTTATTCAGCACTCACTATGAAAAAAGCAGAACGTTGCATCTCCTGTGGAAAAGGACTCTTAGAAATAGGATCAACCACTTTTATTTGTCCGCAATGTGATAAAATGATTGGAAGATGCGGAAGTTGCAGAGAACAAAGCGTTTCATATACGTGCACTGAATGTGGATTCACAGGCCCTTAAAATAATCGGAGGTAGATACTTTATGGGAGAAGTTATAGCACTTATTCGTCTCATGCCAGGAAGTGTCCTTAGCGATGAAGAAATGGATAAAATTGAAAGTAGTGTTAAAGAATTAATTAAAAAACCAGTCAGATTAGGGAAAGTAGAAATTAAAAATGTAGCATTTGGACTGCGAGGATTAGATGTTACTGTTGCGGTTCCTGATTCTGAAGGTGGTATAGATCCTGTTGTTGATGTATTATCAACCATAGAAAAAGTTGAAAGCGTAGAAGTTGTCGATGTCGGAAGAATCTAGGACGCTTTTCCTTTTTTTATCTTTTTTTCATTTATTTGTTTTACAACTATTCTGCCTGTTTCTGTAGGATAATAGACTGGATATGAGGAATGACTGGTATCCCCATCAATAAGTTCAGCGATATACATTTTTTTAATATGCCATTTAACGGTATGATGATTTAAATCTAATGCATGTGCTATTTCTAACAAATGTTTTCCAGGGTTTTTAATTAAATATTCCATAATATTATAAGCATTATCATTACGAAGGATAGATCCTGCAACTGCTTCTCTTCGTGATTCTATCCCACCTTCAACTAAATAATAAACTTTTTTTCCACCAATATTTCTACTTCGAATAAGATTCGTTTGCTCTAATTTTCTCAGATGCCAGGCTGCATTACTTGGTTTTAATTCAAGTTCACGGGCGATTTCACGCAAGTGCGATCCTGGGTACTCATCAATATATTCATACAAATTTTTCCGCACATCAGTATCAAGAACATTGTCTGGAGTTACATATTTGATACCGCCCACAGTGAACAAGGCAACAATTATTGCAATAATACCAACAACTAATAAAAATGTACTATCATTCATTCCCAATATTTGACCATCCGCAGCTATTGCAGTCGAGGCTGATAAAAGCAGAAATAATCCTAATGATAAAGTAGTAACTACCTTTAAATTCATTTCAATCCCATCCTTAATTTTTAATTACGATGCATAATTGTTAAAGGCTAGAAATTTAAAAAGTTACCGATGGGTGAAAAAACCTTTTATTTTATGATTTGTTTTTTCAATGCGTACAAAACCAAACCGTTCAAATTGAACTATTTCTCCATCATCTAATGTTAGAACGGCTTGTTCTGCTCTTCCAGAAATTGAGGTGAGACTTTTTTTGTTAAACTCATTATTTTTAAACAGAATATCTGGTTTATATACCGTCATTTCTTCTGAATCTGATGTGACCCATTGGATTTTTAATGAATCAGCAAGGACTTCATCACCTGCAAACACTCCCTGTATACCATCATGTATTTCCTGGACTTTTACATTAAAAAGACCTTTTAATCTAAATACGTCACTAACAGATAGTTTTGATGCATCATCCGATGAAATAAAAAACATATCATTTGTTTTTATCATGCGACTACCCAATGAATCATCTGACGGATGAAAAGGAAGCGTTGTTACTTTTTGAGGCGCGTCAATAACCATTAATTTCTTTGGATTAGGGACAAAAAACAAACGTTTTGCAATAGGATCAATTACTTTTCTATTCTCTGATTCCACAAGACTAAATGAAACCACTGATTCAACCTTTGAAATTCCTTGGGAGAATACGAAATTTTTCAAAGCTTTTGGAACAATACCTCGTTTTCGGAGGCCTTGCAAGGTGGGAAGTCGTACATCATCATAACCCGAAACAAGATGTTGTTGGATTAATGGAGTTATCAATCTTTTTGATACTGGCATGCCATCTATAGACAACCGAGCAAATTCCATGAGATATGGTTTGCGTAAGTGTAATTTATCCAGTAAAAAAAAGTAGACTTCATCTCTCAGTTCATATTCTTTCGTCCGAAATGGGTGAGTAACACCACTAAGACTATCTTCGACAGCACCAGCAAAATCATAAGTTGGCCAAATATGATACCGATCCTTTTGAAGCGGGTGTGGCGTTTTAATAATTCTAAAAAGAGTAGGATCTCGCATTGCTGTATTATCACTTTTCATATCCGCTTTTAATCGAACGATGCCATTATCAAGCGATGAAGATAACAATTTTTCCCATAACTCAATATGATCTGTACTTGATTTTTCACAACAACTGCAGGATTTCCTCTGTTGTCTTCCTTTTTTTATATCATCAGCACTACATAAGCAAACATAGGCATCACCTTGTGCTATAAGCTGATGAGCTAATTGATAATGGGTTTTTAGATTATCAGATGTATGATATTTTTTATCCCATGAGATATCTAGCCATTTTAAATCTTGTTCTTGTGCATTATAGAATTCTTCTTTATCTTTCTCAGGGTTCGTATCATCAAAGCGAAGGATAAATTGTCCATTATATTTCTTTGCATATTCATAATCAATTATTGCTGCTTTTGCATGACCAATATGAAGATATCCATTAGGTTCCGGTGGGAACCTAGTAATAACTTTACCTTGCACAGCTTTGGGTAAATCCGGTAAAGAGAAATCTCTTACCTGTTTTTCTTTAATTAATAATTCAGGAGCTAGTGTATTAAGCTCTTCATGTTGTTCATCCAAGCTCATCGCATTAACTTCTTCAACCACCGATCGAACGATTGGGATGATTTCTTTTGGATTTATTCCTTTGTTTCGAAAAATTCCAATAACTTTTCCCATAACTGGTTTTAATTGGGCTTGCCCCTCAAATTGTAATGCGTTTTGCAGTGCATATTTTCGGGCTGTTAACTGTAAATCATTAGAATTCATAGGATTATTTCTCTCTTGTCATTGCATACATCGCAAGTTCTCGTAAAATATCTTTTGCTTTTGAATTATCTAATGTTTTAAGTTCATGAATGGCTATAGTACTATATTCTTCTGCTTTTTGAGCAGCATAATTAATTGAACCACACGATTCAAACAAATTAAAAACTGTTTCAACCTCTTTTTCACTTGCATCTGCTTTACCAAA
>CAZWQV010000060.1:0-10565 GCA_964636235.1 uncultured Thermoplasmatales archaeon
AAATGTTAATAATCCTCCAAACACTCCAATAATTACAGGGCCAAATAATGGAAAATATGGAGAAACATACACTTATTCAATAACTACAGCAGATCCTGATGGCGATGTTCTATCATATTATATCGACTGGGGTGATGGAAGTAATTCAGGCTGGATTGGCCCCTATTCTTCAGGAACAGAAATTACTGAATCCCATAGTTGGTCATCAGATGGGGCATACACTATAAAAGTAAAAGCAAAAGATACTGATGGATCAGAAAGTAACTGGGCAACATTAGACGTTACGATGCCTAAAAATAAAGCATATTATTTTTCCATTTCTAAATGGTTACAAGCACATTTTCCCTTGCTAGAAAATCTTTTTTTCTAGCCTACTTTTTTCTTTTCAAAAATAAGTAATCTATTCAACAAATAAAAGGAAAAAGAAAAGATTAGAATAATTTTTTATATCCTGCAGCATCCAGTAAATCAGAAACTTCTTCAGGGCTGCTCATTTCAAGCTCGACAAGCCATCCTTTTTCATAAGGACTCTCATTAATGGTTTCAGGTGCATCATCCAGCTCTGCATTTATTTTTACGACTTTCCCACTGACCGGTGCATAAATTTCAGATACTGATTTCACGGATTCTACAACGCAGAGCTCATCGCCTTTTTTTACTTCTTTTCCAATATCTGGTAATTCAGCAAACACAATATCAGTAAGTTCATGCTGTGCATGATCAGTGATGCCAACTCGAGCGACATTTCCCTTAATCTGAACCCATTCATGATCATTTGTATATTTCAAATCATCTCTAATTTCTTCAGTCATACTATCAAGTCCTCATATTTTCAATCTATTTTTTAATCTTTTTATTGTTGCGTTTTAATCCAATCCTTAGGAACAATCGGTGGTTTCACCACCTCAGCAGCTATTTTTTTACCCCGGATGATAATATCAAGAGTATCACCAACAGTTCGATTATCTGGATCAACATATGCTAAGGCAATTCCTTTATTTAAACAAGGAGACATCGTCCCACTTGAAACAATACCGACGGTTTTTCCATCTTTTTGTATTTCATTTCCATGACGAGGGATACCTTTCTCTTTAACAATTAATGAAGTAAGTCGCTGATATGATCCTTTTTCTTTTTGCTTCAATATCGCTTCTTTACCAATGAAATCATGATCCCAATGAATCGCCCACGAAAGAATTGCTTCAAGTGGGGTTCGACCACCTTCAAATTCATTGCCTGCCAATAGAAATCCTTTTTCCATTCGAAGGGTATCTCGAGCGCCCAGGCCAATTGGTTTAATATCAAAATCCTTACCAATTTTCATAATTTCATTAAAAATCTTTTTTGCTTTCTCAGCAGGAGTGATTTGCAGTTCAAAACCAAGTTCACCAGTATAGCCTGTATGAGATATGATACATTCTTCTCCTGCAATTTTTATATATTGGCAACCAAAAAATCCAACCGTTTTCAGATCTGTATCCGTTAATTTCTGCAGTATCTCTCTAGAATCCGGCCCTTGTATTGCTAAAATAACATAATCACTGGAAACATTATCAACTGTTACATCCAACTTATGTTTTTTTGCTTGTTTTTTTAACCAATCTGTAACGATTTCATCCATTCCAGCATTAGGAATAATCATAAATTTATCACCTAAATGCATGAAAATCGTATCATCAATAATGGTACCGTCTTCTCTTAAAATTGCAGTATATTGACTTTTCTTATCACCAATTCTTGATGCATCTTCAATAGTAGTAAGAGTTAACAATTTTTCAGCATCCGGCCCTGTGATCCATACATTACTCATGTGAGATACGTCAAATAAACCAACTTTTTTTCGAACTTGTAAATGCTCATCCTTAATAGAGCTGAATTGAAGCGGCATTTCAAAACCAGCAAACTCGGTAAATTTCGCATTTAGTTTTTTATGAATTTCATGTAACGGTGATCTTTTTACCATAGAACTTCCCCATCGGGTGTATTAATAAGAAGTAATTTAACATTTCGACAAAATCTTATAGCAAAGAACGACTTATACCTTTTTTAAATGAAGCCAACAAAAAATACTGGTATCTACGTGAAAGGTTCCAAATTATTTACGATAAATCCAGAACACTGCAAAGGAATTAAAATATATGGTGAACAACTTCGTTCGTATGACGGAAAAGAATTTCGGTCTTGGAATCCTTATCGAAGCAAACTTGCTGCATTGTTAAATAAAAAAAAGAACCTATTATTGCCACTCAACGAATCAACCTCCATTTTATATCTAGGTGCTGCGACAGGTACCACCGTCAGTCACCTCTCAGATATTTGCATTAATGGCATTATTTATGCAGTGGAACCATCTCCGATTGCAGCAAAAACATTACTGGAATCAATTGAGCACAGAATAAATATTATACCTATTATTGAGGATGCAAATCATCCTGACCGTTATGATCATCTGCTTACCTCACCAGTTGATCTTATTTATATGGATATCTCTCAGCGAAATCAAGCAGAAATTTTTATCACTAACGCAAAACGATATTTGAAAGAAAATGGACAAGGAATACTGATGGTAAAAGCACGAAGTATTGATATTGCGTTAAAACCAAAACAAGCATATGATATGGTCAAAAAAGAACTAGAAAATAATGAACTGGAAGTCCGAGACGTTATTGATTTATCCCCATTTGAAAAAGACCATGCTGCCCTCCTTATTTCATCAAAAATGAGGAGTTGAAAGGATGGTAAAAATAGAAAGAGTATGGGTACAAAATACGATAAAATTCTTTTTTCCATTTGTTCTTGGACTGGGAACAATCGGCTTGGTTTGTTATTTAATGAACCCAACCTTACGAGCTCAGTATTTTTCATTAGTAACTGCTTATTTCTTTCCACCTTTAGGGAAAGAAAGTGTGATACCATTAGGCGTGTTAAGAGGGATTCATCCCCTTGTTATGGCATTATCTATAGCATTTGTTGATTTTATTGTCGCTCTTTTTTTGGTATGGAATTATGATTATGCAAAAGGAATTCCTCTCATCGGTAGATTCATGAGTAAAGTGGAAAGAATTGGAAAAACATCATCAAATAAATACGCGTGGGTCGAACCATTACGATTTATCGGTATTGTTCTATTTGTAATGATACCCTTTCAGGGATCAGGAGGGCTGGTGGGATCCATTGTGGGAAGATTAATAGGGATGAATCCTTGGCATACAGTGCTTGCCATCACCGCCGGTGCCGTCATTGGAACCACTATTATTGCCTATTCAGCAGATTCTATATTAAACATTTTTACCTATAATCTTCTCGCCGGTGTTTTTAGTCTCATTATCCTAATCATCAGTGGTATTCTTATTTATATATATCTAAAAACAAATAAGAAGAAAAAAGAACTTACTGACAAATGAAGTTTATACCGTAACATTAATCTCTTTTAGCATTCTATTGATAATATATGATGGTGCTTCATGTAAGAAATCTGCATACTCTGATGGCGGAATGACATCTGATCTACTTAGTTGTTCAGCACGTTTTAGATGACGCTTGATTTCATCTAAATACAATTCTTTTATCTTATCCGAATTTTTGGCTAGTTTTTTCTGGATCGCCTTCACCTTTAATGAATTGGAATCAAATGATTTATTTTCAAGTCTGGTTAAAAGAGGTATAATAACACTATCTATCATTTCCCCATTCTCTAAATCCACCAGATCATCGGCAAGTTGATAGGCAAGTCCAATTTCCCTGCCATATGCAGCAAGTATATCCAAAATTTCTCCTTTTGCTTCTGCTTCAATCGCTCCGGCCTTACAAGCAGATGCAAATAATGAGGCGGTTTTCATATTAATAATCTTAAAATATTCCTTAAAAATCTTTGATCGAGAGGACATACCAAAGCCATTATCTGCAGGCTCTTCAGATTCATTATAATCAACTTCTTCAAGTTCACCATTCAGTACTTCATCCCAAGTATCAACATAGAGCTGAGCTATTTTTTCACCATGACTTAAAGCAATATTAAATCCAATGGAGAGCATTCGATGACCGATCAATAAGGCCCGTGGAACACCTTCTTGGATATGAAAGGCAACTCGCCCTCTTCTTGTAGTATCTTTATCAATGATATCATCATGAACTAAAGAAGCGGTATGAGCTAGTTCAATGGCAACAGATCCTTCGATGGATCGCTGATACTTATATGGTGTTTCTCTTCCACCGGTACACACTTTAAAACATAATTGTTGGACAAGTGGACGTAACCGTTTTCCGGCTTGTAAAATAGAAATGATTTGTTCATCTCTTACAGTCGATATGATTTTTTTTTCAACATCAACCCTTGTTACTTCAAAAAAACGATTTAGTGTAAGTGGTGAATTTTCTGTCATCAGTATTCCCCTTTCGACTGTCTCCTTCTGAGGCATGCAATACAATGTATTAATGATTTTTCCTGCTTTATAAGTTTTCGCTCCAAATCAAGACAATTTCAAATAATATCTTTATAAATTATGAATCAATTTATATTATAAATTAATCCTAATTAATTAAATTTTATTGATTTTGTTTTCTATATATTTTTTTTAAAGGATTTACAGATAATATAGACTTCACTGCTGCTCTTTCGAGATGCTGGTGGGGAGAAATGTTTTATGGAGCTGAAAGACGGTTTCAATTCATCTAAAAATTCCTGCAATAAATCTCCCATGAATACTTTACAAACAAAATGACCTTGAGAAGAAAGTACTTGTTTTACAACTGAAAAAGCATGCTGATTTAAAAAAATGCTTTGTGCATGATCCAAGGAGTAATTACCAGATATATTTGGTGCCATATCCGAAAGAACCACGTTGACTTCTCTTTTATCTAGGGCAGATGTGATCCAAGTAATTGTTGATTCCTTCGTAATATCTCCTTTATAAAAAATTACTCCTTCCAGTGGTTGAATAAAAAAGAGATCAATACCAATGACGAGCCCTTTTTTCCCAACAAATTCACTTGCGACTTGACTCCATCCACCTGGTGCGGCACCTAAATCAAGAACCACATTTCCTTCAGAAATAATATGAAATTTTTTTTGTATCTGTTTTAATTTATATGACGACCGAGCCCTATATCCTTGTTTTTTTGCTTGTTTGTAATAATGCTCTCTTTTCTTTTCAGAATACCAACGGGTCATAAAAAAAAGAAGGAATTAGAGGATAATATCAATATCCAATCGTTCGGCAAGTTCCTTGTATCGATTTCGAATAGTAACTTCAGTAACCCCTGCAACATCAGCAACTTCACGTTGTGTTCTTCGTTCTCCACAAAGAATCGATGAAATATAGATCGATGCGGCCGCAACACCTGTCGGCCCTCTTCCACTGGTCAATTCCTTATCTGCTGCATCTTTTAAAATTTCAATTGCTTTGGCTTGCACATCACCGCTTAATTTTAATTCGCTGCAGAATCTGGAAATATAATCCTGTGGTGAGGTGGGCATCAATTTAAGACCAAGTTCACGAGCGATAAATCGATACGTTCGCCCTATCTCTTTTCGAGAAACCCGAGAAGCATTTGCGATTTCATCAAGAGTACGAGGAACATTACATTGCCGACAGGCTGCATATAAAGCAGCTGCTGACACGCCTTCAATACTTCGTCCTCGAATAAGATTTTTAAGAACGGCTTTTCGATAGATCATAGCAGCTGTTTCTCTCACATTACGTGGCAGACCCATACCCGATGCCATACGGTCCAGTTCAGATAATGCAAATGCTAGATTACGTTCTGTGGCATCAGAGATGCGTATACGCCGTTGCCATTTTCTCAGTCGATATAATTGTGCTCTATTTCTAGTTGGAATAGATTTCCCATAGGAATCCCTATTTTTCCATCCGATCATAGTGGATAGACCTTTGTCGTGAATAGTATAGGTCATAGGAGCTCCAACGCGAGCTCTTTTTTCTCGTTGATCACTATCAAATGCGCGCCATTCAGGTCCATGATCAATAAAATCTTCATCAATAACTAGACCACATTCTTCACAAACAAGTTCCCCACGTGAATAATCTCTGGTAAGATGCGTACTGCTACATTCAGGACATCGAGTTATCTCCTCGATATTTTGTTTATTTTTATTTTTTCCTGTTTTCGCTTGTATCATGTTAAAAAAACCTCTTTCACCAATTTATAAATTGCGATATGTTTTTAAGTGGATGAGAGAAGTTCTATAAATAGTTTTCGCAAATATGATATGCTTAATGGCATTCTTTTTTATATTTTTCCATAAATTTAATATATGGTTATTTTCTTTATAACAAATGAAATATAAATTTTATGTTAATGTTGCATAAAAGCTTTATATGCCAAATAGCACGCATAAACATCCAGCTTACTGGTGATTTCAAATGGTGCATGCATACACATAACAGAGGGGCCAAGATCAATAACAGTCATGCCAAGTCGGGCGAAATATTTGGCAACCGTTCCACCTCCACCATTATCGACTTTTCCCAGCTCACCCGTTTGCCATGGTATATTATTCTCTTTTAACATCTTTCGTATTTCACTGACATATTCAGCAGGTGCATCATTTGCACTGTATTTTCCACCATGACCAGTATATTTTGCCATGGTAATACCTCTACCTAGAGATGATGCGTTTTTCATCTCAAAAACTTCTGTATAATTCGGTGTTACCGCTGCATCCACATCAGCTGAAATCACCTTGGAGTTCAACATTACTTGATCAATGTCAACATGAGGCTCAATATTTTTCATAACAGATCGTAAAAAAGTAACGGCTTGTGCGGAGGTACTTCCCTCGCTGCCGATTTCTTCTTTATCAACAAAGAGTGCAATTGAAGTATATTCTGGTTTTTCTAAGGACAAAATAGCTTGTAAAGAAGTATAGGCACACACCCGATCATCCTGACCATATGCTCCAATCATTGATTTATCAAATCCAACATCTCTTGGTTTATAGGCTGGAACCGCTTCAATTTCTGCAGATATAAAATCTTCTTCTACCAGCCCATACTCTTGATGTAATTTTTCTAAAATAGCGTTTTTAATTTTATATTTCTCATCAACCTTTATTGGTTGATTACCTATGGCAATATCCAAACTTTCTCCTTTCACCGCATCTTTCATCTTTTTTATATCTTGTACTTCGTGGGAAAGATGTGGAAGTAAATCAGGAACAAAAAATACAGGATCATCTGGGTCTTCACCAAGACGCAATGTTACCTTTGAGCCATCTTGTTTGATAATAATACCATGAAGAGAAAGAGGAATCGTTACCCAATGAAATTTTTTTATTCCCCCATAATAATGTGTTTCAAATAATGCTAGATTACTATCTGAGTCTTCAAAAAGAGGAACCTGTTTTAGATCAAGTCGTGGGGAATCAATATGTGAAATAACAATCTTTACGCCATCTGTAAGAGGTCTATTTCCCTTTACGACAATTGCTGCACCAGCATGTTTATTAAAAAAGATTTTTTTATTATGCTGATGTGCTTTATTTGAAATAAAAGAAATGGCCTCTCTTTCTGTTTTCACTTCCTGCAAAAAATGTTTATATCCATCACAAAACGAATACGCTTCTTTTATTTGATCATCAGAAAATAGTTCCCATGCTGTCTTTTTTTCATATTCATATTCTGATTTTTCAGCAGCCATACTTAATCCTCACGCTGTTCCTGGAATAGAAATAAAGGATAAAAAGCTATCCTAATAATAGAAAAGAAAATGGATACCTGTTTTACCTTCTTATCACCACAACGAGTGCAATGACCCCAATGATAATAATTACGACTACAACGCCCATAAACAATAGGAAACTTGAACCTGAGTCACTATCAGAACCATCATCACCATTGTTGGTATTTCCACCATTATTGGTATTTCCATTATTAGTAGATTCTTCTCCAACAGTAATGACCGTGCTTGTGGAAGTTGTATCACCTGTGGATGACTCTACTGTTAAGGTTACAGTGTATGTTCCTTTGTAAGCATAAGCATGAGTTGGGTTTTGCTGAGTACTAGATGATCCATCACCAAAATTCCATGAATATGGGTTATCCGCTAATGAAAAACCGATTCCTAAGAAATCTACAACCTCTCCTTGAAAATTAACTTGCTCACCAACTGTTGCTGTGCTCGGAGCATCAATACTAGGTATGAACAATGCCTCGTTTGGAGCAATGTCAAGATGAATTGGTTGTGCTAGATTTGAAAAATCTAATGACATTGAATAACCATATAAGGATACATAGGTTTCAGATGGATCCAATAAATCAAAGGTAATGGTTAATGTATCACCATCAACAGTAAAATTACCTGTAACATCGGTATTTTCAAAAACTAATTCCTCATCAATATAAGATATCTGATAAGTATTATTCGTAGTCTCCAAATAAACTAAATAAGAAGTCACGGCCCCAGTATAATCTGTATAATTATAAAGATCCGATATTTCATTTATATTCTCAATTTCTCCTTTAACTTCTAAAGTAATTACCACTTCATCCGATTGATCTGCTCTAAAATAAGTAATTTTAGTAATATCAAGATTGGGTTTCGAACTTGTATAGCTCTGTTCTTCAGTATCTCCACTTATTGACATCACAATGACATCATCTTGATCATCGGTTACCACCTCTGTTGTATCTGCAACTGATAAGGGCATTAGAGAGACGAACAACACGGAGCATATTGCAATTAACATAATCATTTTCTTAACTGAATTCATTGCGTCTTTCACCTTTTTCTTACGTCAAGGTTATTTCAAGAGGATATATAAAAGTCTTTTTGAATTTTATAAGCAAAATAAAGAATAATATTCAATTTACGGACATGAATATATAATTTATTTTAAAAATCGAATTTCAGTGGAAAAGTATAAAATTAAGCGTTTCATTCTACCCTGCCATGGCAATCGGATTTGCATTATTAACTATAAGTCCACTTCATGAAAAAGAAGTATTTCGAACACTAGACAAAGACATTGCTGAGGTCATAGAAGTTCACCCTTTATTTGGTGAATACGATATTTTAATTAAGATACAATCAGAAAGTATTGATAGTCTTGGTGAAGTTGTACTAAAAAAGATACGATCATTAAAAGGTGTATCAGATACAAAAACACTTATTAGTACACGAAGTCTAACTGGTGAAGAATAAGAGGATGAAATAGTTACACAACTTATAAAATAAATCATACTCATTATATTTATGCTAGGATAATTTTATAAATGACATTTGTTTATATTTTATAAGGGAACAAATGAAACAAATAAGTCAAATAGTGTTAAGCATCTTCCTTATTTTATTACTTACTAATATTCCATTTGCTCAATCTACCATCACTTTTAACAAAAACTCATTCGAAGATGACCCATATATCTACGTGGATAGCGCAAATACAAAGGGGCCCTGGATAGGAAATCAACTTTTCCCCTATCAAACAATTACTGATGCATATAATGCATCAACAGATAATGATATCATCATTGTAAATAACGGAATATATATTGAATCTTTAACAATAAAAAAATCAATTACAATTGTTGGAATAGACCAAAATGAAACTATCATTCAAAGT
This sequence comes from uncultured Thermoplasmatales archaeon, assembly GCA_964636235.1. Classification (GTDB taxonomy): domain Archaea; phylum Thermoplasmatota; class E2; order DHVEG-1; family DHVEG-1; genus EX4572-165. Next base: position 9,584 of record CAZWQV010000060.1, read on the forward strand.
AAAAATAACCATACCATATTCTCATTGAACACACCAAATATCTCACTGTCTAATTTGACCTTTCAGAATGCGGGAGCACATGTAAATGATGCAGCAGTAACCATAAAAGAAGATAATATGCGTATTTCTTTTTGCACATTTCATCATGCAAAAACAGGGATTCAAGTACAAAATCAGAAAAATATACAAATCGATAACTGTCTTTTTTATCAAACAGGAGATGGTATTTTTCTTAATCAAACATTAAACACAACTATTGAAAACTCCCTATTTACCCATAATAGTATAGGCATTCATATCGAAAAATCACATAATATTACAGTACTGGATAGTTATCATTTTGTAAATGGTATTGGAATTTTTCTAACAGATTCATCCAAGTGCTCAATCAACCATTGTGGATTATTTAACAACAATGACAACAGAGGTGGCATTTTTATGGAAAAATCCAACCATATCATGATAACTAATTCAATAATTCAACATAATGGATTTGGTGTGAAAACAGATCAAAGCGATTCCATATTTATCTCAAAATCTACTTTTCAATGGAACACTCATATTGGTGTATCAATGTTTGAACAATCAACAAATATCCAAATAACCAATTGTAATTTTACTAGAAATCTTCGATACAGCGTTCGTGGTGAAAAAAGCGATTTCATCATTAATCAATCCAATTTTGACCAGTCACTTTATGGTTTATATAATGAGGAAAGCAATTGCCAGATAGCATGGAATTGGTGGGGATCAACATTAGGCCCAACATTTTTTGAACAACCACAAAGACAACGCATTTCATTTTCAAAAGAAACCCTCTCCTTTTACCCGTGGCTTCAATCACCGAATAAAAGAGCAGGTGCGGATTGGACCATACCGCAATATATAACAAATCTTGGCATTAATTTTTCAATACTAATAAGGATTAACTTTAACGAATTGGACAGTGATAATGATACCATTCCCGATTGGTGGGAAATAA
>CAZWQV010000061.1:0-10545 GCA_964636235.1 uncultured Thermoplasmatales archaeon
AAATAATTTCATTACATGGGCTTATGGTCTAGTGGTTATGACGTCGCCTTCACACGGCGGAGGTCTCCGGTTCAAATCCGGATAAGCCCATAACCTTTTATAATAAGTATTTTGTCAAGTTATATTATTTAATAAAAATAATTTTAATGACACAATATACTAAGATTTAATAATTTTAATCATTATTTATTATGGTTATTAAAATATGTAAAATATATTTTTATTTGTTGAAAAAATACTAATAAATAGGTATATATACCAAAATATTTTTATTTATTTATTATATTATACAATAGTAAGAATTTTATTTTTAGAGGGAGAAAGATAAAATGCAAAATGTTTGGGGTAGAACAATTAGAAATTTTGTTGTAATAATAGTTATTATGGTGGCTAGTTTTGTTCCACATGCTATTGGGATTGAACAACTTCAAAAAAATATGATTTATTCAACCAATAATTGTGATGAAGGTTTTTGTAAAGAAATAAATGAAGTGATCCGATTCTCAGAGCCAATAATCTTAGAAAATGAAAAATATAACCAAATAACAATGAAAGATGCGGATACCTATCTTAATAACCCAGGACAACCAGTTCTACCGATTATCACTAAAACATATATATTACCAATTGGAACGATTATCTCTCAAATATCATGTTACCCCAAAAGCGTTCAAAAAAAATTGATAGATAAAGAACTAGTTTTTGCCCATAATCCAATATCACTATCTAAAACATATTCAAAAATATATGAGGATAACGCTGTTTATAAAAATGATTCTTTTTATCCTTCTACTTGGTTTGATTATCATATAGGCATTGGTCTAAATGGAAAGGAACATGTTATCTATTTAACGATTAGGCTTTATCCTGTTAGATATTATCCTATACAACAAGTAATTAACTATGCAAACAACATGGAGATTAATATAGATTATAAACCACCAAAATCAATCATTAGTTTTCCAGATGAATATGATCTAGTGATTATATCACCTTCAAAATTCTCATCAAATATTCAACCGTTAATAGCTCATAAAGAAACCATGAATGTTAAAACCAATCTCGTGACAACTGAAGACATCTATAGTCAATATGAGGGCAGAGACCAACAAGAGAAAATCAAATACTTTATCAAACATGCTGTGGAGGATTGGGGGATATCATATGTTCTTCTTTTTGGCGGTATGAATGGGCAAAATATTTATTCATGGAATGTTCCCATTAGATATTCACGTTTAAGTGATGGAGGCGAAAGTAAACACATCAGTGATCTGTATTATAGTGATATTTACAAATATGATGAAAAAGCAGGTTTTATTTTTGATGATTGGGATTCCAATGACAATAATATATTTGCTGAATGGTATGCATTTATATCAAGTGAAAAACCATATACAAGAAGTATTGTGGATATTCTTGATTTATACCCCGATGTCTATATTGGTAGATTACCATGTCGTTATACATATGAAGTGAAAAATATTGTTGATAGAATCATTAATTATGAAACTACAACCTATGGAAAAGATTGGTTTAAAACAATGGTGGTTTTAGGAGGGGATAACGCGAATGAATCATTATATCTTTCTAATACAACTGATTATTATGAAGGAGAGATGATGAATAGTCAAGCACTTAATTTTATGGATGGATTTAATCATATAAGAATTTGGCCAGAAGACGGAGATGAGATATTAACTGCAGATAATGCCGAAAAAATATTATCTGTTGGAGAAGGATTTGCTTATTTTGCTGGGCATGGAACTCCTTTTTCGTGGGAGACACACCCTCACGGTCAAGAGTACAAATGGATAGAGTTTTCACAAGGTAATATTAAAAATCTAAAAAATGGTGAGAAACTTCCAATTGTTATTGTATCGGGATGTCATAACTGCCAGTTTGACACCAGTCCATTAAGATTTATCACTGATGGTGTGCAATCTTTTTCAGAATATTTATTTGTGCCAAAATGCTGGGGTTGGTGTTTTGCAAGCCTACGAAATGGGGGATCAATTGCAACTATTGGTCATACTGGTTTGAGTTATTATGGCGCGGGCGAGGGTCAATTTTTTGAAAGTCAACCTTCTGATGGCATTCCAGATTGTATTCAATATTTCGATGGATGGTTGGAACCGCATTTTTTCAAATTATATAACCATGATAATATTGAAATTCTTGGGCAGGTCCATGGACAAACACTCATAGATTATCTAAATCAATTCCCTATCGATTGGAATATCGAAATGGGAGTAAGGGAAAAACAAGCAACCATGTATGATTGTAAAACGATACAGGAATGGGTATTATTTGGTGATCCCTCCCTTAAAATGGGAGGATATCCTCAAGAGATGAGAGGAGGTTGATAATATGATAAAAAAGGTTATAACCATTTTTTTGTGCGCTTTTTTAACTATACCTATCTTTCCGTTAACAAATAGGGTTTTAGCAGGAGATAAAGATAACCCTGAAATTGAAGATGACTCTGGTGACGTTCTTTTTAGTTGTATCGATATTCTTTCCGCATGGTTTTATGAAGACCCCAATGATACGGATTTTCTTTATGCAGCAATAGAAATAAAAAATTTGCAGTATAAGATAATACCAACACAATACGCCATATATTGGACCTATAATAGAACGTTATATTTTTCATTTTTATCCACATCAAATAAAGGAATCAATAGTATGTGCTTTATTTGTGATATCTCTGGTAATCTAAATCATATTGCAGGTTCTTGTGATCTAGAAAATGATATTATTGCAATGAAAATACCAAAAAATTTAATTGGAAACCCACAACCAGAAGATTTATTAATTCGGCCTTATGCATTTAGTATATTTTCATTATTTGGTGGTATACTTGCTCAATTTGGAATATTCTTCCTCTCTGATTATGCTCCAGACAATCGTCAGGGAAAGAATTACATGATTCAATATTAATAATTAGTATAACAATTAAAAATCCATACTTTTAGCATATTTCGTGAAATTGAAATTTCGAAATTAGATTTCATAGATGTGACATGGTTATCAATAAATCTATTTTTCACTTAAATTGGTATATCTTCAAAAAAAATTATAAAAAAAATAAATTATGAACCTATTTAATAATAGGTTCTTTAGAATCGTTTTTATTTTTTTCAGATAGGGTGGTTTCATCCTTATTATTTTTTGAGATATTCTGTTCGGCGACATGTTGAGCGGCAAGAATGCGTTCAAAATCCTTTGATTCCATGACTTTGGCAAGATCTAACAATGTTAATAGTCGATCTTCACTGAGAACGCCTACACCATCAATATAGTCAGCTTCAATGCCAGAAGTGATCATGCTCGGTGCATCTTTTACTTTTTCAGCATCTAAGCGCAATACTTCAGTAGCACTATCCACAATCATACCAACCGTGTTATTGCCAACCTCTACCACCAAAATACGAGTGTCATCATCAATCTCTTTACTCGGTAAACCTAGTTTCATAGCAAGATCATTGACCACCACAATACTACCACGTAGATTGATAACACCTTTGATATAGGATTCAGTATTTGGTATCCGGGTTACATCAGTCCAACGAATAATTTCTTTCACTTCATTGATATCGACACCAAATTCCTCACCTGCAATCTTAAAAATTACAAGTTGACGGTCATCAACATTTCGAACCCCAGAAGTGTTTTCAAGTTCTTTTTCTGTTCCAACAGGCATAGTTCATTACCCCTTTTCAAAAGATTAATCCTGATCTTCCGTTAGTTCTTTTGATAATACTGATAGATTATTAGCAAGTTCTGAAAGATTCTGAGTACTCGTTGTTACCTGCTGCATAGCTGCTGTGACTTCTTGCATTGCAGATGATGCTTCTTCACTGCTGGAAGCATTTTCCTGAGCAATAGATGATACTTGTGTTGCTGAGTTTCGAACCATATCAATAATCGGTGGTAATTCATCAAATGATTTTACAGCATCTGAAACACCTTTGCCACCTTCTTCTACTTGCCGGGAGCTTTCATTCATACTATTTACCGCGTTTTCAATTTCACCTTGGATACCTTGTATTAAATTGCTAATTTGTTGTGTTGCTTGACTGGATTCTTCAGCAAGCTTTCTCACTTCATCTGCAACAACGGCAAAACCACGACCTGCTTCACCGGCACGTGCTGCCTCTATTGCTGCATTTAAAGCCAATAAATTTGTTTGTTCAGATATGGAATTAATGGTATCTACGATATTTCCAATTTCTTTACTTTTCTCCCCTAATGCTTGGATTCCCTCTGCACCTTTTTCAGTAGTATTTTTTATTTCAGACATTTTACTATTCACTTGATCAGCAGATTCCTTACCTCTTTGTGCAGCTTCGCCTGCTTTTCCAATCTCTTCTAGAACTGATCCTGATTGAGCTGAAGTTGAACTAGCTCCTTCTGCAATTTGTTGAATGGTAGCTGATGTTTGTTCAATGGAACTATTAACTTCTTCTGCTGATGAAGAAAGCTCTTCAGCAGATGAGGCAAGTTGATTTGAGATACTTAGTAATCTTTTTGCTCTTTCAGTATCTTTTGTACTTGATATTATTTCAAATCCACCGATGATTTCACCATTAGAATTATAAATCGCATTACAAACTGCTTTAATATCTATCTTTTGACCATCTCTAGTTGTAGCGGTTGTTTTTCCAATTTTCGGGGATTTATTTTGAAAACAATACTTCAGGGTACAATTACCTGTTCCACATATCGGAGTCCTTGAAATATCCCCACATGACATTTTACCAACAACTTCGTCCCTAGAATAACCCAAGGTGTTCAACATCGCATCATTGACATAATATATGGTAAGATTTTGATCCGCAATAAAAAAGGGATCTACGATCTGATCAATAAATAATTTACTTCGTTCTATTAGTGCCTGTATATTCTCAACCTTTTGAGAACCTTTTTTAAATACACTGTTTAATTCCATCCATTTTTCCTCCTATTTTTCGCATCCATCATACACTCTTTTTTTACTACGATGTGCATCTCCTTCTCATAGCAAAAGTTGCATTTAATCAATTATTTTACAATCAATGTGGCGAATTTATTTAATATAGATTTAATAGTTCATTAATGAAATTTTCTATCACTTATATCATCATTCACATCCATTGTATTGATGGTGTCTTGAAATCTTGCTATGAATTTATTTAAATTTAAATTATAGTGCAATTCATTTGTGATCCCATCATAGCATCATCATTAAACAATTGTTATTATTAATACTTTATTGAAAAATTAAAATTTCCTTATCTTAAAGATAATTAATTGTTATTTTTAATAATTATAATTATCTAACGGTTGTGCATAATTTTAACACAAACAATATAAATGAGTAATAAATAACACTATTAATGACACATAATAAACGATGCAAAATAGGAGTGTTATCATGGTCGATGTAATTGAAAATAGATGTCCACAAAATCATAGATGTCCATTAATAAGGATTTGTCCTCGTCAGGCGATAAAACAAAATGGATTTAATGCACCAATAATTGATAAAAAAGCATGCATAAATTGTAATCTATGTGTCCAAAACTGCCCTTATCATGCAGTGACACAATAAAAGATATTAATTAAATAACATCCAATCTTTTTAATTCAAAATATGATTTTGCACAAGCCCTTACATCTTCCAAAGCATCATGTGCATTGGGAAAATCACATCGAAATAATTTTTGATGCAATTCTTTAAGATTAGGCCATTTATATTTACCATATTTATTAGGTATTTTACAATAATTGGTAGCTGATCTCATAGTACAAATTCGTTTCGTATTAAACAAATCATGATCAATGTTATGACGGATGAATTCAGATCCAATAATTTTTTCATCAAAATCAATATTATGCGCGATAACAACATCTGTTTTTTCAATTGATGCTGAAAATTCATGTAAAACTGGAATGATATCAACCCCCTCTTTTACAGCCCGATCTGTTGTAATACCATGAATTTTAGCTGCTCTTTCAGGAATAATAAAACCATTTGGCTTTATGATATAATTTTTTTCATCAATACATTGTTCATATTCATCATACAATAACCATGCTAATTGGACCATTCTCGGCCAATTATTTAGCCGTTCAAGTGGTGCATTATATCTTATTGGTAGACCAGTTGTTTCCGTATCAAAAAACAAATACATAGTTAACTCATTCCTCAAAATAAATAAATCAAGGAATAGTAAAAGAAAAACCTATTATTTTATTTTCGATTTTTAGAATAAAATAGTACTCAATTATTAATTAATAAATTCTTCATCATCAATATAGTGATGTCTTTTTTCTCCAAATATGCTAATGATAAAACCGGAAATTACACCTGAACTCATCGCAAGAACAATTGTTATTATAATACCAGTTATTTGCATCTGAATATTAATACCTGCAACAATAACAATAGTTGAAAAACCGCCTAATAAACCTGGCAAACCATAAAGATTAAATACGCCGCAAGTGTCAACCATTTTAAGTTTTCGTTGAAGTCTTTCCTGAAGAATTGAAAAACCAATGGTCGATATCAGCCCGGCACTAATACCAATGATAAATGCAGTAAATGGTGTGGCAAATAAACAAGCAGAACCTATTGCAACACCACCTGCCAAGGATGCATTTGCAATATCAGCGATTTGAATTTTTCCTCGTATTGATACTGAGGTAACATAGGTGGCAAGTGTTGATCCACATAAAGCTATTATCACGTTTATTATGGTAACTGGAATCTGATCGGTGGGAACTAACGCACTACAAAAACTTGGCCAAAAAATCCACAATATCATACTGCCGATCATTGAAAAACGATCACTTGTATAATCTGCATTAATCAGTTCTTTATGTTGTTTATTTCGCATGATCGCAATAACAAAACCTAATCCAAACAAAGCACCAAATGCGTGAATTACGATTGATCCGCCCGTATCAATAAACGTATCAATTGGAATAATATTTAATCCACCTTCTAATAAAATCCATTCATTCAACATATAAAATGGAATAAATAATATGGCAAGACCAAGATATTGATACATTTTCAATCTTCCCAATGTAGCACCGGCAGCAATCAACAATCCTGCAGCTGCAAATTCAGAAAGAATTAGGCGATCAATAATAACTGATGACCCGCCAATAATGCCTACATCGTTGATGAAAATATAAAGAGGAATAGCAATACTAACAAGTAAAAAAGTTGCTGTTAAGGCAGATTTTCCATATCCTTTAACGAAAGTCATGAGAAAACCAAAACCCACAAGAAGCATGGCCATAATATGGATCGATCGATTATATTTTTGAACTTCAATAACTGAATGAATATCTATTGATCGTTCTTCTTGAGCAATACCTACATCCATGAAACCTATGGACAATAATAAAAATAAAAAAGTAATATAGATAATTTTTTTATTGTTAGTTAATATATTTTTCATCATTAGAGTTCTTGAATAAAAATCACCTATTAAAAATATTTTATTTAATATTAATTATAAATGATTTGATAAATAGTTATCTATATAATTTTTAATAAACAAATAATATAATTAGGATTGGGTTAGAAAGAAAACTTATTAACATATTATGTAATAATATAATGTAACAAATAATAAAATAATTTATAGGGGAAAAATAGTGAGAATAAATAAGAGAAAAATTGGAGTATTAATAATCATATCGCTTATCATCTCTGCCCCATTATCTCTTGGATTAAAGCAGGATAATATATCGCACTTTACTAAAACAGATATAATTAACCAAGATGATACTGATTCTTTTGAAAAAAATATTACATATCTTATGAATAAAGCTCATACCCCTGGACTTTCAGCTTGTATCGTTATCAATGATAGTGTTGTTTGGGAAAAGGGTTATGGATATGCAAATATCAAGAAAAAAATAAATGCAACAGAAAATACTATCTATCTTGCTGCTTCAATTTCCAAAACGATTACCGCAACTGCAGTAATGCAATTATGGGAAAAAGGACTATTTGGACTAGATGATGATGTAAGTAATTATCTTCCATTTGAATTGAAAAATCCAAAATATCCTGATGTAAACATTACCTTTCGCATGCTTCTATCACATCATTCAAGTCTTGATTACGGTGATTGGAAATCAGAACCTTTGATTTATTTACTTTTTTCCATTTTTGGATCTCAAAAGGAAAAATATGAAGAAATATTGACCCCCTCAGGAAAATTTTACAATCCACGAATTTGGTTAGATGCTAAGCCAGGTACAAAACTACAGTACTCAAATATTGGTTTTTTTATCCTCGAGTATCTTGTTGAAATAATATCAAACCAATCTTTTGTTACCTATTGTAAAACAAATATTTTTGAACCGCTACAAATGGATAATACAAGTTATCATCTATCAAACTATCAAAAAGATCAATTAGCTACTCCTTATATTTGGTTTATTAATTCTTATCTTCCAATACCAAATTATGAATTTGTCAACTATGGTGTTGGCGGAGTGAGAACCTCGGTCCATGATCTATCTCATTTTTTAATAGCCAACATGAATAATGGAGTTTATAAGGGAACAAGAATTTTAAAAGAAGAGACTATTGATATGATTAGAACTATTCAATTCCCTAATGATCAATCCGATAATCTCTGGTATCAATATGGTCTTGGGTGGAGAATAATGGTTCGTAATGGTTCATATTCTCTCTGGCATCCTGGAACAGGTCCAGGTGTTGCTACATATATTAATTACAATCCCTCAGCTGACGTTGGTCTAATATTTTTTGTAAATGAATATCCGATTATTATCCCCTATGATATTAATTCATGGATGGATATTTTGTATGAATTGTATGATAAAGCATATTCATATATTGACTGAAAATTATTTTTTCCATAGAAAACATCATTAAAAAATTGTTTGTACCTGAATTTGATGAAGAATATTAAGTTAAATTGTATTATCTTTAAAAATGATGGAAGAGGGTTTGATAAAATTATCAAACCAGATGTTTATTTTTTTTGTTTAAAGTAGCCCATAGGTTTTGAACGTGAACTCATACATAGCTGGTAGATCACGCCAGAGATTACCACTATCACGAGTAAACCAAAAGCTTCCATCATCATATTGATTACCGAAGGCATAACCCCACTCATAACCAAAACTAGTGGTCACACCGCTTGGTGCCGGAGGACAAATAATAAAGTACTGCACACCAGAAGTCACAGGTGTATCAACAAAATCAACTGCAAACCAGGTCCACGTACTTGGTACCTCAGCAGGCGTAAACACAACCGTATCCAAAAGAGTGCCATCAATACCACCCTCGCGTAATTCTACCACCAGATCAAACTCTGGTGTTCCAAACTTACGAAGATACAGATCCACCTTAGCAATAGAGTTCATAGTTGGAAGGAAATCCTGTGCACCAGCCCAATCACCATCAGCAGCATGTCTGATAGGAAAACCACGATCATTGACCTCTTGCACCACATCCTCAAGTGGTGTAATGGAAGATACCACATACATGTCCACACCAACCATTCCAGTGCCACCATCTGAACTGATACTAATATCAGCATGATACACTGTACCAGGTGTAAGACCAATAGTATCAACATCAACACTTATAGTATCATGCTCACCAGAACTAACACCACTGAGAGGACTGACATCCAGCCAGCTTTCCGACTCAGAAACACTATACGACAATGTTCCCACACCATCATTCCAGATATCAAAAGTTGCTGAGTCCGTGCTATCTATAAGGATCGTTCCAAAATCAATACCTGATGGATCAAAAGCAAGCGTAGGACCAGAAACCATGACAATATCTGCGATAACATCATTTGAAGATTGTTCATCACCCGCAAGAAGTGTAGTGATCTGAATAGTATAATTACCACCACCAGCAACCCAATCAGGACTAAACTCAACAAAAGTAGACTCATAAGCATCCAAAGAAATGGTTTCTGTAGCAGAAAACACCAACACATTATCAGCAAGCATCCCACCATACTCACCAGTTACAAGTATATCATCAATAAACCATCCGGGATCAGTCACCGAGCCATCGGATCCGAAATGCCAACGAAGCATAATGGTCTCACCACCAAAACTAGTAAGATCAAAACTAGTTTGTATCCAACCTGAGCTACTGCTGCTAAAACAGGGTTCACCAGGAATACCCTCATTATTACTAGAAGCAGCATCCTCCGGATACGGATCTAGATATGCTCCAAGCAGCTGCCAAGATGCACCACCATCCGTAGAAATTTTCACATTGCCACCATCATAGTAGCTTTCAGTATCATAATACTGCCAGAATGAAAGCGTTGCGGTCACACCATTAGGAATCATGATCTCCGGTGAGTCAAGAGTGGCATCTTCATCATTTCCGTAATTAGCATCTAAATCTGTTCCCCAGCAGAAGTCACCTGAGTGTGCTCCACCAGGCCCACTGGTTGGCGTTCCATATTCCCAAAGACCACCGTTTGCAATATAATTTCCATCATCTGCTTCAAAATCTTGTTCATAATCAAGGAATCC
>CAZWQV010000062.1:0-10489 GCA_964636235.1 uncultured Thermoplasmatales archaeon
AAAAACAAACCATCATCAATGATTATTCAATTCTTTGAAAATCATCAGCAGCTTTTTTCATTTCTATATCAAATTATAGGATTATAAAATAATCCTTATTTTCTTTTTAAAAATTTTTTATTAAAAAAGGGAATCATTTCATTATAAAAATCGGCAATCTTAATTAATAGATATCTTGTTTTCATATCTAAAATGAAATATAAATTGCTCTCAATAGATGAAGAAAATACTGTGAGAAATATGGCATATCAATATTACCAACATATTGATAAAAAAGATATTCAACATCAAAATCGTCTCTTTGGAATTGAAGTCGAATTTTCAATTACGAACAATGAAAATGAACTGCAACCTGGTTTTGCTGAAATATTAAGTAAAGATTTAGCTGGCAATTATATAGTTCCTGAATTAGGCTCTTATCAAATTGAAATTAATCCTGCTCCATTGAAACTAGAAAATGGTAGTTTTCACTCATTATATCAAATTCTTCAAAAGTCAAGAAAAAAACTTGAAGAAAAAGCTAAGACTCACGCTGTAGAAATCGTTCCAATTGGCATTCCCTTTTTCATTCATGACAACTTATTTCAAAATCTTATGCAGAATTTTACTCAAAAAAATAGGTACATAGTAAGCGCGCAATACTTCGGCAGTTACAATAAAGAAGGATTAACAGTACCTTATAAACATGGTGGAAGCTTTTTACTTCCAGGAGATACAGGAGTCACCGTTATCAACGAACTACATGTCCAGATTCAAGCAAAAAACATACCAGATCTTCTTAATTTATTCAACTATAGCCAAATGATCACTGCACCCCTTGTTTGTTTAGGTGCAAATAGTGGTATAACTAATGGGAAACCATTGAAAAATATTGAACAACAAATTGAAATATTCGAAAAAAGTGAAGGAGTCTACGATGGAATAGCTGATTATCCTAGAGTTGGTTTGTATCCTCATTATATTCACAGTATTGATGAATTCATGGAAGTTGCATTATCGTTTAAACCACTTTATTATCCAACAGACAGCCACCCAGCAACCGCATTTGATCTCATGCTTGGTATCTATTATAGTTGGACACGAATACGATATGGACTTACACCTTCACCACACTATCGAATTGAATTTCGTCCTCTTTCATCACAGCCAACCATGATTGAAAATATGGCTATGGCTGAATTCTATATCAAAGCCCTGCTTTTCCTAATTAAAAATCAGACAACATTAATTGATGAAGAATTCATATGTTATAATTTTAAAACCGCAGTACAGCATGGAATGCAGGCACATCTTTTTTGGGATTTAGGTGATGGATTAAATAAATACCCAGTTCATATTATATTATCAACTTTACTAAATAACATTAAAAATGGAGAATATACATCTATTATTGAAAGGAGAATAAAAAATCATTTGAGCCCAACAGAAAAATTAATTGAACAAACAAATGTAAAGGGTTATTCAACTGCGATTTCTGAATACAAACACTGTTTTCAAAAAGAAATTCCTTATATTTAAAGAAGTTTTTTTGCTAATATAATACCTGCAGGAATTGAGTAATGGGGAAACATTATTATAAAAACATAATGTTAATATATTATTAATAATGATAAAAATTTGGGGACAAAAAGATCTTCATTATAGTTTAGACCAATCAATAGGATTATAATATTATTGGGAATGATATGAATCAGAACTACTCTATCAAAAAATCAATACATGCAATCATTTTTCTAATACTAATGTTCAATTTATTTCATTCACAAGGAATGCAAGCGGCCCATAGTTGGTGGGATGAACAATGGGAATATAGGATATCTTTGGATGTACCAATTGATACTAGTCTTCCTGAATCAATTTATCAACCTATCGATCAACTGATAATATTTAAGGATCCATGCTGGGCAAAAGATGAACAAATCAATTCAATACGAGTATGTTGTTTTATTGATAATGAGTGGCATGAATTAGAATCTCAGATCTATGATTTAACCATATCTGATGATCCCTATATTCAATCATGCCGAATTATTTTTTTAATACCAGAATATGCGGATGGAACTGAATCATATTATGTCTATTATAGCGATTCAGAAAAGCCAAATTCAGAATACCCTGACCATGTATCCATTGAGGAATCATATTACCACTATGAACCTATTTCAGGTTATCCATTGGAATCATATTATTACAAAATATTAGATGATAAGGCAATTACCTATATTGTATCAAAAGAAGGACAATTCATGGGATATAATACAGGTCAACATATCACTAAAATGCTTCCCAATACTACTGAAGTATTTCCTAAAAATGGTGATTTATTTGCCGCATTTGATTTCAAATATTGCTATGCTGATGGATTATTTGATTATTCTTCAACCAGTCAGAAATTGATATCAAAAGAAATCTTTGTGGATGGAAATCTAATGACATCTTTTGGTATGGTTTCAGAATCTAAACTTGATGATTTGAAAACAACAGTCCATTATACTTATTATCATTGTCCTACTAGTACCACTAGAATACGCGTTCATGTTAAACATGAAACATTAGAATCTATCACTGTTGATAGTGATACTAATACAGATGGAACCTATGCTACGCTTCAAAGCGGAGGGGCAAAAAGTAGTTCTATTGAGGATTTGAATATTGGTGAAATTCTACCCTATATGAACTTTATTAACGATTACGATGAAATAACTACCTTTAAGATGGATTTAGACCCTGAATACATACCAGAAGAGCCAGATATTCGAGTAGCAGAGGTCACTGATGATCTTGATTTAGGTGATAAACCATGGATTTCATTTAATGAAGGAGATAGTGGTCTTGCACATGCGATTTTATTTTACAATACAGATGTTTTAGTAGCTGGTGATAATGAAGAAAATGGCATTCAATTAAATGCCTTTCAAATGGATTATCCTCATTTGCCAGGTCTAGAAAATAATATGGCAACTATACAAGTGGGAAGAAATTCATATGAACCTGGAACCGGCCATGATGTCAACATACCGGCTGGTTTTATTGCTGAATTTGATGCAGAGTTTTTCACCCATCGAACAGGTGGGCGACCAGCAGTTGAAAAAGAATCCACAATATATCATAGCATTCTTAATCAAATGTTACAAAACAATACATCCTATGATATAGATGAGGCGGTAAAAGAAAAATATGAATTATCCGTTATTGTTCATCAAGCAGAATCATTTCCCATGGGTTCAGCTTTCGCTGCATTAACTGGCATTAATTTTTCGTTCATAACCGTTGAATTATATCATAATGATATCTATCATTCATCTGAAACTGCAGTTAGATTGCCCATGAATGCATTAGATCAAGAAATTGAAAACGTAGGAGATGCCGTGCGATCAGTGTTGCATCTGTTCGATATCAGAAATATTTCATTATTCAAAAAAGTAACATTTCAAGATATTTATGAAGGCAATTATACCGTAAAGATAATTCGTGAGAATTACCTTTTTTCAAAAGAGCCAGAATACATTGGGTTTGGATCAATTAAGGTTACAGAAAACAACTCGATGAGGATTGTTTGTACCAAACAAAAAACAGTAGACTTGACGATAAACGACCAAAACGATAAACCAGTACCTAATACTGAGGTTTATATCAAAAAAGATGGAGCAATAGTATCTAAGGGTATTACTGATACTGATGGCAATATTCAACTTTCTGCTCCATATAATAGGAAAGGATATCAACTACAAGCATGGTATAAAGGAGTTAACTTTTATGATGAACCATTGGATTTTTCTTTTTTTAATGTTAAACAAAAGACTTTACAATTAAATATCGATAGATATACTCTTGATATTGAAATCACTGATAAATGGGATCTACCACCAGGTATCACACTACAACCAATCTTATTAAATGAGAATGGTGAATCGATCGGGCATGCTGAACAAATAACCTTGTCACATTATTTTTTTACTGATCTTCCACCGGCAAAATATTCCCTTGTGGTATCTTATAAATCAGTCACGTATACTGAATCATTTGATTTAACTGGAAATAAAGAACTGTTCATTACCTTTCCAGCTGAATTTACCACAAAAATAAATGTAATGGATAACAGGGCAATAGATATATCTGATTTCAACTTGGAATTTAAAAGAGAAACAAAAGACATGAAATTTTCTTGTAAATCCAATCAAATCTCAGTGGATCTTCCACCAGGAAAATATCAAATGTCGATTTTTAAAGAAGATGAACTCATCGGTAAAAGAGATATCTCTGTAAATGGTGATGGAACCTTTGATGTGATTACCAGTAAAGAACCCATTTTTCCACTATTTGGAATCATTCTCAGTGTTCTTGCTGTAGCTGGTTTAAGTTTTTTAGCATTCAAACGACTACCAAAGATAAAATTACTTGCTTGCATCGCACTTCTTTTTTTACTTATATCACCTTATGTTTCATGGTGGTCTATTGCTGGTTCGACAAGTCAAATTAATGCAAATTCGGAACTCTATCTGATCCCTGGAGAATTAATTTCATATGTTTCATCAACAGATGTTATCACTGGTAGTCAAGCATATCTTCCGGAGATATTTGATACCATGATTCTTGGCCTTCTTGCTCTTATTATCGTTGCATCAATCATGCTTATAATGGATTTATTTATCCAAAAGAAATTAGGAAAATTTGCAATTATCATACAATTACTTGTTATTGTTCTCTTTATTGCTATTATTGGTGTATTCACTTTTGGGATGACAAGTTTATCTGAAGTAAGTGTGGGTACTTTTATTGGATCAGGTGAATTGGATGTGAGTATTCCTGGGCAAAATGAGCATGTTGGTATGTTATCAACATGGGGCCCCTCAATTGGATATTACAGTATTATTATTGCGATGATCGTTTATGTAGGTTTATTTCTCTATCAATATGTTTTTTTAAGGTTCACAAAAAAGTATCATAATTAGGTTGTTGCAAAATAACGAAGAAATACTTGTTTTGAAATCCGATTGATAATAAAAATAATAATGAGCATTCCTACAAAGGTAAAAAGTATCCGGCCAATTAAAATTCCAAGCAATGATGCTCCAATTGTCATCATTAATAAGGTATCTTCGATCAGACTATGAGACAGGCCCATCATGGAAACAGATAAAAATGCATCTTTTTTAGATAATTTACCAGATTGCGTTTCCTTTATGATAATACCGCCACCATATGAGATACCAAGGGTAAGTCCAATAATGGTTAAGGGTGCGGCATGTTTACTCATCCCAAAGAATTCAAGTGCTGGCTCAGCAAGGGTGTTGAATTTATCAATAATGCCAATCTGTTTTAGTATTCTCATAAGGGTCAATAAAGAAAAAATGATAGCAAAAATCATAATATAATTTCGCAATTGATTCAGAAGCCATGCGGTCAATGAAGCATCAACTGCTGCTGGTTGCCATAACATGACTGAAGGACTGGAGAGTAAATGAAAAAACGAGAAAAAATGATGTAAAAGAAAACCAAAAAGAAATGCAGAAAATATGCGTAGTAGTAAGGTAAACCACATACGTATTCCAGCTTTTCTAGCAATGGTTACTTCAACAGGTAGGCTATGAGCAACTAGTATCATGGAACATAGAATAGTTACTTCTGCGATGCTAAAGGTATAAGTGGATGCAAGAGAAATAAAAACGATGATTCCCCCATAGATATTTGTGATCATTGCAGTAGCCCATACCAGTCCTGTTTCACCTGGAAGACCTAGAATTTGCATAACTGGTGAAAGCCAGTTTCCAATAACTTCTATGAATTGAAATTGTTCAAATATTTTAACAATGATACTTACAGGTATCATTATTTTAAAGAGAATTAATGATGTATGTAAGGTGTTGTTGAATAATTCTTTTATCTCCTGTTTAAGTCTGTTCATGATCATCATTGCGTACCATTTTTCATTTTTCTTTTTGAAAACAAAGAACTTACCGTTGGTTCATGAAATGATATGAAATATACACCGGCAAAAAGTAAAATTATTCCCAGTACCTGTAAAATGGTCACATTTTCCTGCAGAATAATAAATCCGATAATTGCGGCAAACACAGGTGAAGATAGTTCAATTCCAGATACTTGTGCTGCTTTCAACCGTTTCAACCCTTCATAATAACAAATAGTTCCAATCCCAACTACAATACCAACCAAGATTTGATACCAGGAAATAGTTGAAAATTTTAAGAATGGAATCATACATGCAAAAACAATGGATGCGATGAAAAAACGATAAAAAGTTATCACACTTGCTTGCATATGAATTAAATACTTCCTCATAAGAAGTGCGGTTATTGCCCATATCATAGTTGCACAAAATACATAGATATCTCCTGTGGATCCAAATGAGAACATAGCAAGATTATCAACTGTTTTAATGGAAACAAATAATCCTGAAGCAATCATAAAACCAATACCAATATAATTTGTGGGATGTAACGAATCTGATTTCAATACAAAAAATGATAAGATAATGATAAACATTGGTTGTAAATGGCCGATGAGAACAGCATTTAGAACAGATGTTGTTAGAAAAGCATAAAAATACAAAAGATCAGCGATTAATGTTCCTAATATAGCAATAAAAAAAAGAACGGTAAATTCTTTTTTATGAATAGATAACACTGGTTTTTTTAATATCATAGAATAACTAAACGAAAATCCAAGGACTACAAATGCTCGGATAATAGATGTTTCAAGAAAAGAAGCAGTTTCATATGATAATTTAGCAAACATGGGTTCAAGCGCCCACATAAGTGCTGCAATGAACACAGCGATCATACCAATATGCTTATTTTCCATGATGATGCATTTGAATTTCAGAAGACTTTAAAAATATTCTCTAATAAGCCATTACCGAACTATTTTTGAAATAACTAAAGGTAAATTCAGTCATATCTCCTGCTTTTTTCCCTGGAATAGGCATTAACCTTGCAGATAATGGTTTTTGCAGTTTCACAGAAAGTGATGCAACATCGGTAAGTATCTGAGTCAATGAATGCACTGAAATGTTCCCAGGCAACGGAATAGTATCCAATCCAGTGCCACAAACCGCTGAAAAAAGCAGTAAATCAGCAATTGAAAACCGCTGTTCATTATTTCTTAATGCCAAACCGTCATCTTCAAGAACTGGAAGCATTAGACCACAATACCCGGTTTTTTTAAGAGGAAGAGATTGAATAGTATCAGTAATTATTTTTGCGAGGGTTAACGTTCCATGCTCACCAAAATGGTAATTTGGTATCAACTGTTCAAATGCATAAGCAATACTTTCATGTTCTTCAATGGAAGTACTAATGGATGTATCCAATCCTTGATACCATATTATATTATTTTTTGAAAATTCTTCTGCTAGTTTTTCAATTGGTTTGTATGTTTTCAGTAGCTCATCAAATAAGTCTTTCTTTGCTGATTTTATAGAAGATGCAGATGAAAAAACGTTGAACACCAGATCGCTATTTTCAAGGCCGATATCAAACCTGGGTTTCTCACCCTCATGAAATGAAGCAGGATAAAACGGGGTATGAGGTGAAATGTTGCAGAGTGCTGCGAATCGTAAATTTGCAAAACCCTGCGGCTCAAGCAAAGCATTTTCCTTGATAACATGTGCGACCTGTTCAATATGATCATAAAAAATATCTTTTTTATCACAAATTGATGCGGTAATAAATCCATTTGAACAATTTTTTAAAACAGATGGGATCCAAGCAATATGATTTTTTTGAGTACAAGGACCTATATTGAAATAATCAATCGATTGTAGATGCATCCATTTTTCCAATTTTTTAACCGTCGTGATAAGTTCTTTTTTAGTTGATGTATAGGATTCCCAGGGTTGCGTACTCATCCGAATAGTCTGTACATCGTATTGATGATCTTCAAACCATTTTTTTGCATTTTTGGTCGCATCAGAAACAATATCAAATTGCTGTTTGGTGAATTCAGGATGATAATGAAAACCAGTTGTTATTGTACGTATTTTCATATTGAGTTGTTAATACCTCATGGTTTTAAAAAAGGATAGGGTATAAGTTCAAGTATCAGGTTTATTTTTCTTGGAGGGTGTCACCATCTAAATGTTTTTTTATAAGTGTTTTAATTGTTCCAGATGTTGCTAAAGAGGTAATCATGACAGGTTCATTATCAATACTAGTAACCGAATGTAATAATTGTATTGCTCGTTTCTTTTCAGTATGATAACAGCGAAGGATTCCAATATTATGATGAAAACGAGTGAGGAAAAAATCAAAGGTTTTACATTGAGTATGAAACAATTCTAAACAGGTTGACTGAATACTTTTTATTACCTGTTTTCTATCAAAGGAGATATTTTTTTCACTTTCAATCTTAAAGGCAATATATCGCTTACGATTTTTCTTTACTGAAATACCTGGCACCTACCCAATGAATCCTACAACATTCATAATCATTCTGATTCAATACGTGGTGCTAACAAATAGGTGACATGCCCATGATTATTGGCAACATCAAATTCTACTTTTGTGGGATTGTCATTACCTAAAAAAATAGTTACTGGTTCATCTGCTTTCACTGTTTTGATCATATTGCTGAAATAATCAATTGAAAACAAGCTCTTCAGTTTTCCATTAGATGTTAATTCTAAAACCATGTCTTTACCAAGCGTTAGGTTAACGGTATCAGTATCTCCTTCTGCAAATAACTCGAAACTATCTTTTTTCATGGTTAATGCTAAATGATCAGATATGGATTCTGATGCTTTTACTCCTTGATTTAGTTCAGATGCTTTAATTACCACTTTTCCGGGTAATTCAAGATTAGGCATTTTTGGATCTGGCATTCCAGCAGTATCTATTAAGGCCATACGGCGAATCAGATTACCGATTTGGATCACCAGCCGATTTTGTTTTTGATCAAAATCAAGGGAGACAACATCATTTGAACTGGCAAGTCTCATAATACTTCCAAATTTATCCATATCAACACCCAGTTCAATTTCTTCAGCATTATATTCTTCAAACGCATCTTTTTTCAAAAGAAGATCGACCATGGCAACATGCGCAGGGTCTACTGCTCGTAAAGATATGGCATCTTTTGAAATATTGAATTTGACTTCGTTGACAAGTGGTGAGGTAACATCTATTACATCTTTTAACACATTTGCTTTGACTTTTGCATGAAACATCTTTCCGGCCTCCCCAATAAGGACCATTAATGAAATGATATGTAAATCCATATGGACTTTATCTTTATAATGGTGACGGAAATTTTTAAAAGAAATGAAAAAACTTCTATTATTTAAAGGTTCTATCTTAATCTTCCCGCCATTTATGACCACATTTAACGCATGTATAGAACCTACTTTCTGGCTCGTCACTTCCACGCATTTGTCTTAAGATCCAAAAAGCTTCATTATGACCACATTTCGGGCATTTCTTGGTTGTTTTCGGAAGTACATTCATCTTATCTTTATCTTCAATTACAGTAACTTCCTTTTCTTTTCTCTCAGTAACCACAACACTGCTACCTTGTTTTTTCATTGAATGACCGCATTTATTACAAACAAGAAGATCATCTTTTGGATACATCAGTGCTTTACATTTAGGACAAAACTTCATTTCTTTTTCCTCCGAACAACATCTTTAACAATGATATCATGATCAAATGCAAGAGGTGGAAGGCTGGATAGTTGAAAAAATTTTGCATCACTTGCATCATCACCTCCTTTTAAAATGCCACCAGTTTTTTTTAAAAAATAAACAATACTAATGGTATGGCCTCGTGGATCTCTTGAAGGATCTGAATAAACCCCAACCAATTCGATTATATCAACATGAAGCCCGGTTTCTTCAAAAAATTCTCTTTTAACGGCATCTTCAGTTGTTTCTCCATATTCAACAAATCCACCCGGTAATGCCCATGCATCTTGAAAAGGAGGATTTTTTCTCTGAATAAGAAGAAGTGATTGATCAGCAATAAGAACACCATCAACTGTTAATTTAGGAGATTTATAATTCATAATAAAGAATGGATATAGTCAGACATTATTTTAAGCTTTCAACCACCATAAAAAAATGAAAAAGAAAATAAAAAGGAAAAATAAAAAAAATTATATTATGTTTGATTCATTGTACTCCAAAAAGTAGTCAAATTTGGTTGTAATTCATTTTTCCATTCATTAAAAGCAAATTCATCGAGCTCTTCGTATCCTGTTTTTGATATTACTATATTGTCCGTTTGTTGTTGCATCCCAATAAGATGTACCAAGTACATCCCTCCTCAACTTTGTAAGCAAGAGTAATAACGTTTGTCTTTTATCAATCTTTTTCGCTTGTAACTATGTATGAGGATATGTAGATAAAAACGCGTCTGTTTTTCAGTAAATCATAAAAATAGGAAGTCATATTCCCCTAACCAATCAAGGGCCCGTGGTCTAGTTGGTTATGACGTCGCCTTGACATGGCGGAGGTCGCCGGTTCAAATCCGGCCG
>CAZWQV010000063.1:0-9688 GCA_964636235.1 uncultured Thermoplasmatales archaeon
TTATTACATAAGCGTAACAATGAGCCGTATGTTGATATAAATGAAAAAAGCTTGCTTATTCAAAAGAACCTAGAAAACTTTGATTTATTCAAGCAGGCTAACACCATTCTTTTTTACATATCATATGATAAAGAAGTAAGCACTCATGATTTGATCAAAAAAACCTTGCATACCAAAAAAAAAGTAGTAGTACCCGTATCAGATATGAAAACATACACGATCATCCCTTCCATTCTAACTGATTGGAATCATCTTTCAATTGGTGCTTATGGTATTTTAGAGCCAGCAAGAAGTCAAATTGTTCCTATTGAACCAAACAATATTGATCTAGTGATTATTCCTGGCATCGGTTTTGATAAAACAGGAAACAGAATGGGACATGGGAAAGGATATTATGATCGTTTTTTACCTCTAGCCAAAAAAGCCTTACGGATTGGTCTTTGTTTTGAATTTCAAATCAAAGATCAAATCCCAACTGAGCCATCTGATCAAAAAGTAGATTATATCATCACCGAGGAAAGAATCATAACCTGTAAAAAATATAGAACTTAAGTCACCAGCTCATCTAACCGATCAAGGGAAATCGCCTTTTTTAATTCCATAGCAATACGTTCTCCATAGCTAATAGAATCACCATATAAATATCCTGAATGCGGAGTAAAACGAGTCAGAGGACTACCTGGTATTCGCATGGAAACATCAAATACCACCATTTCTTCTTTTCCTTTATCAGCTGCAATCGCCCCCTGCAAGGCAAAGGGACCAATGATACCTGGAGGATACTCTTTTTTCGTGGTTTTTACAAATTGTTCACCGAGTGTGAATATTTTTTCAATAATGGATTCTTTTGTCGTCGCTGCCATATGACCAGTTTCAATCATCTTAGGTCTCATATATTTTAATACTTCAAGTTGCTCATTTGCAGGTAGCCTAATCAATCCATCAAGATTTGTTTGCCGACGAGTATCTGTTCCCATAAGTTCAAGTTCATCATCAATCAAACTATAAAAATAATTAAAATTCACCTGAGCACCCACAATATATTCTTCAATAACAGCTGCATCAAGTGATTCCTTAGTAATCATCTTTTTCTTTAAAAGGTCCTCAGATTTTTTCTGATAATCTTTCAGACTGCTGGCATAAAAAAACGCTCGTTCATATCCACGAATTGCTTCATTGACTTTTACAATGACTAATCGGTCGATATCCTCAGGTCTTTTAATGATTTGAGGATAACGAATCTTTGCTTTATCTAAAAGATAATATTGATTCTTAGGCACGTCTCGTTCCTCAAGTTTGACCATTCCTCGAGTGCCATAAATTGGAACCTTAAATTTTTGTTCAATATCTTTAAAATCAAAATAAACCCAAAAATAACGGTTATGAACAAAAAGAGTGTTTTTTTCCCTTAATTGTTCTTGCACATCAGGATTTATTATATCCGAAAAACGATCTAGAACAATGGTTTCATCGATACAACCTCTTCCATCAGATCGAGTCTTGTAATATTTTGTATAGGTTCTTTCTCTTCCTTTTTGACAAACTGCAAGGGTGCGAAATCCATGTTTTTTAGCACCACGACTGACATCAAGGCCGGAATGACCGCCAAGAACACCAATAGTTATATCATTCAAATCATAATTTTTTATTACGTTCTGCATATCTTTTTGGGTAATCATTTGACCATACAACCTTTCATATATCACTATTTTTGTTTCATGTGAACAGGTGTTTAACCTTTGAATTTTGGTCTTTTTGATAAATATCTGGGAAGAGCTAATGGTAATTGTGGATATTCACTTGTTTTTTCTTTACATAAAGAAAAGATTTGTTCAAGTGTATAACTAGCATTATTATCTCCTAGTTCAGCTGTTCTAAAACGAGGTTGAAATTGTCTGCTTTCCTTTTCTTTATCACCAACAACCAGAATAATTGGAATCCATTCTTTTTCAGCATCACGGATCTTTCGACCAACACTTTCCTCTCGATCATCGATATCTGCTCGAATATGAATGAAATCAGAAAACGAATTTAGTTTCTCATTGAATTGTTCACAAACAGAAACAAATTCATCTCCAATAGGAATAAAACGGATATGAACCGGTGAAAGCCATAATGGAAGCATTGCTTTTTCACCTCTGCTCATCTTTTTTGCCTCTTTTTCAAGCAGCGCATAAATAACCCGTTCAATAGCACCTGATGGACTGCAATGAAGGATCAACGGATGTTTTTTCACACCGTCACTGTCGGTAAAGGTTATATCATATCTTTCACCATTCTCAATATCTATTTGATCAGTACTGAGCGCGGATGCTTTATCAGACATGTCCACAAAGTTAAACTCAAATTTTAAGATAAAATAGAAAATACGCTCGTCCCACATCTCTATTAAAATAGGTTTTTTCAATTTTTTAACTAAATTTACGATAAACTCCTTATGTTGATGGAAAAAATCCTTTGTGGTTCGCAAAGCCATTTCAATATCATCATTATCGATTCCAATTTTTTGCAGTACACTTAGACTTAAATCAAATCGAACATTAAATTCATCCATGGCCATTGGTAGATCTGAAACCATAGCATGTACATCCGGCATGGTAAATGCTCGTAATCTACGAAGGCCGGTCAGTTCACCAGATTGTTCTCTTCGAAATGAATAACGAGTGAGTTCATATATCTTCAAAGGAAGGTCTTTGTAACTAATGGTAGCATCATGGGCCATGAGAAATTGACCGAAACATGCGGCAAAGCGAAGGAAAAATTTTCGTTTGTCACTATCGATTTGATATTGTCTTGCTGGAAAACGCTGCAAGTATTTCGAAAGCGTGGGATGATTCATATCATACATAATCGGTGTTTCCACTTCAAGTCCACCATACGCAACCACTCTTTGTGTAACATATTGCTCGATAAGTTTTTTGATAAAACGGCCCTTAGGATAATACCGCATATTTCCTGCATCAGAAGCAGGTTCATAATCTGC
The DNA here is from genome assembly GCA_964636235.1 of uncultured Thermoplasmatales archaeon. Taxonomy (GTDB): domain Archaea; phylum Thermoplasmatota; class E2; order DHVEG-1; family DHVEG-1; genus EX4572-165. The sequence goes on from CAZWQV010000063.1 coordinate 2,984, forward strand.
AATTTCAAGTTTTTGCATCAATTTCACATGAGCTGGCTCTTGCTTGACTGCACGAGATTTTTCTTTTTCATAAAATGAAAATGTTTTCAAATTCTTATGATTTGAAAAATCAAATTCATCAATATCATGAAGCATACCATCTTCCGTAAGAACATACCAATATGAGGATAATTTTCGTTCCTGTTTCAATGATTCAGATTCTTGATCATCTTCATCTTTTTTACCCGGGATAATATCTCTAGACAGTTCAGAAAGAGGATGGCCTTTACAGGAAATTTTAAATGATTTATACCAACCAAAAGGAGATCGCTTGACTTTATAGCCCTTTTCAATCAATGATGCTTCTAATTGCTTCAGTATGTGCATTGCAATACGAGGTGAAGCTAGATTATTTGAAAGATGAGCATAAGGATATAACATGATGTTTTGAGTGTGAATTTGCTCTACTGTTTTAATGATCTCATCAGTTGCATCATGAACTGCTTGATCTGGTGATTGCTCATCAACCTTTTCAACAGCGGTAAAAACGGTAAGTGCCTCATCGAATCTATCCCGTTTAATCGTTATTTGTTCAGGTTCTTTTATAGCTTTGTCACGAACTTCATATTCAATATAGTCGCTATGGATAAGGAGAAGTTTCATTGCATCAAATCCTCTTATGTCTCGTGAAACAATTATTCATTCTTAAATATAATGCTCATTATAGAAGTTATGGGGGAGGCGGCGGAGGTGTTTCACACCGTTCCAAAAAAAAATATAGTAGTATTTACTTGCAATCCCATCTCTCCGCCTAATTTATGAAATATGAAGCTGCTTTAAGTATGTTTCGAAAAAAATAATTTCCCAAATTTAAAAAAAATTAAAAATGTTTAAAAAAAAGATTAATTCACCACTATACTATAATGAAGAGTACATAAGAAACATTTATAAATTAACCATTGTTAATATAAATATTGGGGCATTATAATGAATAAGAAAAAAACTATAACAACTCTGATGACGCTTGCAACTATTGTTTTATTAGGAAATTCTTTTTTAATGACCGGTGTTTCTTCATCTGTAGAAAAAGAAACAAAATTAGACAATAATATATCATCCACTGCGTTGGATACTTATCCTTATAAAGGAATTGTAAAAGTATATATTGTAGAGCCGGAAAGCAGATGGCTTAATTATGATAATGAGCCCTATCACTATGGTTTTCTTGATTATGCAGTCAATGAAGAAATTGAATTAGATTATAACGAAGAACACACCATTAATACGATTTGGAACCCTGCAACTTCTGATTTTTCTGATGTAAATGAGAATAATCTTATGGTTATCGCAGCGGTTTTTGATCAAAATGTGGTCGAAAAATATGCCTATCCACCATTCAGCAATCCATTTAATGCACATCTTCTAGATGCAGCAGCAGGTGCCCGACCTGGTGAAACAGGAGCAAATACAGTATCTGAAAATTTCACTCATACGGTTCTGGTTGAAGAAGGAACAGCAACCTGGTGTCCTTATTGTCCGGCTATGGCAAATGCATTAAATCTAGTCTACACATCTGGTGAGTACCCATTTTACTTTATCGCTTTTGTAACTGATGTAAATCCGCTTGCTGTTGAACGGATGGCGGAAATGAATCTTGCAGCATATCCTTCAGCCTTTTTTGATGGAGGCAACAAACTTGTGGTGGGTGGATATGATTCTGAAAAAACATATACAACCAGAATTGAATCTAGTGGTCGAAGAGATGTCCATTCATTGGACCTAAGTCTAACTGTTGATTGGACTAGTAGCGATACAGTTTCAATTGATGTGGTTATTAAAAATATAGAGGAGATCAATTCTGATGAACCTCCATCCACCCCTTCAATTAAAGGAAATGAAACAGGTCCTTTTGGAACCGATCAACAATATGAAATCAAAGCAAGAGATCCGGAAGGAAATTCAGTCTATTATATGATTGATTGGGGCGATGGAACCGTTACTGATTGGCTTGGCCCATATGCATCAAACGTGGATATCATACAAACCCATAATTGGGATGAAAAAGGGACCTATCAAGTTCAAGTAAAAGCAAAAGATATCTACGATCAGGAAAGTGATTGGGGAACATTAGAAGTAGAAATGCCCAAAAACAAAGTGATCTCTCATCCATTTATCACCTGGATTCTATCTAATTTTCCGATGCTAGAACATCTCTTTTTCTAGCACCCTTATTTTTTATTATTATAATAATAATTTTCTATTAAAGTATCATGGAATATTCATCCGTAAAATATGAAGAAAAAAAAATATTCAAAAGCATTAAATAATATAATTTTATAATTATTAAAGTAAGCATTTTGAGGTGGAAAACATCAACAAAAAAATATACATATCCATAGCATTAAGCCTTTTCTTCCTTTTAAGTACCACTTCGTCAGGTACCTTCATTGATGACACGGAGGAAACGATAGCAAGTCAAAATAATATTGAAATGTATCTTTTAATGAAACTAAATCAAGAAATACTTACAAGTTGGCAAAACCAATATGAACAAGCACAACTTGCTGATATAGATCCTTTACTTGAGCCGGAAATACAGACAACATCATCCTATAGTATTTTGGATCTTCTTGATTATATCCCTTCAGAGAGAGATCAAGGATGGTGTAGTAATTGTTGGGCATGGCCTGCGACAGGCGTTCTTGGTATCGCGTTAAATGTGCAAGAAGGAATATATGATCGGTTATCAGTTCAATATATCAATTCCTGTGGCGAGGAAGTTGGCATAGGTTGCTGTGAAGGAGGAAACCTGTTTTTATTTTCCAATTTTTATCGTAGTTCCGGTAAAGCTATCCCATGGTCTAATGATGAAGCGAATTGGCAGGATAAATATGCTCGATGTCGAACAGAATGTGATTCAATCTCAAAAGCACCGAATTATCCTATCGCACAAATTTATTCAAAGACTATTAAAACACATAGAATAAGTGAAGAAGAAGCAATTGATAATATTAAAAACGTGCTGCATCAGCAAAAAGGCGTCTATTTCAGCTGGATCCTGCCTGACATGGATTATCGAGAGGATTTCAGTAATTATTGGAATACCAAAGATGAAGATTATATTTATGATATTGATTGGGATTGCGGCTCAGAATATACTGATACCGGTGGCGGTCATGCCGTTTTATGTGTCGGTTATAACGATGATTCGGGAACGGATAATGATTACTGGATCATGCTGAATAGCTGGGGTACACCATCCAAAAGACCGAACGGGCTTTTTGCAATCAATATGCATATGAACTATAGTTGTAAAGTCCAATATGGCAGCTCAGATTATTACCAATTTGATTGGGAAACATTGGATGTTGAATTTGGCACCCAGGAAGAATCACCTGATCCACCAACCATTGAAGGACCCACAAGTGGCAATACAAATACTGTGTACAAATATACTATATCAGCACTTGATAATCAAAATGATGATGTGTATTTCTTCATTGACTGGGCAGATAACACGGATAGTGGATGGATCGGACCATATGCTTCTCAGGAAAAAATCGAAGTCAGTCATACTTGGAGACGCGCGGATACGTATGCAATAAGAGTAAAAGCAAAAGATACCAATAACGAAGAAAGCCAATGGACCACCCTTGAAGTACAAATGCCAAAAAGCAAAATATATGCGTATTCTCTTATTGATTGGTTACAAGCACATTTTCCCTTGCTAGAAAATCTTTTTTTCTAGTCTACTTTTTTCCTTGTGAATAAATAAATATAGATTGGAATGGTATCTGAATCAAAAGTATCCTTTGAGAGAACATGATATTTTTTAAAATATCGTTTATTGGTAAAATCCTGCTTTGAAATGGTATTTTGATATTTGACTTCAATTCCTTCATCTGGTGGCAGCACAAAATCTGTTTCTCTTTTTATTTTACTAAAATAAATATCATCAAGTGGATGCTTATTTTTAATGTCTGCTGCTACAATTCCCTCTATGATTTTTTCCTTCTCTACTTTAATGTTTAATTTCTTTGAAAAGATTTGCAATAAAAAGGGGTCAATGAGATAGATCTTCTTATTCTTATGATAATTTGTTTTATGCTCATGAAGATCATAGAAATAACAGTTTACAAAAACAAAAAGATTAGATAATAGTTCGATATATGAGCTGATAGTTACATGGCTTTTAACTGCTGATCTTTTGGCAAGTGAATCCCAGCTGATCGGTGTTGTGTAACAAGTTAAAATACTTTTCATTATCTCTTTGAAGGTTTGTTCTGTTTTACCTTCTTTTAAAATGTCTCCAACAATCCAAGAGTAATACAAGTCATAAATAAAATTTGGAATGTCATTCTCATTTAATTCATATTCATTTATGACTAATGGTATGCCCCCGGTGAGAAGATATTTTTCAAAATAAATTTTTAATTTATTAGTATGATACTGTAATTCCAAATGTGTATCAGACTGATGTTGTGTGTACCATTGTTTATCAATTAATGCAACATATTCTCTAAATGATAGTGGTAAAAAAAACAAATCCTTTCCCTTTGAGCCTCTTCTTCCTGGAAGTCGTTCGGTTCCTTTTTTTAAATCAATTGCATTTGAACCGGTTAATATGATACAAACATTTTCTAAAATGTTGTTGTCAATTACAAATTTAATTGCTTTTTGCCAATCAATTATCTCCGTTATTTCATCTAATATAATATATTCTGGTTGTGTGTTTTTTATTTTACAATAATTACTATAATCTTGTATAAGTGATATAAGATCCTCTTTTGTGGAAAGATTATCGCAGGACCAATAGAATATGCCTTCCTTTTGAACTGTTTTTAATTTTTCTTTAATTAATAATTTTAAAAAAGTTGTTTTTCCTATTTGACGTGGTCCTCTAATTGAATACACATTATTTTTCTTAAAATCTTCTTTAAGGTAGGGAGATCGATAAATATATTTGAATTGATGAAGTGATGTAATATGTTTATCAAGTTCAATGGCTTTTTTATCCTCCCACCAAGGATTCAAGGCGATAAGGTCCATATTGTTAATAATAATAACAATATATTTATATAGTTTATGTTAATGATAATAACATAATAATGCTATAGAATAATATTTATAAATTAGACACCATATTATAATAAAGGAGGGATTCCTTGAAAAGAAATATTATCCTTCTAGTGATCATAACAATAATTCTATCATCTATGCTATCATTTGTAACTGCCGAAACAAGTAATATCATTTATGTTGATGATGACGGAGGAGCTGATTTTGCCAAAATTCAGGATGCGATAAATGCCGTAAATGATGGCGATACGATATTTGTCTATAATGGGCATTATACTGAAGGAATTGTCGTTAAAAAATCAATTACTTTAATAGGAGAAGACAAAAAATTAACGATAATAGACGGTCAAAAAATAGTGCAACCAATCTATGTATCCGCCTCAGATGTAAATTTAAGTGGATTTTGTTTAACAAATGGAATCCAAGATGACTTTAGTGCAGGAATCAATGTATGGGGAGAAAATGTTCTTATAACTGATTGTATCATAAAAAATAATGATTGTGGGATACGAGTATCATATACTAATAATGTTACTATTGATCATTGTACTATTAAAGATAATTATGCTTCTAGTATATATGTTTCTACATCTTCCAATATAACAATTGATAATTGTGATGCATATAATAATGGAAATAATCATCGATCAATATCAGGAGCTGTATTCATATCTACTTATTTTGAAGATAAAACTCAATCAAATATCCTCATTCGTAATTGTAACATTTATGATAATAAATTTAGTGGAATTGTAATTGGTGATGCATGGAAAGAATTAGGTTACAAAAATGTTATTATTGAAAATAATTTCATATCTAACCATAAATCGAATGGTATTTATATTTACAGTTCAGAAGTTAATATAAATAATAACCAAATAACTTCTAATGGAGAAGATGCCCCATTTTGTGGCGGAATAATTATATCAGGTGCTAAAGGATTAGTTAAAATATATAAAAATCAAATTGAAAAAAATATAAGATTTGGAGTGTTATTCGTACGATCTTCCAAGAATTTAGTAAAAGATAACAATTTTTTTGATAATGCAATCAATGCATTTTTCCTATTTTCAAATTCGTCAAATTTACTTAATCAATGGGATAGTAATTATTGGGATGATTTGAAAATTCCACATGTTAAAATGATTAGAGGAATTCATCAAGCTTATTTCTTCATAATGTTTAGGAATTTTGATTGGCATCCCGCAATTGAACCGTATGATATTGAGGTAGGTGTATGAAACAGATTATTTCCACATTGATCATTTGTTCAATTCTACTCCCATCCTTAATAGTAATCTCAGAATCAACTCAGAAGGATTACATCAATGATCAGCTCCGATTCATCTGTACTGGTAGTAATGGATTCAATGAAGCAAAGTATCAACAAAGTTTTAAGATGTATGAACAACAGAAAAGAAAGACTCAATCTTATGATGAGGTAGAGTTAACTATTACACAGGAATTTAATTTTATAGAACCAATCTCATCTGCTGATGGCCCTATTGATTCTCCTTGGCCTATGAAATGTCATGATAATAAACACACTGGAAGAAGTCCATATAATACAATTGATAATAATGGTGCTGAATTATGGAAGTTTAAAACAGATACTTGGATTGAAGATGGATCTATAATTGGATCTGA
>CAZWQV010000064.1:0-9686 GCA_964636235.1 uncultured Thermoplasmatales archaeon
AAACCAAATTAATAAAAACTATCTCTCTATCACTGAATATAACTCCTGAAATATTACAAAATAAAACAAAATTTGAACTCTATGGTGAAGTTCAGAAAGAAGCGAAAAAAATCACCACTGAAATTAAAATGATGGGCATTGACACCATCACTGCTATTCAACATGCTATTCAAATCACACCTTCAGAGAAATTCAAAGAATTTCTTCAAGGGATTCTTGGCGTGATTCAATCCGGCAGTGAACTTGGACCATATTTTAATCGTTGCGTTGAAAGATATATGGAAGCAGATTTAGTGGAAAGAAAGAAAAACCTGGAATCTTTAGCAGTAATGGCTGAAGCGTTTGTCGTAACCGTTATTGCTTTTCCATTATTTTTAGTTATAATCATTTCTATCATGGGAATGACTAGTGGTGGGATTAGTTTTGAATTCTTATTCATATTAGCTTTTCTCATTCTTCCCATGGCATATGCTGGGTTTTATGTAATGATGAAATCAGGTATGGGAGAGATGGTATGATGAAATTGATGTCATCAAAAAAATATAATTTTGATCATATCTATGGATCAAATATTCCGATGTACATTGTCATTGGAATTTCAATTTCATTTACCATTTTATTGTTTTTAATCGGTTTTTTTTCTTTGATTGGTTTGTTTAATACCACTCAATTTGGGTTTCATGGTTTTGATTTTATGGTTCTTGGAGTTCTTTCCTCAATTGGACCAATCGGTTTTTTTAGTTTCATGCAAACGAAAAAGAAAAAAGATATTGAAAATACTCTTCCAGATTTTTTACGAGAAATCAGTAGTTCCACTGCATCTGGTATGACCGTGTTCGATGCTATCCATTCAGCAGCTGTGCAAGACCATGGAAAACTCACCCCTGAAATCAAACGAATGTCTAGTCAACTTTCATGGGGCATTTCGGTACAACAAGCATTGGATAATTTTGCAAAACGAATAGGAACTGATGTAGTAAAAAGAATGGCGCTAACCGTTAATAAAGCACTTGAGATCGGGGGAAATACAGCATCGGTCTTTGAAGCGGCAGCAAAAGAAATCGATCAATCTAAAAGAGTTGAAATGCAACGAAAAGCAGAGATGAGCATGTATAGTATTGTCATATTTATCAGTTTTTTTGTTTTTCTTGCAGTGATTTTAATTATTGATAAGACCATTTTTACAGCAATATTTGATTTGCAGGATAAAATGGCAGGTCAATCAATCGGCAATATGAGGATAGCAAATATCGATCATGAAATGTTAAAATATACTTTTTTTTCGTTTGTGATGGTACAAAGTTTAGGTGGCGGTCTTCTTGGTGGATTTATGATGGATGGTAGACTGTCATCCGGTGTTAGATTTGGATTTATACTGGTAGTTATTTCATTTTTCGTTTTTAAAGTGATCTTCTAATCAATGAAATGATTGACTTTTTCATTTTGGCATTCTGTCAAGAATAGTTTATATAACGAAACAGTGCAAAATAAGAGTAGGATAGGAAGATGCTCCAAAAACAAGTTGTATCCAATACCAGTGCGGTAAATGAAGTAATAGGAGGAATCCTTCTCTTAGTGATTGCTGTGCTTGCATTTTCAGCAATCTATAATTTCATTTTTCCTCTTCCTGATCTTGAAGTAGATTCTCATGTTAAATTAACCGGCTATGTTACTAATAATGGTTCTGTGATGTTGGAACATATCGGAGGGGAAATTCTCACAGCATATAGAATTGATATTAGAGCTGAAAATGGAACACTTCTTGGTTCAAAGAAATACACCGAAGAGCCATATTGGCTTGCTATTGGTGAAACAATCTGTCCAAGTTCACAGCGGTTGCTGGATGAGAATGATAAATTACAGGTAACAGTGGTTCGAATTGATGATGAACAGCAAATTATTTTTGATGGCATCCTTCAAGGCCATACAATATATGATAGCCTTGTTGAAGAAGATGAAAATAGTCCTTATTTAATTTCAAGTTTACTTACTGATACAACAAATGAGGATCTTATTTGTTTTAATAAAACATCAGATGGAGAGCCCATTAACTTATCATTTATTGCTACAAGTAATGTGTTTAATTGGAAGGTTGGTGGAGTTCCCATCCTTAATTTATTGTATAGTTTTGATGTGAATAGTTTTTCATCTGTTTATGATTATTCGGAAAATGGTCATATCGGTACAGTGGTTGGATCAACATGGTCATCATCAGGTAAAAGTGGAGGAGCATATGAGTTTACTGGGGATGACTTCATTGTTGTTCCCTATTGTTTTGATGCATCAACAGTTGGAGATCTAACTATTGAAATTTGGATGAAAACAAATCAATCTGATGGCACGCTTCTCAGTTTTAATCGATCGGATTATTGTTCCCTTGCAGTTTCAAATGGAAAAATCCGCTGGTCTGTAACTAGTGGATCTGATACTGAAGATATCGTCGGCCTTATTGATGTTAATGATAATATTTGGCATCATGTGGCTGTGACTTATAGCCAAGATGAAGGCAGATTATCAATTTTTATTGATGGCGTTCTTGATGTGTCTTTGAAAAGTTTTTATTCAGGTAGTGCCCTTGGCACAGGTAGTCAGACCTCTGGCTATATTGGTAGGGAAAAAGGAATATCGGTTACAAGTGGATTCCAAAGTATCTTTGTTGATGATTTTGAAACTGATAAAGGATGGTCTGTTGAAAATGATGCTGGATTAACTGATGGTGCGTGGGAACGAGGAGATCCGGTAAACAATGGTTATGGTGATCCCTCTGATGATTATGATGGGTCCGGGTATTGTTATGTGACAGATAATAGCTATTATAACTCTGATGTTGATGATGGTGAAACCCGATTGATATCGCCTTTGTTTGATTTCAGTTCATATGAGAGTGTACAGATCTCTTATGCTATTTGGTATACCAATAATGAAGGATATAATGCTAATAGCGATTATTTCTATGTGTCAATTTCTAATAATAATGGATCATCCTGGACTACAGTTGAGACTATTGGCCCATCAACGCCTATACCAGTTCAATGGTATGAACATTCATTTCAAGTAGAAGATTATATTGCATTAACAAGTCAAATGCGTATTCGATTTGAAGCATCTGATTTAGGAAGAGGATCAATTGTTGAAGCAGGTGTTGATGCTTTTGAAATTTCTGGAATTTTATCCGGTGGAGAAGGGAACTTCACCGGTTTCATTGATGATTGTAGAATTTATAAAAGATGTCTTTCTGAAGAGCAAATTTATCAGGATTATTTAATTGGGGAGAGCGGTGATAGCTCCATAAGTGTATTGGTTTCTGAAGAAACCATCACCGGTCAAACCTGGGTTTGTGATGTTACATCAATTAATGAAGATGAACAAGCCACTACTGAAAGTTCAAATCAATTATCCATATTAAATTATGGGGGTGGATAAATAATGGAGAGAAAAATAATAAATCATAAAATAAAGGCTGGTAGCATAATAGCTATGTACATACTCATTACCCTATCTATGGTAGCTATTCATCCTGTGAAAGCAGATGAGTATACTGGTGAAGATTTAGCACGCGCCATCCTTGCAGATCAATCAACGTACATTAGTTCTTCATATTTTGATAGAGATATATCAGGAAATAGGCAAAGTACGGTTTTATCTTCCTTGGGCGTTATGGCTCCAACCCAGGGATCTACATTTGCATTGTTTAGTACAGGTTATGCAGGTCAAACGCCTGTGACAACCTATGGAGATAATCCTGGTGATGAACGAGGAAGTTATTTTGAAGGAGGAAAATTTTCATATCCTCGTGATGAGGTTCAATTAGAAATGACGTTGCAGGTCCCTCCCTATATGCATTATTTGTATTATGATGTACAATTCTTCAGTACTGAATATCCGGAGTATGTTGGAACACAATATAATGATAAACTTACCATTACCGTTGATTCTCCTTCCATGGGTTCTTCACAGTATATATTTGATATTAATAGTGGGTATTTCGTGTTAGAATCAGATAGTTTATCTGGTACTGGTTTTGATGTGTATGCCCAAAGCGGATATCCAGATGGTGTGGATTGGATTGATACAACCTATCGATACCACGGTGCTGATGCTGGTGCTTCTGATCTTATTCCAATCGGTGGTACCACCCATCCTGTATCTCCAAATGAACTCATCACGGTGACCATCGATCTACGTGATGATGGTGATAATCAGTTTGATAGTGCAGCATTTATTGACAATTTAAAATTCTCTGGTTATGCGATGACCAATATTATAGCTCGTAAAACAGCACAAGATATTAACGGAGGAGATGTCGAAAAGCAAGATATTATCAGATATACTGTAACTATTAGTAATATAGGTAGTGCTGTGCAGCATGATAATTTTGGCCATGAATTTGTGGATATCATTCCAGCAAATGCAAGCTATGTGCCTGGTTCTGCTACTGCAACAAGTGGTAGTGTCGTCTATGAATCGGGATTAAATCGTATTGCTTGGGATGGATCTATCCCTGCTGAAAGCAGTGTTTCCATTATGTTTGATGTTGAAATCTTAAATACCTGTGGAAATGGATCATTGATAAGAAATCAAGGAAATGTTTATTGGGACAGTAATGAAGATTTTGTTAATGATAAAGTTGAAGTTACGGATGATCCACATATTGATGATGGTATAGACAGCGATGGTGATGGAGAAACTGATGATGATGATCCAACAGATCTGCGAGTAGTATCCTTCGATGCTCCTGCTGTAGTAAGCGAAGGTTTTAATGATGATAGCGCAGGATCCGCCGCCTCTGAATCGTATATGGGCAGGTCTTGGTTTAACACATCCTTTGAAGCAGGTGAAAGTAATTTTGCTGTTGTGGATGGATACTATAAGGATACACCTAATGCCTTTAAAACAAAAATGCGTTTTGAAGGAACGCCACAATATTGGTATTTTAATATTCCAAATCTAGAAAGCGTACTACAATCCTGGCAAGTTTCATTCAAATGTGGAAATGCTACTGAAGCATCTAACATGTATTTAGATTTCTATAACAGTGGAGATGATCTTATTGCTCGGTTGAAATTCGAATATGTTCATGAAGGTATGAAAGCACCAGTTGACTGGTTAGCAGAATTATATTACTGGAGTCCATCAACAAGTAGTTGGATTCAATTTAATACCAATGCAGGAGGTTATCTTTATAATAGCTGGTATACTCTGAATATTGGTATAACTGGAGAATACAACTTAAAATACATTCTAATGCAAAAAAATGTGGGCATTATCGACATTAAGCAAGATATGAGCATGGACCCATTGCTTACATCATACACACCTGGAAATACTGAATCAAATTTAGCTTATATCAAGTGGAGTAATACCCTTAATCCAGTGGTTTGTCCTATGTTTTTCTGGGATGATCTTACTTTGGGTTTAATAAATGATTAAATAATAGCAAGTGGTTGGTGAGAGAGATATGGTAAAATTATTTGATAGAAATATTTTCATAATGATGCTGGCTATTATGGCAGGATTTGTCCTTATTACCTATTTTGTAGCAGATATAGCTCATCAATCACAAATCCAACAGTTAAACTCAGCGTATACCTCTGAAATTGAGAACATTGAACAAAATAACATCTATTTTACCTCAAGTTTTCTTGAATCGTCTGTGATTCTTGACTCAGCTCGCGAAGATAGAGCATTTGGAAATTATCATTTCGATCTAGCCCAATTGTTTTACACCAGTGCATTAGCTGAAGATAATGAGACAAAAATGAACACCTATAAAACAAATTGTCTGGTGAACTGTACAGAAGCATTACCCGAGTATTATAATGCAAATCAAAATTTTCTTCTTGCCTCCAATCATTTCGAAAACACAAAACAATATACAAATTTCAGCAGTTATATTACCCTGTTATCATTATATGTAAATCTTTCTAACTCTGGTGGTCGTCTTGTGCTTCTTCGTTATAATGCAACGATGTATCTTATGCAGATTGCGGAAAAAATTGTTTATGAAGAAGAAGGTGTCGTTCTTGATAATGCAACTGAACTGTTGGATTTGTTCAATGAAACCATGATGGCATATGGTGGTGAATTAGGCACCTTTACAAAGATTCAAGATGAAATTGATGAGTATGATATTGAAGGATTCAGTCCGATCCGTGAAATTTCATAAGGATTAATTTTTTGCCTCTTTTTTTCTTTCTTTTTTTATTTTTTCTTCCAAGGTTTTATAAATTATATGCATATTTAGGCAAAAAGTTAATGAAAGGGTTTTATTTTACCCCTGTAATAATCAGTCACTTATGCCCTGGTAGTGTAGTGGCCTATCATCCTAGCCTGTCGAGCTAGGGACTCGGATTCAAATTCCGGCCGGGGCGCTAATTTTCTTTTAAGTAACTTTTATAACAAACTTCTAACTTCTATTAGTCGGTCATGAAAGAAACATTAATATTTTTATAGAATAATTGAAAAAAATCGATAATACCTTAAATGTGAATAAACATCTGTTTTTGTGACTCTAACAAATCGTTCTCAATCCGAGAGGGGTGTATCAGAAATATTTGGTACCTTACTATTACTCTTAATTGCTCTTTCAGTTATCTCTGTTATTTTCATATACGTTTTATCAGATGATGGACCAGAGGAACATACATTTGTTAAAATTTCCGGTAGAACCGAAGGACCAAAGATCATTTTAGAACACCAAAGTGGAGAAACAGTCGATCCAGATACAAAAATATCCATCAATTTAGCTGGTACAACATATACTGGAACGGTTCATGATTGGTTAAATGATACCAATGGCGATGGTGTGTGGAATTTGGGTGAACAACTTGTATTTCCTTTTGAATATAATCTCAGTCGATTAGGCGATTATGCAGAAATTGATGTCCAAGCAGTGGATACTGAGGAAAATGCTATTGTGTTTCAGGGCCCTGTTGAAACATATATTTTTAGTGATCTTGGATTGGAAGTAACTGTGGATAATACTTCCCCAAAGCAAAATGATTTTATTACTATTGAATTGACTGCAACTAGTTATGGTGGGGATGTGAATGGATCTGGTAATGTTGTGGTTTCTTGTCCTTTACCTGATGGACTTGTGTTTATCGATTCAATCACATCACAAGGTAGCTATGATAGAGACACTGGTGAATGGGACATTGGAAATGTGATTGTTGGTACCCCTGCAACACTCAAGATTCAGGTGCAAGTTACAGGCGTTCCCTATCATGAATTTACTCAATTTGGTCTTATTTTAGAAGGAAGTAGTTATACTTCTGGTTCCGTTTCGGTCTGGCAAAATACCTATTTAGATGGTTTTAGGTTTGCAATGAATGATGAAGACATCTTTCCACATGATGGATCTGTTGAATTAACTATTGTAACCTGTGGAGGATCTAGTCCACCTCAAGCTGAATTATTACTTGAACCAACTATCATTAATGAATCGAATTATCATACCATTGCACAAGATCTGCCTAGTACATCCTATCCTGGAGGATATGCTCCTCTTTCATCAGCCATTAGGTTGGCTACCGATCGAATTTATGATTCTGATTATTTTGATCCTGATATAAGACAAATATTTCTTATTGTGACTTCTGGGACACCTGATTGTTATTGGGATGATACTATTGCAGATGGATATGGCGCGGTGTATTCAACAGATGATCTGTTGGTACAAGAAGATATCATTGCCGCCGCTGAATATCTTAACAATACCATTAATTTTGATAACGAAACCGATCAATTAAACGCGGTTACTGTTGCAAAAACAGTTGATTTAAGAGAATCAACATTTTTGAATGATAGTATTGTTATGCCAACACCCGGCCATATTTATGATGTTCTTAATCCCATTGCTGATCCTGGTTGGGTGTTCGAGGTCGAGCCGGGTAAAGAAGATTTTCAAGACTCAATAGATATTGTCATTAAAACATTGTTGAATAGTATTAATCTCCGGGTAAATCTTCAAGGTTCAACAACAATTGATACCAATGTTAAAAACAATAATGTTATTATTACTTTAAATCCACAATAAAACTAATTATTTATTTTTACACAATAATTAATATGTTTTTGTTATTTTTTTAAAAAAATACAACCAAATATTTAAAAATGGATAATAGCTTATAATTATAAGGGGGAAAAAATGAAAAAAATAAATGCAACTATATTGATTGTATTAGTAATCGTTAGCGGATTACAGAGCTTTGCCATTGCCACAGATGATGCATCAGACATAAGGGAACAAACATTTCCTATTACTTTTTCACAGCCGATACTTAAAGATATTCTAGGTTCCTATCTAAAAGTCAGCATGCCAGATGAGCATGGATATATGATGCGAGTAGGAAAACCAATGCTACCTATTTTGACTACCAAAATCGAACTTCCAATTGATGCCGCAAATATTCATGTCAATGTCATACCGTTAAAACATACTACTCAATCAATTGATAAAGAAATTGAACCTGCTCAGAACATGCAGCCATTGAATCAATACAAGAGCGGATCAAATCAATTTGTAAAAGATGAAACATGTTATCAAAGCAATGAATGGTACCCGGAAAACTGGTACACATATAGAGTTACATCAGGTATCAATAAAAATTTTGAACATAAACTATTTGTTTGTATTTATTCCTATCCAGTAAGATATCAGCCAGCAGCAAATACGTTACACATACTAAAAGAAGCGACCATTGATGTTCAATATGAAACCAATGAAAATTCCTTATTACCTGAAGAAGATACTTATGATCTAGTGATAATTGCACCTAATACGTTTTCATCTGATTTGCAACGTTTAATTGATCATAAAAATAATATCGGTGTCAAAACGATTTTAAAAACAACAGAGGAGATCTATTCACAATATACTGGAGTAGATAAACCGGAGCAAATCAAATACTTCATAAAGGATGCTCTTGAAACATGGAATAACAACTATGTCATGTTGGTTGGTGGACTTGACTCAATGATCTATGGAACCTCAAGAGATGATAGAAACCAAGGCTCAAAAGACTGGTATGTACCTGTTCGATATACAAATCTGTATGCAGGATTAGGAGACGACCCAGGTTATATTTCCGATCTATATTACGCAGATATCTATAAGTATAATGAGCAGACGCAAACATTAGAATTTGATGATTGGGATTCTAATGGTAATGGTATCTTTGCCGAATGGACACAAATGCGAAGAGACGTGCTTGATTTATCACCAGATGTATCTGTTGGAAGACTTGCTTGTAGAAACAGTCATGATGTCAATATTATGATTGATAAGATCATCAATTATGAACAAACACCTGCTGATCCTTCCTGGTTTAATAAAATGATCA
Source organism: uncultured Thermoplasmatales archaeon (assembly GCA_964636235.1). Lineage (GTDB taxonomy): Archaea > Thermoplasmatota > E2 > DHVEG-1 > DHVEG-1 > EX4572-165. Next base: position 9,345 of record CAZWQV010000064.1, read on the forward strand.
CTATCTCTGGTGATGCATTCCAAGATCAGGTTGATCTAGATATCATATGGAATGTAAATGAAATCGATTCAGGTATGTATACCATTCACGCTCAAAGTAATAATGAAGATGATGTGTATGGACCTGTTGATACCGTGGAAGTTACCGTTGATCAATCAAGTGAATCAACCATTACTTTTTTAGAAGATGATAATTTAAAGACCGATACCTATCCATTTGATCCAATTGCAGAGATCACCTCTCCATCACCAGGTGACATTCTTGGAAACACTGATGTTTCTTTTATTCCACCTGAAGCATATAGTGGTGAATCATGGGCTAGGGTCGAATATATTGATGGTA
>CAZWQV010000065.1:0-9648 GCA_964636235.1 uncultured Thermoplasmatales archaeon
TTGGCATTCGCTTGCATGATACCTTACTTGTTAATGCCGGAACGCTTTCCTGTACTAGAACTCGGGCTCATTTTGGAAATACCTTTAATATCATTGAAATAGAAAAATCAAAGATTGAAGTATCAATAATTGATGTGGAAACTGGTAGGAAAAAGAAAATGATTGAATTTAATACCAATGATGCCTGTTATACCAATTATCTTTTTTAAAAATCTATTGAAAAAATGTATTTTTTCAAATGCAAATAGTAATATGAACCAAATATTTATAATTCATTTAAATATAAAATTTTTAATCATTGAATAAAAAGAAAATAAAAGAGGTAATATCACCTCATTTATACTTGCCCTATCTCATATTAATAGAGATATGGTTCTTCATCTCCCCCATAAAGAAATGTAAATATTAATTTATTCTAGGAGATATCGTTTATCATCGGATACTTCGTCTATTTCAATTAACGTTCCATCTTCTCTTATCGTAACCAAACCAACCATCTTACATTCCTCTTGATCCATTAATGGAATATTATATCAATATAAATTTCTTTTTATATTCTTGGAAATTTATTATAAAAATTAATGAAAATAATAAAACCATATTAATTTAAATAGTAGAAATAAAACAAGAGCATTATTTTTATTTTTTCAATTATTATATAGATATTTATTAAAGATACTTTTTGAGTTATACGAGAGATTTAAATAGGGTAGTTTTTTTCCTATTATGGGGAGTGAAAGATGAAAGCTGTTATACTTGCGGCTGGAGAAGGATTACGACTTCGACCATTTACAGAAGATAAACCAAAGGTAATGCTACCTGTTGCAAACAAACCAATTCTTCACCATGTAATTGATTCAATAAAAAAAACCAGCATCAATGAAATAATCGTTATAATCGGTTATCAAAAAAATAAAATTTTGCAGTATTTTGATAAAATACCTGATTTAAAACTTGATTTTATAGAACAAAAAAACCAACTTGGCACCGCTCATGCTTTATTAACTGCTGAATCAAAAGTCGACGATGATTTCATCGTTGTATTCGGTGATAATCTCATTGGTTCAAATTCATTACAGCAACTCATTGATTCAAAAAATCAAAATGGTCTTTTAATTACTCATCACGTCCATCCCTCTAAATATGGTGTAGTAGGTATAAAAGGAAAAAATGTTGAAACAATATCTGAAAAACCTGAAGATAAAACATCTCAATATATTGCTACGGGCGTATATAAGTTCCAGAAAAGTATTTTCAATAGCATCACTACCTGTGTAGATCATGGAGACTTAGGACTAACTGCAGTTATTCAACAATTGATTAGCGAAGGAAATTCCATTGGAACAGTAAAAACAACTGAATGGAGCGACGTTGTTTATCCCTGGGATTTACTATCTGTCAATGAACATTATTTGAATAATGTTAACAAAGATATTAGTGGCACAATAGAAAAAAATGTTCAAATAAAAGGACCCGTAATCATCTCCAAAGATAGTAAAATATTATCTGGAAGTTATCTAGTTGGCCCCTTAATAATTGGAGAAGGTTGTGAAATTGGACCAAATGCTTGTATATTTCCATCCACGGTTATTGGAAATAATTGTGTGATTGAACCGTTTTCCTGCATTCGAAATAGCATTATTATGGAAGAATGTCGGATAGGCTCACATGTGTCGATTGCAAACTCTATTTTAGATGATGGTGTGAGAATGCAAAATCATGTATCAATTCTGGAAGACCAAGCATTTGTTCGGCTTGGAGATGAAATAAAACAAGTTCGAAACATCGGAGGCATGATTGGAGGAAATGCAGTCATTGGAAATAATAGTGTTATCGACCCGGGCATCATTATTGGAAAAAATGCATCCATTGCTCCTTTGAAATATATTAGTAAAAACATTCTAAATGAAAGTTATGTGATGTAATTTGTGTGGAATTATTGGTTATAATGGATTTCGATATGCAAATGAGGTATTAGTTGATAGTTTAAAAAAACTTGAATATCGCGGTTATGATTCTGCTGGAATCGCCATTTTAGATGATGAAGTAAAAGTGTTTAAAGAAACTGGTTATATTTCAAAATTAGAAGAGAGAATTAAACATGTTTCAGATTTAAAAGGACAATTGGGAATTGGTCATACTCGATGGGCAACACATGGAAATGTTACCAAAACCAATGCCCATCCACATGTCAGTTCTAATAAAAAAATTGCTGTTGTCCATAATGGGATTATAGAAAATTTTACCCAGTTAAAAGATGAATTAATGAAAAAAGGATATACGTTTTCATCTCAAACAGATTCTGAAGTATTATCTCATTTAATTGAGGATAATTATCATGGAAACCTGCAAGAAGCAGTTTATAATGCAATGAAAAAAGTGGATGGTTATTACGCTATTGTTGTCATGTGTAAAGATGAACCTGATTTACTGGTTGGGACAAGAAAAGAAAGTCCATTGGTTATCGGATCCGGAGATAATGAAAATTTTATCGCATCTGATATAACTGCACTGTTAAAATATACTAATAGATTTATCTATTTAAATGATGAAGAATCAGTACTGATTACCAAGAAAGATATATCGTTATTTGATAAAGATAATAAACCCATTCAACGTGATGAAACATTAATTACATGGGACGTTCAGGACGCTGAAAAATCTGGTTTTCCTCATTTCATGCTGAAGGAGATCTATGAACAAGATCAAACTGTGCATCATGTAACGAGGGGAAGAGTATCAGAAATTGAACGGACTATTCATTTTCATGAAATTGATGAAAAAGCATTGTTTACTGATATTGAAAACATCCAAATCATCGCCTGTGGAACCTCGTATTATGCTGGGTTGATTGGAAAATATTTCTTGGAATCATTTGCCCATCTACCGGTCACTGTTGAACTTGCATCTGAATATCGGTATTTCGGCTCATTTAATGAAAAATCACTGGTTCTTGCAATTACTCAATCTGGTGAAACCCTTGATACTCTTACCGCGCTTAAACAAGCCAAGGCTAATGGCTGTAAAACCCTTGTTATCACTAATGTCATTGGTAGTTCGGCAACACGGATTGCACAGGGAACCATTCTTACTCAATCCGGTCCAGAGATTGGTGTTGCAGCAACAAAAACATTTACCGCTCAAGTCCTCGTTCTTCTTCTTATTGCATTAAAAATGGGAAAAATGAATGGGTTTATTGGAGCTGATGATTTATTTCAATATATTATCCAAATGAAACAATTACCTTTACATGTAAAATATGTTCTTGAGCATAATGATGAAATCAAAAAAATAGCGGGAAAAATACGTAATGCTCGTTCTGTTTTTTTTATCGGAAGAGGAATCAATTATCCTTTATCTCTTGAAGGAGCATTAAAATTAAAAGAAATTTCATACATTCATGCGGAAGGATTTGCTGCAGGGGAATTAAAACATGGTCCCTTTGCATTACTAACTAAAGAAACCCCTGTTATAGCAATTGTCACTAAAGATAAAACCTATGAGAAAATATTATCAAATATTGGAGAAGTAAAAGCAAGAGGCCCACAAGTCATTGCTATCGCAGAGGAACAAGACATCATCATTGATAAATATACAGATATGGTGTTACGATATCCTACTGAAACTGGTATTTTTTCATTTATCCCAATTATTGTAATTTTACAATTACTTGCGTATTATGTGGCAGATATGAAGGGTTGCTCGATAGATAAACCACGGAATCTAGCCAAATCAGTTACTGTTGAATAAAAGGAAAGATAAAAATGTGTACCTGTGTGATTTTAGCCGCTGGTGAAGGAAAGCGAATGCATCCTTTAACCTACACCCGTCCAAAAGTGATGCTCCCTATTGGAAATAAGCCAATTTTAGAATGGAATTTAATCAATGCAGTAAATGCTGGTATCACCGAATTTATTTTTATCATAGGTTATAAAAGTGAGATGGTTCGAAATTATTTTCAAGATGGATCGAAATGGGACGTATCTATCGAATATGTGAACCAGGGTAAACCAAAAGGAACAGGTCATGCCATCTCAGTTGTTGAACCATTTATTAAAGAAGATTTTCTTATTTTATCAGGTGATACCTTTTTTGGAACAAATGATATTCAACAGATTTATAAAAAATCCATGAGCATGGGATTATGTACCGTTGATAATCCTGAGGAATATGGTATTGTTACCATAAAAAATGGTGCCATTGTTCATATCAATGAAAAAATGAAAAATCCTTCATCAAATCTTATCAATGCGGGCATATATCATTTTCAACATTCTATGTTTGATTTTTTAAAAAAAATATCATTATCACAACGCGGTGAATATGAACTTACCGATGCCATAAATCTAGCGGCAAAAAAGAATTTGATTGCAGCTGTACCCATTAAACAATGGCGTGATATTGGTTATCCCTGGGATTTACTGGATGCGAATAAAGAAATTCTCCAAAAAATTCAACCATCAAGGAATGGATCAATTGAAAAATATACAACTATCGAAGGACCTGTTGCAATAGGTAAACGATCCAGAATATTAAATGGAAGTTACATTGAAGGACCTGTTTCTATTGGGGAAGACTGTAAAATTGGACCGAATTGCTATATCCGACCATTTACCTCTATTGGTAATGGCTGTCATGTTGGTGCAGCATCTGAGATTAAAAATTCAGTTATCATGGATAATACCAATATTCCACATCATAATTATGTGGGAGATAGTATTATTGGACAAAATTGTAATTTAGGATCAGGAACAAAAATTGCGAATCTTCGATTAGATAAACAATCAATCATTGTCACTCATCGGCGAAAAAAGATTGATACCAAACGAAAAAAGTTAGGTGTTATTATGGGAGATAATGTGCAAACCGGCATTAATGCATCTCTTAATGTTGGATCTATCATCGGCAATGACGTGTTCATTGGACCCGGAACAGTTGCAGATGGATCGATCCATCCTAAATCACATATACTCTAGGATCGTATGATTTGAATGATTTCATCTCTTTTTGTTTCCATAATATTTTTATTTACTGCTTCTAGATTTAAGCGCAATAGTGATTCTGTATTTGAAGGTCTAACATTAAACCAAAAATCATCATATTCAATGGTAATGCCATCTAAATAATCAACATGTTTTGCATCTGGAAAATGATTAATGATTTTTCTCATGGTTGCTTCTTTATCATCAACTACTGAATTTATTTCACCTGAGTGGATGTACTTTTTATATGGTTCTACAATTTCAGATAAGGACTTATGCGTCTTTGATATTTCTTCCAATATTTTTCCAATCATGACCATTGGCGCCTCATAATATCCATGATCAAATCGTAAGAAGAAATGACCTGATGATTCTCCAGCAAAATATGCATCTACTTCTCTCATTTTTTCTTTAATAAGTGAATGACCCACTCGGGTAATTACTGGTTTACCCCCATTTTCAAGTATGATATCCTTAGTAATTTTTCCTGGTCTAATATCATAACAGATTGATGATCCTGGTTTATCCTGTAAAAATATTTTAGCAAAAAGTCCCCGTAGAATATAAGGCGGAATTATCTCTCCTTTTTCATCTACAAAAAAAACTCGATCACCATCACCATCAGTAGCTATCCCCAGATCTGCTTTTTCTTTTAACACTCTTTCTTTTAATTGAGCTAAATTTTTTTCATTCAAAGGATCGGCTTGATGCACTGGAAATGATCCGTCAAGGGTAAAATTAATGCGAATAAGATCTCCTGTTATATGTTGAAATAATGCATCAATATATTGTGATCCCATAGCATTTGCAGGATCCACAACAATTCGAAATTTAGATATATTATCCTTGTTTAAATATTGCAAATCATGAAGGACTTGATCATTGAGAATCCCTTTTTTTACTGTAACTGTTCCCTTTATCTCAGTTGTAAAATCATTTTTCTTAACTTTATCTCTAATTTCATAAATGCCTGTTTCATTACTGATTGGAATGGCTTGTTTTCGAACCATTTTACATCCATTATATTCTTTTGGATTATGAGATGCAGATACAATTAATCCACCATCATATCCATAGTTAGCAACCGCAAAATAAAACGTCGGAGATGAAGCTAAATCAATATCAACGACATTTGCCCCTTGATCGATAATACCCTTAATGACTTCTTTTTTTAATGCTGGCGAGGAAAGACGCATATCACAAGCAACGACTAATGTTAACTTTTTTTTCTGATATTCCTCTTGCAGTAACCAGGTAAACGCTCGCCCTATTTTATACGCTATTTTTTCATTAAGTTCAGTAGGATAAATTCCTCTAATATCATAGGCTTTAAAAATATGGTTTGGAAATAATTCAGTCATCAATATTCCTGAAATATTTTTTGATATAATATTTTAATGGTCCAAAATAAAAAATGTTTATTTATTCAAGTTTAATTTTTAATCAATTAACTTTAAAAATTAATTATTTTTATTATTAATTATTAAATTATATTGATTCATATTTATTATTTGATAATAATCTAAAATTTTTAACAAATTACTATTTTTTCGATACATTTTTCTATATAGATTAGATAATCTTTTTTCAACTCTATTACATGTCACCTGTCTGGAGGATTAATCGTTGGATTATACGTTACTACTTATCATCGGGGGATCCAGTGTAATTGCATTTTACATGGCTTGGAGTATTGGTTCAAATGATGTAGCAAACTCTATGGCTACAGCAGTTGGATCAAAAGCTATAACTTTTAAACAAGCAGTAATAATTGCAGGAGTTCTCAATTTAGTGGGTGCAATTTTCCTTGGAAGTCATGTTACAGATACTGTTCGAAAAGGAATCGTTAATGTACAATCAACTGGTATAACTAACGAAGTATTACTTTTTGGTTTTATCGCTAGTTTACTTGCTGCAGCATTTTGGATTACACTTTCCACTTGGAAAGAAATGCCGATATCAACTACCCATTCGATTATTGGTGCATTAATTGGTTTTGGACTCATTTCGGGTGGTATCCAATCAATAATATGGAGTAAAGTCGGCTCAGTTATTGCTAGTTGGCTACTTTCCCCCCTAGCAGGTTGTATTATTTCATTTTTAATTTTTAAAATAATTGTTAAAACAATTTTTTCAAATGAGCATCCTGTAAAAGCAGCTAAGATTGTTGGACCAATTATTTTTGGATTTACCGCTCTGCTCATTGTCTCATCATTGTTTTTAAAAACCTCATTAGGAGATAATTACAATATTAGTCAAACGGAAGGATTGATACTCGCGGTCATAGCTGCTATTGTTGTAATGATTCTTGGCATCATTTATTTACGAAAAATACAAGAAAAAGGAACCGAGGATTACAACACTGTTGAAAAAATTTTTAGAAAATTACAAGTTGGAACAGCATGCTATGTAGCATTCGCTCATGGTGCAAATGATGTAGCAAATGCAATTGGTCCAGTCGCATCGATCATCCCCTTAGCTCAAGGGCTATCCATCGGATCAGAAGTAGAAGTTCCTATCTGGTTATTAACTCTTGGCGGTATTGGAATTGGGGTAGGATGTATGACCTGGGGAAAACGTGTAATGAAAACCGTAGGCAGTAGAATAACCAGTTTAACAAATACCCGTGGTTTTTCTGTAGAATTTGGCGCTGCCACAACCGTTATCGTAGCATCAAAACTTGGATTACCTATATCAACCTCACATACTGTTGTGGGGGCGGTTATTGGTGTCGGACTCGCCAGAGGACTAGAAGCAATTGATTTAAGTATTATAAAGAAAATAATTATTTCATGGCTTTTGACATTACCAATTGCAGCAGGTACATCAATTATAATTTTTTTAATTATATCAAGTATTTTTTAAATTAACAAATTGGAGGAATGAAAAGATGGAAAAGGAAGAAGATCATTTTCGGGTTCCTGTTTCAGAAACATTTAGGAGAAAAACACCATTTAGTCAACTATATAACCATATGCAAATAGTTAAAGCATGTATTGATGAATTGGGCGAAGGCCTTGAAAAATATTATAAAGGAGATTACAAAGGTTTTTCAGATATTGCTAAAAAAATCTCAAACTATGAAGAACAAGGAGATGTTATCAAAAGTAATATACGGAATCACCTGCCAAATTCACTGTTTATGCCAGTTGATAAAGGAAAATATTTACGAGCATTACGTGAACAAGATGCTATTTTAGATCATGCTCATAATCTTGTTTGTATGCTTGACATGAGAAAAACAAAGATACCTAAAACGTTACAACCGGGTTTTGTTGATCATTTAAAAAGTGTTTTGATAACAGTAGAAGCAATGGAGAAAGCAGTTGGAAATATAATGGATCTTATTGAAACCAGCTTTGTAAAAAAAGAAAGAGATCAAACGAAGGATTTCATTCATGTTGTACAACGTAAAGAACATGAAGCCGATGAAATAAAATATGAGGTGACAAGAAAGCTGTATAAACTTGAAAGTAAATTAAAGCCTATGGATACTTATCATTTGTTAAAAATAATTGATTGGGTTGATGATATCGCTGATCATGCTGAAAATGTCACCGATTGGTTACGAGCTATGATTGCCAAATAATTTATTATTATTTTTTTTCCGTTCATTTGGATCACCAGGGCTGATAACATAGCCTCGGTGTTTTTTCCGATATTTTCCCCAGAATAACAATACAGGTGGGAGAATAAAAATTGAGGTGAGGAATGCAAAAAGAATGGTTAATGCTGTAATTAAACCAAATTGTTGTTCCACTGGCATAGGAACTAACGCCAGCATGCCAAAACCAAGGATAGTTGTAACAGCAGATATAAGAAGTGCTCCACCAGTATGACCAATAGTTTCTGATACTGCTTCTATCACATCTCCAGTGTATTCAGCAACCAGTCTGAATCGTTCCACTGCATGGATTGCATAAGTGATTCCCAAACCAATAGTAAGTGAGGTGATCATAATGGTCATAACATTCAGTGAATAGCCAATATAATACATTGCTCCAACAATCCAAACGGTTGAAACCGCTACAGGTATCATCGTAATTAATCCCAGAACAGGGTTTCTATATGCAATAATTAAAACGATAGCTGCTAGCACTAAACAAAAAACAGTTGATATCAATTGACTTTCAGTCATTGAATTCATGATAACATACATCTGGGAATTATCACCGGTAATAGTAGCAGTAACACTATTCGGATACACACCTTTAACATCCTGTTGCAGTCCATTGTACAAATCACCCATGACATTACTGGAATCATCCCCGTTATCCCCATTAATATTTGTATAGATATGAATAACTGATGCATCATATGTTCCCTGCTTGGTTCTATGAAGATACGTTTGCATTTCACGACCATAGGCATCATTATCATAAAGATAATCAAAAAATGCAACCACATTTTGATCTGTGGAAGGAATTCCTTTATCATTTAATGAAAATTTATTTACTAATGAATTATTATCTGCAACCGCTTTAGAGATTACAGAAAGAATTGAATTTGTTTTGGGCTCATTATCTCTGGTAAATAATACAAAGGAATCATCATCCAAATGATCTATTGTTTCATCCATTCCTCCTAATACAGACGTAGTAGCAATATTTGTTCCCTCTATGAGAACATATTCACGTTCTTGAGATGCAAAGGGAAATTCATCAAG
>CAZWQV010000066.1:0-9611 GCA_964636235.1 uncultured Thermoplasmatales archaeon
CTGTGATTACTTCATGACAGCCAGTTTCAATAGTAAATAACTGATCTTCCTTATGATACCTTTTTATAATTGCTTCATAACTAACTGGTTCAAAAGAAGGAATCATAGATTTACATTTTCTTAAAAATAATTAATAATGTAGAATCCTTATATGCATTATCCATTTCGTAAGAATTTTTTTGATGTTTCTAAATGTAAACAACGGTTGATGTTTTAAGGAGGAATTTTAGAATGCATCGATTTGATGTTTGCTATAGGTCATGAATGGAATGCAAAATAAAATATATTAACTTATATTTCAAAATTTTTAATTTGTATAGAAAACAATATAAAGGACAATTGTGAAAACAAGCGAAATCATTACCAATAATGAGTTGATACATATTTGTCATGTATTATAATAAGGACATGATTATATTTTTTTATCAAATAATATTCCTATTACATATTTCTTTAATTTTTATTGAAAATAATATTTTTGCAATCAATTTATTAATTTTTGATATTAGGTATATTGAAACTAAAATTATTAATTTAATATCAATTTTAATCAGCTGTAATAATTTCATGGTTTCATTAGGATTAATTTTAGGATTTTTAGAGAAACAATACCTCAACGATACCGAGAGAATGAGAGTTATAATAAATATAAAAAAAATGAGAATTCGTAAAAAAGAAAACAGCATTGATCAATCAATCTTTTTATCAATTATTAAAAAATATTCATCATTAATCAAATCTTTCTTTTTCAAAATTAAAACCATAATCAATAACCATTTGGCAAATTTATGTAAAAAATATCCCTGCATCCTTCTAGATATAATATTATTTTCAAATTTTTCAATGGAGGTTCTATAACAATGTTTCATTGGCATCAGGTTTGGTCTCTAATGAGAGAATTAACACAATGCGATATTGAAAAACGAGCAATAATGCGCTTAATAAATCATGTAGAACCAATGATAGATGAACTTATTCTTCAAAGTAAAAAAGAATTAGATAAAAAAAACAATCTTCGAAGGATACAAGGATTATCAGATAAAAAAAGAATCGATGAAGAATGCATATTGAATGCAATAAAAACTATAAATTCAAAAAACATACAACCCTCAAGAAATAATGGAGGTGAAAAAAAACTAAAACATCCTAATAAAAATCTTGAGCAAATAAAAAATAACATGGAGGTATCGTAAATTGAATGAAGAAATTCTTGAACAATATAAATTATACCTTCGTGGAAAATATCAGAAAAAAAACACTTGGCGGACAGAAATTTACGCTGTGTCTCTGTTTATTGATGCAATAAATAAGCCAATAAAGGAAATCAATGAATTTGATATGATCAGATGGAAATCAGATTTTAATCACAAATATAAACGAAATAGTCAAGCACGAATCCTCTCCAGTCTCAATCGATTCTTGAAATATATCGGGAAAAATCATTTAAAACAACCTATACCAAAAATAATTTATGTCCATAAAAAAACATTGAGCAGCAAAGAATTTAATGACTATATCGAAACAAGTAAACAAGATCCCGTCTGGCATCTTATCGCAATACTTCAGACCGATGGACTTCTTCGTCCAGGGGAATTTGGAAAACTTAAGCTAAGTAATATAGATTATGAAAACCATCGATTCTACCTTGACGATACCAAAACGGGCGATAATTATATTATCATTAGCCCTATGATTGAAAATGCTATACAACACTATTTACCATACCGACTGCCAAAAACACAATATCAAGATTATCTCATCATCGTTCCAAATGGAAAATATCAAGGAATGCCCTGCAATATCAGCGGCGAATACATACGAAACATCACAAAAAGGATTGCAGCTTCTGCGGGAATTCAAAAAAAAGTTACACCTTATACCATTAAACGGACAAGCATCACCCTTGACTTTGATCAACAAGTTAACCCAAGGATAATCCAAAGGAAAGCACGTCATAAAAACATAAAAACAACACTTATCTATGATCATACAGATGATAAAAAACTCATTGAATATTTCCAGCGGAAACAACATAGCTTTTCGCCAAGAACCGATGAAGAACGAAAAAGATTATTAACTGATCAATATTTACAGGGAAAAATAGACCTTCAGACATACAAGCAAAGTCTAGATCTCTTAGAAACAAATGAACATAAAAAAACAGATCAGTTCGGCTACGCCTAACCTAAAAGGATGTCATCATGTCCAGTGGACGTGATCATGTCATATGCGGATGTGATCTAGAGGCTATGATTAGGGCCTTCCAAGCCCTCTGCCCGGGTTCGATTCCCGGCGTCCGCATTCTTTCCTTTTTTTATTAATTTTTTGATAATTGGACAAGCATCATTTAAATAATATCAATTAAAAATTTTACCATCTCAGTAAATTAAATCATTACAGAGGAATTTGTGAGGTTGGAAAACATATGGAAAAGCGGATTATAATAATTTATCTAAGTATTTTATTAATAACCATTGGATTTTGTGGTTGTACCCAAGAGGATTCATCTTCCGATACCGCTTCATCTAATTTACAAACCACGAAGGACCCAGAAATTCAGGAGCAATATCAGGAACCTGATTCATTGGATTCAATTTTTGATAAAGCTGAAAATATTAATTCCATGTATTATGAAATATCAATGGATATGGATATATCTGAGTTTGGAAGGCAATCTGCATTGATAAAAATCTGGCAAAAAGAACCATATATCAAAGAAGAAATAATAAGTGAAACAAATGGTTATAGCTCCACTATTATGGTGATTCAGAACCCTGATGGTACATATTTATATGATGCTGAAAAGGATGAATATATTTTATCAACAGATGATGTTTCATCAATTTCTACATCATTGCAATATTTTGATAGTGATATGATCTTAAATTCATTATCCAACCAATCCTTATCAAACTTTAATACAGATATACTTGATGGTAAAAAAACTACTGTTATAGAGTATTCTCCCACACAAGATGATGATTTTATCCATGTTAAAATCTGGATTTGGAATGAAAAAGGTGTCCCTCTAAAAGGTATTGTCTCTATGAGTTTAGAAGAAATGAATATGGATATGGAATTTTTATATAGTAATTATTCTTTTTCCGATATTCCTGATAGTGTATTTAGTATAACCTAAACAAATACCTATCAATTTTTTTATTTATTCTTATTGTATTGATTTATTTGATTTTGTTTGAAATAATATTGATCTTTTTTTAAAAAATTAAATTCGGGCATTTGAAATCATAAATTATTTCAAAAAATTTAATAATAATTGAAATGATATTAATTTTATAATTGAGGATGGATTGGGATACTGTGAAAAAGAATTTTGAGGGTAATGATGAAATTCAGCCTGAATCTGAAAACAACAGAGAACATCAACAAATAGTTTCTAAAGACATTCAAGTATTACTTGAGAAAACAAAACTACCATTTGAAACCACTGATGAATTTATAAATAGATTGATAAGACTACAACATAGCTATTATTCTAAACGAGGAAAAGAATTAATTGGTACGATTTTTAATGATGTTTTCTTGCAATGTTCTGGTGATTATTTTATCCAATATGAAACCCATGTAAAAAAAGAAAAAATAAAAGAATCAATGAGAAAACAGATTAGAAATTCGATTTATGACTTGTTCAAAGAAAGTGATGATAATATTCTAACATTATTACTTTTAATTGATGAAACGATTACTTTACTATTGCAGACTGACTTTGGCGAAGTATTAGCAAAAGAAAAGCAACAGATGCAATAAATAATTAGAATATTAAAATAATACTTAATATGGATCTGTAATTATTATTCCACCATCATTTGTTCCAAGGATAGCAAATGAAATTACTTTTGTTAGTGGGTTATGGCAATTAGGGCAAAGAAGATTATTTTTTATTGTCCTTTGTGAATATATTTTCAACTTGCATGATTGACATGTAAGCATGACACCAAAAGGTTTAATTTTATTCGTTTTATCCAAGGTATCAATAAGTTTATCACTAATTTTATCACTGTTGGTAGAATTATTCATTTTGTCCCCTTATGAAAATTCTCATTATAATAATATATTTAACATTAATTAACCTTTTCCCTGATTCATTAACAATTAATAGTCCATTATTAAATTATATTAAATATAATTTTAATATTTATTTATACCCCTAATCTTAAAAATTATAATAAATTAGATAAAGGAATCAAGCATTTAATTTAAAACAATAATTATATTTCTATTTAATTGTGGGGTTATATTTTGAAGAGGTGTCCAAAAAAATCACATCATTATGCATTTGATAATGAATACACACATTGTCCTTATTGCGGATCACCACTTATCCATTATGAAGGAAAAACAAAAAATGAACATATATCAATGAAAAACCTTGCCAATAGAATCGATTTATATGATATTCGATTTCAAATAGAAGGATATGTATCAGTTGCAGCGATGCTTTTTGCAATATTTATATTTTCAATGTATGTCTATGACATAACTCATAAAAATCAGTATATTTTCATTGGAATTTTCACATCATTCATTCTCATTTTTCTTCTTTTTAATATCTTCCTATTACACATTTCATATAAAAAAAATGAGAAAAAAATAAAGCACACTTCGTAAACTTAATTTTTCATTTTTTTATTTTTAGAGAAATCTTTTAAATGTAATGTTATATGCCATCCGTAAATAATAAGAAGAAGATTGTAATTACCTCTTTAAATCGTATTGGCCTTTATCTAATTGCAGGGGTAGCCAAGCCTGGCCAACGGCGCAGGACTTAAGATCAAAATTATCAGGATTGTAAGGGTTCGATGAGACATCCTGTCTCGAAGGAGTCCGAGGGTTCAAATCCCTTCCCCTGCATAATATTATAATTGTTATAAAATATTATTATTTGATCTGGTGTTTACGGGTAAAATAGTTGAAGTCTGAATTTATAGAATTACAATTAACATTATTACTTGCTGATTATGAATGAGATGGTAAGTTATTTTTTATTTTTTTTCTGATTAATTACATCTAAACTTGAGCGAATAACTTCTTCCTTGAAGTATGTCAACTCCACTTTACATTTATCAAGTTCATGCCAGTATTCTGGGCCTGATGATGATAAAAATGCGGTTCTACCACTTGCAAAATGTGCTTTTAGTAGATTGATGAAATAAATTCCAAAATTGTTTATTATATCCTCTTCTGAGGCACCAAGGATAAGACCTAACATAACTTTAGGATACTTTGATACTTTAATTTCACTCCACAGTTCAGTTGGAATATTTTTAATCAGGGATTCTTCATTTATTCTACGATCTTTAATGGTTTTCAGGTATTTTTTTGCTGAATGGTTAATCTCTTCATTTAATGATTCTTCTTTTAAATCAAGTTTGTATTTACCTGGATTTTTAAGAATCGCTTCATAAAATGCTTGATCTCTTTCATATTCTTTATCTAACCATTTAATATAGGTATTTCTTGAATCATATATCTTTTGAACTTGTGGTGCCTCAAGAGGTGTTGATAGTTTATCTTGAACTCGTAATATCTCAAGTGATTCTGATGGACCACTTTGAAGTGCTTTTCTTTTATTGTTTGTGGATTCATTGCAGAATTTTGTCCATCCGACAACATCAAACTGATATCGTTTTATTGCCATTTCTAAAAGTTTGCTTACATTTGAAAATTGTTTAGGCATCTTTTTGGAGAAACAATAATAATACTAAATATCTTTTGACCATAATGATTATTTTTTTTATTACTTGTTGATTATGATGTTGATAATTTGATTATTTGGTAATTTTATTATGAGGCTTTCTTATTTTAGTTGTTGATAATAATGAGTAATGAGATTAAGATTAATGATAAAGGATTAGAAAAATATCCAATTTCAACAGTTATATTTGGAAATATTATAATGTTATTAATCATGATAGTAGGTACAGTTGCTGTTTGGTATCTTCTCGATTGGTGGGCATGGTTATATCTTGCAATATCTTTAATCATGGTTTACTTTGTAATGAGAAAATTGGTTTGCAGGAATTGCTATTATTATGATAAATGGTGTGCTCTTGGATGGGGGAAGTTATCAGCTAAAATGTTTAAAAAAGGAAAAATTGAAGAATTTGCTGAAAGTCCTGGTTTAAAATTTGCACCTGCAGTTTATGGTTTAATGATGTTCATTCCAATTATTGCAATTATTATATCTATTGTTCTCATTTTTGATTATACTAAAATAGGAATATTAATCTTATTGATATTATTCTCTATTTATAGCGCTGGAATAGGTAGAAAATCTGCATGTTCTAAGTGTAAAATGAATATTTCTTGTCCAGGTAGCACTGTCAAATCATAAAATTTGTAGCATTATTACTTGTTAATTATAGTCAAAATGGTTAATCATTTCCCTTATATTTCCTAATTGATTTACCTTGACGATAAATTTTACCTAACTTTCTATCCTTTTTCCTACGTTCATACGTATTTCTTCTATTATTCAAGTACTCTTGCTCACGAAGGAGTTTCTTATAACTGTCTACTCGTTCCTGAGATAATTTACCCAATTCAATAGTTCTTTTTATTGCACACCCTGGTTCAGCATTATGAGTACAATCAGAAAAACGACATTTTCTACTTAATTCCTCGATATCTTCAAAGGTCTTACTAATGCCGATTTCAGATGACCATAACTGAAGTTCTCGAATACCAGGATTATCAATCAACATGCCACCATTGGGAAGGACGATAAGTTCCCGAGAAGTTGTAACATGTCTACCCTTGCTATCCTTTTTTCTGATTTCACCAACTGTTTGTCTATTATACCCAAGGAGGTTATTGATTAATGTAGATTTTCCTACACCTGATGAACCAACAAGTACTATAGTATTTCCTGGTTTAATATATTGGATAACTTCATCGATATTTTCACTTGTTCTTGCACTAATAGCAAATTTGGTAACATTTGGAAGGTTCTTTTCTATATCAAGCAAATATTGTTTATTATCATTGCAGACATCAATCTTATTCAAAATAATAATTGGATGTGCACCAATCTCATTGATAATTGCAATATATCGTTCAAGACGTCTAATATTAAAATCTTGGTCAGCACTTGTTACAATAAACACAATATCAATATTTGATGCAATTATTTGTTCCTCAGATTTCCCACCTGATACTTTCCTTGATAATTTATTTCTTCTTGGAATAAGTTTTATTATCTGATACGGACGAAACTCATCAATTTGCTTCAAACATACCCAATCACCCACTGATGGTAGTTCTGATTTTGTTTCGATTGAATTAATATATGAATTCGACAAATAAGCAGTTACTTCTCCATCACGGGTAATTATTTTGTATTGTTTTCCACAATGAAAAATTACCCTACCCTTGATTACATCCTGAAGTTTTAATTCTTCAAAATAATTATCAAGTGTATTATTCCAACCGAGGTTATATAAATCCAATATTATCAACTCTAATAATTACCAGTTACTTGCAAAGCAATTAATGAATATATTAATTATTAACATAAATTACTACTTTTAAAAGTATGAGCATTACACCCTTAGCGTAGATGCTCGACGGGAGATCTTCACACCTGTAAACTCATTATTTTTACCAGTAAAATGGTGTTCAAATCCCCCCCCTACATATTTTATATTCATAAAGTTATAATATTAATAAACGGTTAATTTCTATCGATAAATATCAGTGATTATAAGTTATCCAAAATCCAAAGCTATTTTTACGGATTTAAATATTCAAGCAATAGAAAATGTCAATCAAAGATTATGAAGAATACATACAAAAGAGTAGAGATAACTTTGGTTATAGATATAATCTTTTCAAAATACTGAATGATAACTACATCATTCATACTGCAACTTATCCTGGAAGTTATATTGATATCACCCCATCACTCTTCTTTCCAAATACATATTATATTGATACAGATAAAAAAGCAAAAAAATTCTTTACAAACTAAAAAGAGATTATTGATTACATTGAAGATAATAAAACATATGATGAAGAGACTAATCTTAGATTTTTCCCAGAAGATTATCGAAAAGAATTCAATGATATAATTGATTCGTCTGATTTGATGATATCACTATATGCAGGATTCGTTTCAAAATATTGTAAAGACCTGTTAAAAAAGAATGGGGTGCTTCTTGCAAATAATAGCCATGGTGATGCCAGCATGGCATATTTAGATAATGATTTCACTTTTTTTGGGTAATCAATTATAAAAACAAGAAATATTATTTAAAAAAAGAAAATCTTGATAAATATTTCATTCTCAAGAAAAATATTATTATAACAAAAGAATTGCTTAAGAAAACAAATAGAGGCATAGGATACACAAAATCAGCAAATTATTATTTATTCAGAAAAAAGTAGTTTTAATAAATTCTGATTATGATTTAGAATCATAGAATGAGTTAAATTTTTTTGGAAAAGTAAATATATCGATAACGATATGTCGATATCGACAATATGGCAAAAGGTCTTCTAAAATATTTCATGTTAAAACTGATTTCAGAACGAAAACATTCAGGTTATGAACTAATCAAAGAAATTGAAGAACATAGTGGGAGCAAACCAAGCACTGGGACAGTCTATCCACTTTTGAAATCAATGCAGAGTGAAGGTTGGATAAAAGGAATAGACCAAGATGATAAAACGTATTATGAAATAACGAAATCAGGTAAAGAAAAATTGAATGAATACGATACAATAAAAAAAGATTACATTACTAAAATGCTCGAATCTGTTTCTATTATAAATGAAACATTCCATCAAGAAGGACACTTGATGTATATTGAACAGATGGAATTGCTTCATCCTCTTATAGATGAAATTATTCAATCACAGAATGACGGAATAGAGCAAGAACGAATCGATAAGATTATTTTACATGCAATAGAACAATTTAAACAAATGAGAAATGAAGGTGATTAAGATGGATTGTGTTGAAGATATTCTTAATCGAAGGAGTATTAGAAAATTTAAGAATGAACCGGTTTCTGAAGAAGTTATTAACACTATTTTAGAGGCAGGCAGACTTGCTCCTACTGCAACAAATCAACAACCATGGCACTTTGTTGTTGCCAGAAATAAACAGGAAAAAGAAGCATTTATTTTTAGTGGATTCAACAGATTTGTAACTAATGCAGACTTTATTGTTTTAGGTGTATACAAAAAATCCGAGATCGTTATAGAAAAACTTTCATTGATGGATGTGACAATAGCACTTCAAAATATGGTTATCACAGCAAAAGTTCAAGGAGTTGGTTCGTGTTGGATGGGAGCGTTTAATGAAAATAAACTCCGTGATACTCTGAACCTACCTGATGATTGTATAACGGTTGGAGCAGTTGCCTTTGGAATACCTGATGAAAAACCAAAGCAGCCACCGAAAAAACAACTTAATGAAATCGTACATTTCAATAAATGGTAGCACTATTACTTGTAGATTATGAGCTTGATAGAACATTGTATTAGTATTAAACCGTTAGTAGAGAATCCCAAAGAGATATCTTCAATCCTGTAAAATCAATATTTTTATCAGTAAAAACGTGTTCAAATCCATTCCCCTGTATAAT
>CAZWQV010000067.1:0-8899 GCA_964636235.1 uncultured Thermoplasmatales archaeon
GGCTTAGAGGTATAGCGATTCCTTGGTAAGGAATAGGTCGTGGGTTCAATTCCCACCAGCGGCTTCAGATCAATAATATCATTGGACCAATGACAATACATTCAATTTGTTTTTCAATAATCTGACTTACTGAAATTGTGACTATAGCTTTTCCAAAACCAATAATTAGTACAGATGTAATTGTAATAGCTTGATTCACTTCTAAGGATGCAATGGTATCTTCTATATGACCTCCAATTAAAATAAATCCATCCACATCAATAGACCATGTTAGATTTTTTGCTGGCGCATCACCAACATTTCTAATATCTGCTGAAACTCCGAATCCACCTTTTACATTGTCTATGACAACATCAGGTTCAGCCATATATACCGAGTACTCCTCTGACCAATCACTTGTTGCTCCCCATATATCCTTGACTTGGGCTTTTATATTAAAAGTACCACCGTTTTCCCAGGTGTGTTTAAACGGTATTGATTCACCGGATTCATATGGACCTAACCAAGAAGTTACTTGTCCATCACCCCAGTCAATATAATAATACAATTGATCATTATCTGGATCATAAGCATTCATAGTGTAGGTATATTGTTCTTTTACTACTCCGTCGGTTGGCCCGGTTATTGTTGGTGCAATTGGTTTTGTCATTCTTCCATAGGTTTTAAAGGTAAAATCGCCGTCTCGATCAACCCACTCATCGCAATTAAAATAATAAGATGCACCATTCTCGTAAATATTATAATCTTTACATCCCAAACTATCGAGTGTATCATCTGGATTCCATATAATATAATAAATCTGACCAGGTTCAACTAATACATTTTCAAAATCAAAAGTAACCCAATCCCAGTCTCTTAAAGAATCTTTTTCTGCATAAACGGATGTCAAATCAGATCCATTTAAATCATTTCTAATGGAAACAGTAGCAGATCCATTCATAAATAATTCCACACGGGTAAGTAAATCTAATGAAGGAGTGAAAGATTGAGCAAATTTACAACAATCACAGCCCACTCCACAATAAAAATCATAATATGGTTGACTCTGGTCTAATTCATCATCAGTTATATTTTGTGGTTGACCAATTGTTGATGGAAGACATATTCCATTTATTAAAAAAGCCTGCAATATAACAATAAAAAATATCATTTTCTCCAAACGCATAATTTAACCTCCTCTCATCAATACCTATCTAAAAACAGGTTTCTTGCTAACATATAGAATGATTAATATAAATAAAAATATTGTGGTATCAAAAATAAAAAATCAGTTTTAAGAGAGAATCAATATTCATAGAACCATTAATCTTGAGAAATATGCGGTGTATTTCTGATATCTTTTTTATGTAAACCATTTTTTCTTGATTGTCTATTCCAACCAATATTTCCACCAAATCTATATAACCAATGAGGAATAATTTTTTTATCAAACAGTAGTTGCGCATCTTTAGAAATATAATTGTCCTCTATAAGGTCTTTAGCAGCACAATCTAAAGCTTCATGGATTTGTGATACTCTTCCTCCAAGGGCTTGAAGATTTCTTCCATTAATAAATCCACCCATACCTAATGATAGGCTACCGGCCCATGTGAAATCCATTTTCTCTGTAAAACATTTGTAAATTTTAAGAGCAGATGCATTCTGTTTTGATTCTGGAAAACCACAATTGATAATAACTGATATATGAATGTTCTGAGAAGTAATATCAGTTTTATGTTGATGAAGAAATTCAAACACACGAATGACATGTGCGGGTAGGCAATCAATATATAAAGGAGATGATACAATGATCATGTTACATTCGTTTATTTCTAACAATAATCTCCATAGATCCTCATCACTATGAAAATTATATAGAAAGATAGTTTCAGTATTATATCCTTTTATTTTCATAGTTTTTAATAAGTAGCTACCTAATGAATATGATGTACTTCTTTCTTTTCGGGGGCTGCCGATTAGAAGAAGAAATTTCTTTTTAGATACCATGGTTGTTTCCCCCTTTCAATTCTGCAATTATATTTGAACACCATTCATCAATTCGTTTGTCATCTGTTTTTTCATTGAAAAAAACAAGCATTTGTTTTGTATCATGAAGATTTAATCTATTACGTTCAACTAAAAAACGAAATATCGCTTGTTCTTTCTTATCATCATTGGTTTGAAATCCTATATAGACATGTTTAGGATATGAATCATATCGAAGTTTATGATGTGTTTCACCAAAGATTTTTCTAAAATACGGAAGAATAGTAGGTATGCTTCTATCAAGAAATTTTTTAAATTCATAGGAATATCCACCAAAAATAACAGGACTTATAACAAATACGATATCACTTTGCATGAATTTTTTACATATAGAATTCAAATCATCATCAATAATACATGATCCTGGTGTTTTCACCCAACATCCAAAACAACCCAAACAGTCCTTTAAAGAAATAGAACGCAGGCAAATATGTTCAGAATTAATGTTATTTTCTTTAAGATTTTTAATGATTTTATTGAGAAAATCTTGAAATTTCTGATCATGTGATCGTAAACCATCAAGGATCAATATGTTCATACATGATTCCTTTTTCATGTATTTCATTGTTATTTTTAAATTATGTTATTTTTATGAGACTCGCATTATCTTTTAATAAAAAAACTACGTGACTAAATGTTTATTGGATTCCATGCATTCCATTTTACAAAACTTTTTCTTAATAAAATATAAGCAAGTGGAATTAGAAGGGGACTTGCGATCATTAAATAAGGATTGATAATAGATAACAAGGTAAGAACAAATACTGTTGGGGCTAATATTCCTGCATAACGTATGAATATTTTTGAATCATAAAGTAACAATGTTGGTTGAAGACCTGTAAGATGAATTGTAACACCCAAAATAAACAATGCAATTGAAACAAATAATAATAAGGCGGGAATAAAATAGCTAAGTTGATCCATGGTTATACCTGCAATTATTAATATAATACAGGAAATAGCATTAATTAAAAGAAAACTGATAATTTTACTTTTGATGATTGTTGAAACTTTCACAGGTAATGCTAAATATGGATGAAATGAATCAAACTCTGTGATCATGTTATAAATGGATGCAGATACAACTCCTAAGAAAATTGAAAAAATCATGAGTATTTTTACAGTTGGAATGATTTCAACAAATATGGAAAGAAAAAAATAAGTAAAAAAAACTGGAAGTAAAAAAGAAAAAATAACTTTACCAAGCCCTCCTTCACTTCGTTTCAAATCAATGAAATCTTTCGCAATGTAACAAGAATAAGGACTAAATCGTAAGCGTTTTATCCAAACAGATAAGCTATTTTGATAATATTTCTTTTTTTCAGGATAGTCAATTTTTACAAAAATAATTGAAATACTAGATGCGAATAAAATAGATAAAATGATATAACCAAAAAGAGTCCATGAACTAGTATAAAATAAGAGATATGGAAGTAAAATTGATGAAATTTGAATCTGTTCAAATATGTTAAAATAAAAAATTATCCCTGTTATAGTAATTAGAATGATAAGAAGGAATGTTTTTGAATGAGCATATATAGTCGATAACAAAAAAACAAATGAAAGACCAAATAGGAAAGATAGAAGAAGTGTACCACAAGCATAAAATGATGCAAAAAATGAAAAACCAACAAAGGACGTTACCAAAAGAAAACCGATAAAAATTGGAAGTATCCAAAACATTAAATAATAAATAATATCTTTTAAAAAAAACAGAAGGAAAATAGTCTTTTCAGATATTGGTAGACTTCTTGATGAGTAAGCTATTAAACTAATTTGTCCAAAGCGACGGTTCATTATTTCTTTTCCAAATAAACCAAAAGCACCAACACTCACCCCAAAAAATAAGAAGAAATAATGTGTATATAAAAACAATTGAGAGATTGAAATAATTTTTAATATTGTTGGTATGAGAAGAGATAGAAAAAGTGTTGCCATGAGGATAATAAAAGGAAAGAATCGAAAAGATTGGTTCTTCATTGTTTTCGTATGTAAACGCCATTCTTCTTTTATCAATGCCCAAAGTACTTGTTGGATCATCACATATTCCTTTCCTTTACAAGATTAATAAAAAATCTTTCCAGATGGCCTTCATGTTGTTTAATATCCTCAATTCTTCCTTTATGTAATAAACTGCCCTTATCAAGAACTGCGATCTCAGTACATATTTCCTCTGCTATTTCAAGTACATGAGTGGAAAAAAATACGGTTTTTCCTTTAGCAATATAATCTAGAAGAAAATCCTTAAAGATGCGTTGAATCAATGGATCCAAATTAATAAGTGGCTCATCAATAAAAGCAACTGATGGCTCATGAAGAAACGCCTGAGCAACCATTAATTTCTGCCGAGTTCCCCTAGATAGATCCTTGCATAACGTGTTTTTCTGATCAACAAAATCAAGACGATGAAACCAGGTATCAATCCGGTCATCAATATGGTCCAGTTTTCGTATTTGGCACACAAACTCAAGATATTCTTCAGAAGTCAGAAAACTAGGTGGAGTTTCCTGTTCTGGGATAATGCCAACCAGTTCTCGTACTCGTATTGGATTTTGAATAACATCAACATCAAGAACTGAGATATTTCCAAAAGTAGGTTTAATTTGTCCTGTAAGCATTTTAATCATGGTTGTTTTACCAGATCCATTGGGGCCAAGAAGGCCAAAAAGTTCTCCTTTTTTAACAGAGAAAGAAACATCATTTACTGCTGCTATAGATCCGAAGTTCTTGGTTAAATTTGCTATTTTAATAGTGTTCATCTACGTTCCTCACTTCTATTTCAAAAAGGAAATGGGATTAAAAAACATTTATCAAATTTTAAAATGGAGAAATATTTTGGAAAACCAAACAAGCAATATTTTTTTAAATCACATATGAATATTATATATATGCCTCAGGCAAGAAATTTTTATTATAGACCAATAAAATGCCCCATGTGTCAAAAAGAGCTTGATAAAGAGGGAGATAATTGGTTTTGTAGTAAAGAATGCGAAGAGGAATGGAAAGCATTAAATGGTGGTATTAAAAAAACAAAATCAAAAAATATTCGAGGTCAAGATACCAGCAGCTAATTTGAGTTTAAGATTTTAAATCTTATAGAATAATAAACTTTTTAATAATTGTTACTATAATGCTTCGTGTATTGATTACAGAATAAAATATATAAATTGGGGAATACGATTTTGCGTCGACGATCTTGGAATCTAACAATTATTTTTTCCATAACGTTACTTATAATCGGAAATGGTTTTACCACTATTAATCAAGGTAAACAAACAATTCATATTGATATAAAGAATGAAACAGCTCTTTGTTATTTTTCAATAGATAATCCCTTTGATGAACTATCGGGACTTGCAGCCAGTAGAATTAATAAAGATATTTTATGGGTACATGAGGATGATTGGAGTCCCTATATCTATGCAATTAATACAAATGGTATGATAATTGGAAAATATCAAATTGGAATTGATGGCAATGATGTAGAGGATATTGCCATTGGTTATGATTCAACACAGAAAATTTCTTATTTATATATTGCTCATATTGGAGACAATAATGCTAATAGATCCACTATTTTCATCAGAAAAGTCCCTGAACCACATATTGAGAAAACATCCGAGTATAACGAATATAATCTAAGTAATTATCAAACCATTACCTTACAATATCCTGATGGACCAAAAGATGCAGAATCACTAATGATTGATTCCAATGGAGATTTATATATTATTACGAAACGACTATCGCCAAACAAAATCTACTATGCACCATATCCTCAATCATCTTCAAAGATTATCACTCTTGAACTAGTTGCAACACTTCCAAAAAAACCTGAATTCGAATGGATAACAGCAGGCGATATCTCATCCGATGGAAGATTACTCATTCTTAGAAATGATAGAACAAAAGATTATGCATCAATCTGGTATCGATCCCAAGGCATTGAAACCAAGGACCTGTTTCAAAAAAATCATACATTATTAGATATTTCCGATGAACCTCAAGGAGAAGCTATTTGTTTTAATAGTAACAGTTCTGGGTTCTATACTATCGGTGAGCATGCGGGGTATCAAGAAATTCCTCTTTGGTATTATCAATTATCTATAAACGAAATAGCAAATGAAGAAACAGATAATGTATTTTATCTTCTCATAATATTTTTTGTTCTATTAATTTTTATTCTTATTTGCCTTTATCTATTTATTAATAATCAGTTTATAAAAAAAGTTAGTATTGTTATCATTGTTATTCTGCTATTAGGGATTTTTTCATCAATTCTATTGCAGGATCCGGAAGCAATTACAATCGAACAAAATACTCTTTCTTTGGAAGATCCCTTAGATAACATATTAACAATAAGTTATCAGGATAGCAAATTCATCTATTCTCTCGAACAATTATTATCTAACTTTTCATCTGTAAAAGGGCGAGGATCAATGATTAATCAATTTGGATCAATAACTGGCACTAATTTATATGTTGGCATTCCTATAAATGATATTGTTCGTTCAGTTGAAAATCTTCCTGAAAACTATTGTGTGCATGTTAGTTCAAATGATTATACTTATAATTTTTCAAAAGAAAATATAAACGGTCTTTTTCCAGTATATGTTGAAGATACCAATTCTTATATTAATGATAGTGTAACAATGGTTATTGCCTATCAAGAAAATGGGAAAATACTTACTAAAAACAATGGCGGTCCTTTCAAAATTGCATATATTACTGATGATGGAGCTATTACCCAATCAAATTTATGGATTAAATCAATCAATAAACTGGAAATAAAAAAGTTACACAATGATACAATAGATGAAAATGAACCTCCGATCATCAATATTACCAGTAATAATCAAACAGGTTTTGCACCATTATCCATTCAGTTTCATGCAGAAACATATGATCCTGATGGTATTATCACCTTTTATCAATGGGATTTTGGAGATGGAACTCAAGTAAAAATAAAAAATGTAACCCATGTTTATACAGAAGTAGGAAATTTTAATGCAACTTTTACATCAAAAGATAATAATGGAAGTATACGACAAAAAACCATAATTATTCAAGTTGATTGCAAAGTAAAAGATGGATTCATATCTCCAACAGATTACAATGACCCAGAAAATGGATGGGAATCACCGGCAAATGCATTTGATGATAAAGAAAATACTCGAGCTATTTATACAAAAAAAGGATTATGGAAATGGCAATGGACAGGTTTTTTAGAACTTGTTTCGCCTCTTCAAATACAATGTAATAAAATTCGTTTTAAAGCATGGTATGATGAAAAATGGTGCGATTCAATAGATGTAGATGTATATGTAAATAATACCTGGATAGATATTTACGAAGGAACATATAATAATAGAAAGTGGGAAATCCTAACCTTTCCAATTTATACTATCGCAAAAGCAAGAGTACGATTTCATGTGCGTTCTTCTTTAATGGGAATTGATGCTGATTTATATGAGTTTGATTTTTTTACTAACACGACCAATATATCACCAATTGCAGATTTTTCATATGGCTCATCTCAATTATTACGAAAGGTATCAATTGATTTTACAGATTTATCATCTGACCCTGATGGGTTTATTGTACATTGGGATTGGGATTTTGGAGAAGGAAATACTAGCGATTTACAAAATCCAGCCCATGTATTTCATTCATTAGGAACTTTTAAGATACGATTAACTGTCACTGATAATAGTGGAGAAACAAATTCAATTATAAAACAGATTACAATAGAAAATCAAAAACCAATCGCTGATTTTAGTTATACTCCAACTATACCAACCACAGAAGATATGGTTGATTTTAATGATATATCAATTGATTTTGATGGAAAGATTACCAGTTGGAATTGGGATTTTGGTGATGGAAATGGATCAACAATACAAAATCCACATCATCAATATAGTAGAACTGGGATTTATCAAGTAAAACTTATGGTGAAAGATAATGATGGCAGTAGCTCTTTGAAAAAAAGACAAATACAAATAACTGAACCATCAGATGAAGAATATATTCTAATTATGAGGTATAATGGGAATCAAAAAACATATACCCTCGATGATTTGGAACATATGAATGCGTTGAATGGTGTAGGTGGGCGATTAAATTCTGTTGGATCAATTGCAGGTCCCTTTGAGTACAAAGGAGTTCCAATATCTGTTCTTTCAGATGAGTTTTCTTTAATATCTGAAAGTTACACAATGACTGTAATTGCAGATGATGGATACTCAGTTATGTATACATCAGATGAAATTCAAGGGACTGTTCAAGTGTACGATACTGAGGGTAATGATCAAGGTATTGGTGGTGTTACTATGATGCTTGCGTATGAAGAGGAAGGCATCAAGGATTTTCCAGGTGGACCTTTACGAGTTGCGTTTGTGGATGATGAAGAGCAGCTAACTGATTCATTTCTATGGTCGAAACATGTGGTAGAAATCGAATTTCAGGATGTATCCATTTGATAGTTACTATCTTAATTAAAAGAATAACAAATTTATAAATAAAAAATTAATTTTATACAAGATTAATTTTATAAAAGACTTTTTAATTATGGGGAACTCATGAATCAAAAGATATCTACGATAACCATAGGCTTAATTATTATAGCCACTATTTTTTGTTCTCAAACATTCGGTCATTGTAATACTGAAATATATCAACAAACAAATGATGATATAGTATTAACAATGACATATAATGGAGAGCAAAAAACATATACCCTTGAAGATTTAGAAAAAATGGATTCAATAACTGGATTAGGTGGGCGATTTAATTCTGTTGGATCAATAACTGGTCCTTTTGAATATAAAGGAGTGGCGATATCAACTCTTGCAAATGAATTTTCTTCAATGGC
>CAZWQV010000068.1:0-8650 GCA_964636235.1 uncultured Thermoplasmatales archaeon
AAATATACCATTTATCATGTTGCAGGTAATGAGGATAGAATAATTCTCGAACATATCGGAAAACATACCCTGAATAATACCTTAAACTATGTATTAAGTAATATTACTGATGAAATTGTTGGGTGGCTTTCAAATCTTCATAAAACCTTGATTGTGGATGAATTTTTTTTATGCCATGGTACTTCCAAATCTGATTCTGATTATTTATTTGAAAAAGTAGGTGAACAGGGAGTTGTGTTGAAAAGTCAAAAGGAACTCCTTCATGAGGTCAAGGATATTTCACAGCAGATTATTTGTTGTGGACATAGTCACCTTTTCCATGTGAAAGGGTTATCTTCACATCAATATATTGTTAATCCTGGTAGTGTAGGTCTACAGGCATATGATGATGATACACCTATGTATCATATCATGGAAACACGGCAGAATAAGGCATCGTATTGTGTTATCACAAAGGAAAATGATCAATACGTATTTGATAATATCTTAGTTACATATGATGTAAAAGCTGCGGCAAATTGCGCATCAAATTATGGTCATAAAAAATGGGAGAAATGGCTTCTTACTGGAACGGTTTGACTTTAAATCCAAAGATACTTTTTATTTTAATTTTATATCCGTTTTATGTGTTTTTATATCTGTTAGTAAATATCGAAGATCTGAATCATTGGCAGATTCCTAGTAAATGTCCTTTATTGCCTGAAGGACTTTCCAATGAATAATCATGATTAAATATAATTATATGTTTTGATTATAAGATCATAGAAGATTGCTTAATCTCTTCAATTTTTTTTTTAAAAGCCGATAGTTATAAAAATTTTGATGAAATAATCATTTTTCTTTAAAAATGGCTTTATTTTTTTATTGAAATTGTTTTTCTATTTTTTCTTTTACCATTTTTATCATTATAGGCCAATTCGGTCTCAAATTTCGTGGGATATAATGATTTGTTGAATTTCCAATATAATAAGCATTTAATACCATTTCATCAAGTTGTTTTTGCACATTTTGGATAAATTTCGATTGATCTTTTTTTATATGATAATGTTTAAAAAGATTGGATAAAGAGTTTATCAATACTTCATTTTTGATTGGTAAATCTAATCCATAAAATAAATCATAGATGTCTTTTCCTTCTTTTCTATTGTGTAATGCTATTAATTTTTGTCCAATTAATTCTTCCAGGCAATATACGGGAAATGTTGTTGCTGTTCCTGGGATGTATTGTGATTGTAATAGAATTGTCTTTGGCGGACTGTTATATTTTTTTTCACTAACATAAAATTCAATTTGTATCTTGTCTTTTTCATCAATTTGATTTACATATTCACATTCAAAGCGTAAGGTACGATAAAGAATTCTTGGTTTTGAAACAGAAAATTCATTGATTTTTTTGATATTTTTCTTTATATCTTTCATTTTTTCATCAATATTTACATGTTTGATAAAGTCTAGATCAATATCCTCTGAAAACCTCCCTCTTTTTATGGGATATAAATATCCTCTATTGAGAGCGGTACCTCCTTTTAAGATAATATCATTATTCATAAGTTCGTTGAGTTGTACTAGAAGCATTGATATTCTTTCTTCTTTTGATAGATATTTTATTCCTAAACCTGTTTTTACTGCAAGTAACTGTAACATGTCCAGATCCATCATCTTTTTTTCACCTTTCCATAATTATTTCTTTGCCTAAATTATTCAGAACTTTCCATTCCTTGTTATAGGTTCCTTTTGATGGAGCGGTTGGAATGAGTTTTGTGGTACTTTTGACATGTTTTTTGAATTCATGGAAAAAATATTTTGGTATAGATATGGTGTTGTTTTTATGTAAAATAGTAAGGATGTAGCCAGTTCGTTGAAATAAAGCATTTGATGCAAAATGATTAAAATAAAAAAGTACTTGATTCCAATCAATGGATTTTATTTTTGATAATGTATTAATTAATTCTTGATAGCCACCAGCATATTGAGGTTTATAAAAGCAATCAAATATTGTTTTTTCAATAGTAGATACATATACGTTCTTATAAAAAGTACTACCCGTTGCTTTTTTTCCAAAAGCTACTGTTTTAAATAGATAAGTGCCAATGGTTAATTCACTTGAGGTTTGGTTTGATACCATAAAAATAGTGAATGGTTCATAATCGATAAGATCATAAAGATGAAGTGCAGATGAAAAACCCAGATATCCCTTATTTAGGTACGATGCAATGGTATATGGGTTTTTGATCATTGGTCTATCGGATGGTTTATCATTGATGATGTAAATACCTCGTTTCACTGGATAAAGATACCCTTTTGATAAGAGATTGTGACAGATCTTGTTGATTTTTGTTGAGGGATAGGAAGGAAATAAATCTTTTATTTGCTCATGGTCGATGATGTCTGTTTTGTTAATAGTGTTAAAAATGATTTGTTCCTCTTTACTTAAATAGTTATTTTTCATCATTTAATTCTTTATATGGGAATTAACTATTTAAAAATATCTAAATATTTTAGAAGATAAGATTACTATTTTACAAAAAGAAATAATTGATTGTAATTATTATTCAATGAGTATACTTCTTATGAATATCCATACGTCCTAAACACAAACTCATACATGGTGGGTAAGTCTCTCCAGAGATTACCACTATCCCTTGTAAACCAGAAGCTTCCATCATCATATTGGTTTCCAAATGCGTAGCCCCATTCATAGCCAAATGATGTTGATACACCTGATGGTGCTGGTGGACAAACCATGAAGTAGTCGACACCTGGTATTATTTGTATATCTGAAAAATCTAGTTCTAACCATGTCCACGTGCTTGGCACTTGTTCTGGTGTAAAAATTATGGTGTCTAATATAGGACCATCAATACTATTCTCTCTTAGCTCTACTGTGAGATTAAACTCTGGTGTACCAAACTTTCGAAGATAGATTTCGCATTTGGTTAGATAGTCAAGAGTTGGAGTAAAATTTTGTGCACCAGCCCAGTCTCCATCTGCCGCATGACGAATGGGAAAACCTCGATCGAATGCAGATTGATCGATATCGATGGTATCATTTGAATACTTAATCACACAGGCAGACCATCCGCTAAAGGTTGGTTCAAGCCACTGGTTTATAATGTTTCCTTGATGATCAAATTGGTAGATATACCCTAGAGAACTATTGTAACTTTCAGCTGTCCAAAAATATTGTCCATCAAACCATAATCCTCTGCAATATGAGCTTGGTGGAGCGAAATTGTTTTCAGCAATCTCGTTTAGTGTGGGCCAGTTTGATATATCCCAGCAGGTTATGATATTATTATCAGTTAGTGTCCAAAGATATGTTCCATCCCAGCTGCTTCCATAAACGGTTTCATCAAAGCTGCCGGTTCCCTGTTTACTTCCATTAAGATAATATCTGTTCATATCCCATTCATTCACATAGAAATAGGTTCCATCAAAGGCTAGATCATAAAAATAAAAAAGGGTCCAATCATCAACGATGACGTCTAGTTCTCCGGTGTTCAGATGTACTTTTTCTACCCGTGGTGCAAATGCTTCTGCAACATAAAGTTCATTGTTTACGACTTCTGTGTCACAAAAATGAAAGTTTACATATTCAAAATAATTTAGCACGCTTCCATTCATATCCAGAATATATATCCGGGATAAAAATCCTTGATTGGCCGTATAGATAATGATATCTTGATTATATTGAAATGAATCTTGTAAGTCGTCTTGAGTCGCTGATGGAATAAGTGGTGAACTTATCAAAAGCAGGTATATAAATAAAGAAAAAATAATAGATATTTTTGCATTATTAATTTTTAATTCCAAGATATTATTCCCCCTAATAGGTAGTATTCTATGTAACTAATAGTATAAAAAATCATTGCAGGCATGATACACATTTTTGATTAATTATGTCCATATATTTTAAATAAAAATGTGCAAATGATCGAAAAATTTCTCCTTAAGTTTCATTGATCACGAGTGAACCAGAATGTTTTATTACCAAATTAATTTCTTAAAGGATAATTCCATTTATAGCAAAGGCGGGTAGAATTCTTTGTTTAAACATGAATTATATCCTTATTTTTCAATTTAATAAAAAATATTTAAAATATTTATCTATTATTTGATACTATTTTAACAGTAAAGAATATATTCGATGAAAATATTAGTTATTTGTAGAGGGTATGAATCATGATTTTTCATAAAGAAAAGGAAATATGGAAGTGTAAAACTTGTAGTTTTGAAACGAATGAAGAGATATTATATTTGACTCATATTTTGGAAAATCATCCTGAAATAACAAAAGAAGAGCTAATATCTGCATGTGAATTCTATAAAACATTTTGTAATAGAATGAAATATTTTCTTCAAGAGCATGGAAAAGATTTACCAGAAAAGGAATTATTAGAGGTTGGTACTTATCTTGGTGATAACGATTTTAAACAATTTGATAAATGGTTATTTTATTATTCTTTTGAAAAATTGTTAATAAAACAAAGAAACTAGTTGAAATTTCATATTCATTGAATATGCTAAGATTATATTGGCTATTTTTTTAAAATACACAATTTGTATATGAAGGATTTCACCTCAATACAGATCATAGAAGACCTATAGTATCCTATTTTTCTTAATAATATCCATAGGTTTTGAATACAAACTCGTACATGGTTGGAAGATCCCGCCAGAGACCTCCTCCATTTCGTGTGAACCAGAATGATCCATCATCATATTGGTTGCCAAATGCATAGCCCCATTCGTATCCAAAGCTAGTTGTAACTCCACTTGGTGCGGGGGGACACACGATGAAGTAGTCAATACTTGGTGTTATAGTTATATCAGTGAATTCTAATTCGAGCCATGACCAAGTGGAAGGTACTTCTTCAGGTGTAAAGACTAATGAATCAAGTATTGGTCCATTAATGGCATCTTCTCGAAGTTCAACCGTTAAGTTAAATTCAGGTGTTCCAAATTTACGTATATATATTTCACATTTTGTTATGGTATTTACGGTAGGTAAAAAGTTTTGTGCTCCTGCCCAGTCTCCATCTGCGGCATGGCGAATGGGAAATCCTCGATTAAAAATACTTTGATTTACATCAATTTCTTCTATCCAAGCTGAGGGCGACATAAATGGGTAGTGGTCTTGATTATTATTGAATATATAAGGAGCATCTCCAATACCATCTGGGCCGATGATATCTTGGTTTGGCCCATTATATTCATCTGATCCTGTATAATCGCCCCAGTAGTTCCCACCGGAGGGATAGCCATTGTCCCAGATGTTCAAGCCATCACATTTTGCATTGTATTGGATATTTCCATAGATATTGTTATGATAAACGTAATTATTTATTGCACTGTTAAATAGGAGAATACCTACGCTATTATTTGATATATCATTATATCTAATGGTATTATTATGAGAGGAACTATATTGAACCGACAGTCCCTCATCTGTATTATTTTGTATGATGTTTGATTCAATTAGATTAAGACTTGAGTGTTCTAATAAAAGTCCAAAACCAACATAGGGGTATTTTCCATTATATGAAATATTGTTATGATGAATATGATTATAATTTGAATATATAAGATAGAATCCTGCATTTGTAAAAACGATGTTATTATTTGATATATCATTATGGTTTGATTCACCGATATATACTGTTCGACAGTTTGAAATGTAATTATTTTTTAATGTACTGTTCATTACTTGGTTAAAATAAACATCATGGGTACTATTGTAAAATGTATTATTTTCTATGGAACAATTTTTACTGTTATAAATTAGTATTGCTCCAGCGTTTTGTGTCACGTTGTTATATTGAAAATCACAGGTATCATCAAGTATCCGGACGCCTTTATCCTGATACATGTTATCACCGGAATGCTGAATAGTGAATTTTTGTACTGTTACATTAGCAACTTGGATGGTGAGCACATCACCGATTCTATTGCCATCAATAATGGTAGTATTAGTATTCTCACCTATTAATTCAACTTGTTTATTCACTACTACATTCTCAATGTACATGCCGTTATAGACATAGACAGTAAAACCATCTGATGCATTGTTTATTCCTTCTTGAATGGTTCGTACATGAGTTGCATCATACCATGAGGAATCAGCATCATCATCAACATAAATGATGGTATCATTGTTTTGTTCTGCTTGGTAATGAAAGCAGGCGCTATGATGGATATCATGCCGGAACATCGGCCAACCCGGTCCTATTCCATTTCCTGCATCAAGGACATACACGCGTCCATGATTGTTTTCTGAAGGACTTGAGGACCCATATCCACCGATGATACATACATCCATAGTAGTATCATTATTAAAATCTGCAAGAATCGGTGCATGATCGATTTGATAGGTGTTTCCATAATGATTTTCCAAGTCTTTTGACCAGATCAGCGATCCATTATTTCCACTTAAAACCTGTAAGGTTCCATCTGTTGATCCAGCTATAACATCAAGGATGTTATCATTATTGGTATCTGTTATTGATGCTCCTCGAAACATGGATCCACCAGTAGAATAATCCCATACAAGATCGCCAGTATAATTCAACACTCCAATGGTGTTATATGAGGTGAATACAATCTCGAGATGATTATCATTATTTAGGTCAGCGATACTGGTGGGTGAGGCAACATAATGAGGTGCGTCATATTGCCAAAGTAAGCTTCCATCTTCTGCATTAAAAACATAGATGGTACTGTCATAACAGCCGATCACAATCTCAGGTTTTCCATCTTCATCAATATCAGCAAATGATCCACCATGGTACATATCATCAGAAGGTAAATCTGAAAACCAAATGGTTGAACCATTGTTTCCGTATAACGTGTACACTCTACAATCGCCACCATATTGAGCGACCACAATGTCAAGTTGGCCGTCATTATTAATATCTAGAATATTTGGTGCAGATTGAATATAACTATCTGTTCCAAGATTGATCTGCCATTGAATACTTCCATTTTCACCATTTAAACAAAATACATTGCCATAAAACGTGCCAAGAATAACTTCTGGTAACTCATCATTATCAACATCAGCGATTGCTGGAGGTGAATCAATACAGTTTGGATAACCTGTTGAAGTGCTCCATTCAACAGCTCCTGTCCTTCCATCGAAACAATACACGGTATATGGTGATGATGTGGGTATGATAACTTCCAGATCATCATCATTGTCCACATCATAAATAACTGGTGATGCATCATTACAGCCGCCGGTATTATATTTCCATAAAAGTGTTCCATTATTTGCATTCAAAGCATAGACATGTTCATCATTAAAATAGGTGCCAAAAACAATTTCCAATAAACCATCATCATCAATATCAGCCGTTGCCGCTGATCCAAAAGATGGAGCGTTTAGATCATACCACCATAAAATATCTGAAGCATCTTTATCTGAAACATCTTCAGATGTGATAACAGGATAAAAAAGAGTTGAGAGTAATAGAAAAACGATAGATAGAAGAATTGCCTTTTTCTTATATAGTTTGGTTATAATTTGCATAATTCCCCCTCTGCAAGATTATTAATCCTACTAATAATTAATTACGGATAGGATATAAAACTTTTGATAGGGTGAAATTTAGAGGATTATAGGTATTTTTATCAATATCCATACATTCTAAACACAAATTCTTACAAGGGTGGTAATGCTTTGTTAGAAAATTATAGATAATTTTAAATATTCGGCAAATAATCTTTTATTGAGGGAAAAGGAGGGTAGGTTAGATATTTTTACCCCTATAAAATTCTGTTTTTATCCTTCTTTTTCTTTGGAAAAATCAATATCAGAAAATTCTTCCTGGGGAAGAGAGCTATTATACCTATTCTGCAAGCTCCGGTAATGATTTTAATCTCTCTTTCTCTCTTCCTATCTAACACATATAAATAATAATTTTAATTGATGAGATTCTATGCATGCTCTCCTTCTAAATTACGTCTATTTATATGATACAAATAATTAAATAATACTTATTCTGATAAATAATATCATGGTTATTTGGAGGGATACTATGAAAAAAATAATGGTATTTACAATCATCATCTTTTTTGTTTTTGTTTCGTTTCATCCAGTTATTACTGCTGATGAGGTAAAAAAGACAATTGATGATGATGCAATTGAGCTATCCATTGAAATGGTTGGGTTTGATCAAGATAGATCCTATACAAAAGTTGTTTCTGTTGAAACATTTCAGCAGATGAAAAGTGTATTTGAAGCGTTTAGAATCCAATTATCCAATGCAACGACAAAAGAGCAGGGTGTCGTGCTGTTTAAAAGAATAATCAATGATCTACATGAATATGCATTGTTTGGTGATATGGATATTGAACAGGTAGGTCGATTTGTTATTGGTAACTATTTTTATCCAGTATCAGATGCTCTCATTAGTAGCAGCTCTCAGGATAAAATCTTAAGAAATGCTGGTAATTTGTTCTGTTTGATTGTAGGAGATACGAATAACACCTATTTTGAATCACATTTAGGATGCATAGCCAAAAAACCAGCGTGTTTCCTTTTAGCACTGGAAAATTATGCAAGAATGCATAATCAGTCGGTTCTTCATAACATAATCCTTTTTTTAATTGCTCCATTCTTTGGTGCTTTATTTTATTCTTGTAGCACAGA
>CAZWQV010000069.1:0-8640 GCA_964636235.1 uncultured Thermoplasmatales archaeon
CGATTATTTCAACAATTGTGGTTTTTTCTCTGGTAATATTTTTAATTCATGGTATAATCTTTATATTGATACTTGCTCTGATACCACTTTTTGTGACATTTTTAACTTATTTTTATTTTATGAATATGCCTGCTTCGAGGGCAAAGGCTCGCGGTAAAAAAATTGATATGCATCTTCCTTATGCCCTAAATTTTATATCCGCGATGTCTTCTGCAGGTATTACTCCTACTGAGATTTTTAAAAGTCTTTCAAAACAAAAGATTTATGGTGAGGTTCAAAAAGAAGCAGCATGGATCTATCGTGATGTTGCTATGATGGGAAAAGATATCATCCAGTCTATCAAGGATAATATGTACCGATCTCCATCTGAACGATTTAGAGAGTTCCTACAAGGGTTAATTGTAACTATTACTAGCGGTGGATCATTGAAAACATATTTTACGGCTAAAGCGGATCAATATATGGTTGAAAACCGTCAGAAACAAAAACAATTGTTTGAAAGTCTTGGGATTATGGCAGAAAGTTATGTTACTGCTGCTGTTGCTGGAATATTGTTGTTATTTATTGTTATTCCGTTAATGATGATTATAAGTGGTGATAGTAATCAGATTTCATTTTTGTATTTGATAACCTTTGCTATTGTTCCCATGATTCATCTTGGATTTACTTATGTTATTAGAATGATGTCATTGGAGGCCTAAATAAATGGTAGAAATTCCCGAACCAGGTTTTTTTAAGAAAGCCATTCTTTCTGGTCAAATGCCTCGGTTAATTGTTCTTATTATGACCATTGGGCTAGTTTCTTTGTTTTTGATTCTATGCTTGTTATCCTTGTTTAATATTGTTGGATTTGGGTCACCAGTTGATTTCCTGGTATTTGCAATTCTCAGTGGAACTGGTATTTATGGGATGTATGAATGGCTTCATTTTCGCCGGATTTATAAAATTGATTCCGTGTTTCCTGATTTTGTTCGTGATTTAGCTGCATCTCGAAGAGCAGGGATGACGTTTACCAATGCTATTTTGTTTACCTCAAAGGGAAATTATGGTCTGCTTACCAATGAGATCAAAAAAATTGCCCAACAAATCTCTTGGGGTAGTAGTATTGAGGATGCCCTTACCAATTTTGCTAAAAGAATCAATACCAAATCAGTGAATCGAACCATTTCTTTAATCATTGAAGCTAGCCGATCGGGTGGTAATGTTGCTGAAGTTCTTGATGTTGCCGCTAATGATTCTCGTGAGTTAAAACTAATGGAGGC
The DNA here is from genome assembly GCA_964636235.1 of uncultured Thermoplasmatales archaeon. Lineage (GTDB taxonomy): Archaea > Thermoplasmatota > E2 > DHVEG-1 > DHVEG-1 > EX4572-165. Next base: position 1,263 of record CAZWQV010000069.1, read on the forward strand.
GGAAAGAAAAGTCAATATGGCATCCTATGTGATTGTTATTTATGTTGCTATGTTTGTGTTTATGGCAATTATTGCTATGCTTGCAGGAGTATTCATTCCTACAATTACTGGGGAAGAAGCACAAGGATTATCTACCACAATTGGAGGTACGGGGCTTATTTCACAAGCTGCCATTGTGCAAGTGTTTTATTTTGCTACATTGGTTCAAAGTATGGGAACAGGTCTAGTTGCAGGTATTTTTGAAGATGGAAATGTACATTCAAGTGTGAAACATGTGTTCATTCTTGTATTCATTAGTTGGTTATTGTTCAAATTTATTGTTTGATATGGAGTATTGATAGTTATGATAAACAGGATGATGCAGAAAAATAGAGAAAACAGTGCCGTAACCGATGTAGTTGGTACAATGCTATTGATAGCCATTTCGTTAGGGCTCTTTTCTATTGTGTATATATCTGTTTTATCAGTTCCTTATACCCCACCAACACCTACAGCAAATATTGCTTGTCTAGTTGATGGAAATACCATCATTTTAGAACATTACGGTGGTGATGAGTTAGATTTGGATACGAAAATATTACTCTCTATTGATGGAGAATCAAGTGTGATAGATATTGAAAATATGGATAAATCATATAATTGGGATTTAAATAATAATAACAAATGGAATGTTGGTGAAAAAATTGAATATGATGCAGGCATTCTTGGCGGTAAAGAAGTCAATGTTCAAATTATAGATTCTGCAAGTAATTCAATTGTGACCATGGCATCTATACCAGCTAAAAACCCAATTTTAACAGCAATTGATAATATTCTTTTTGAGCAATACTCATCCCCAATAACGTTAACTGCCAGTTCAACAGGAATTGAACCTGAAAATGTTACTCTTTGGTATAAATGGGGTGGCTACTGGCAAGATAGCTTTGAAAATGATGATTTTGTATCGATGTATCATAATATAACTTTTAGTAACGGTGATTATGCTACAGTTAATCTAAGTGGATTAGGCGAGAATATTATTGATTATGTTGATTCTGATTCAAGCAACGTAGATGGCTCTAAAGACATTGGATCTCATAGCAATTTTAGTACTGAATTAATCAAAGATAGTGGTTATGATGAACTTGTAGAAGAAAATACTAACGATGGAACGATATATAATGTTGATGACGATTCATCAAATGTTGATGGTGTTTCAGATTCAGGAAGTCATAATGATTTTATTGATCAACAATCTCTTGATGGCTCCTATGACGTACTTACCGAAGAAAATACTGAGGGTGGTTCAGTAGTGACTACTCTTTTATCTGACGATTTTGAAAGTGGTCTAGGAAATTGGAATACAGATTGGGATTTGACATATAGTTTTTTTAATTCGCCATATCACTCAGTGGAATGTAGTAGTAGTGATCATGATCTAATAACTCACGATCTTGATACAAGTGGCGCATCAAGTATCAGTGTTTCATTTAAATATCGAATCCATGATATTAGTGGGAATGACAATGTTTACGTTCAGTATTTTGATGGTAACTATTATCATAATATTGAGGAGATTGGGGACGATGGCGAACATGTATGGTTGACCTATTCAGATACTATAACAAATGTAGGTGGAGATGCTCAATATTTCCGTTCGAATTTTAGATTAAAAATTGATGGGTCGGGCGTTGATCCTAATGAATATTTATGGGTTGATGACGTTCTTATTGAAGCTGAAGTAAGTAATGTTAATTATCAATTAGATTTAGAAGTTCAATGGCTTGGTCTTGATTATAATAAAACAAATGAATATCTATGTATTTATGCAGGAACCTTAGGGTCTGAAAATATTAATGTTGATGTATGGAACGTAAGTGAAAGTAGGTGGGATTCATTGTTCAATGATTTATCAGCAGGATGGAATAATATATCTGTTACAGATTGGTTGACCAGTTCAACCTTTACCATTCGTTATCAAGGAGCAACTGAAAGTTCTGATTCGAATCAAGATACCTGGCAGATTGATGTTGCCTTAATCCATGTTTGGGATTATAATTATAAACTCGATTTAGAAGTGCAATGGACAAATATTGCTGATATAACACATCCTAATAAACAATTATGTATTTATACTGGTGATTTAACTGCTGAATCACTTGGCGTAGATTATTGGACAGGATCAGCTTGGAATAACCTTGATTCAGAATTAGATAGTTTCCAATGGAATAATTATACAGTACCTGTCACCAGTGATGAATTTATTATCCGCTTTATTGGAGGCTCAGAGGTTGCTGATACGGTTGCTGATAATTGGCAAATCGATGCAGTATTATTACATCTCTGGAGGCAAGATGGGGAAATATATTATGAGGGAAATATTTCATCTATTCCAATTAAAAAACCCAGTAGTTGTTCCTGGGATTCATTTTATGCAACTACTAATAATTCAGAAAAATGTACCTTTGAAATTCATGATGCACTTGGTAATGTCTTAAAAGATGGTTTAGATGGATCTGGCAATGTTATAACAAGTGAAGTGACTGAGGATATAATTTATTTATATGGGGAATTCAATGGTTCAGTTCGTCTTGATGATTGGAAAATAACCTTAACCGGCCAGGAATGGCAAGCATTTGAGATAGATGATTCATCACCTTGGAAATGGGAATTTTCTTTTGAAAATGTTGGAGAAGGATTTACTTTAGAATATTGGTTTTACAGTGTTGGAAAGAAGACTGGTTGGTCAGATGAGCAAAAACCTGACAGTCCTTCATATGATACACGTTGTCAATATCAACCATAGGGGATTGATACTATGAAAAAAATAAAGATAGAAAATAGAAAAAATCTACGTTCAAATGATGAAGCTGTCGTAGGTATTATTGTAACGGTTCTTTTAATTGGATTATTCTTAGCCGTGATGGTGATGCTTAATACTGTGTATGTTCCTCAATGGTTAGAAGAATCTGAAGCTTCACATATGGAGGATATTTCCAATCAATTTGCACAATTAAAATATGCTCTTGACATTCAATCGATTGTCAATGATAGTACTGCTGTTTCAACTTCTATTACTCTTGGCATCAAAGAACTGCCCTTTTTTGATACTGGCCGAACATTTGATACTTTGGAAATAGTGGATGATGGAGTAGAGGTCGTTTTTACTGGTACCTTTGGCATTGAGACTTATACATCTGATATTATTCAATATACCTCATCTAATTCCTATTTTGTTGATCAATCATATATTTATGAGGCTGGTGCATTAATTATTTCACAGGATGATGGAAGCGTTCTTTTCGGAAAACCATCTATTATTGTTAAAAATTATGCAGAAAATATTTCTTTTGTATTTATAAACGTTCAAGGAATAAATGGAAAAACAGAGATTAGTGGGTATGGAAAATATCCTATATATACTGAATGTGTGGTACCTACAAATGATTATGATTTATTAGAGGGTATCGAAAATATAACCATTAAAACAAATCACCCTCATGCATGGGAAATAGCAATGCAAAACTCGTTCCGATATTCCGGTATGAATTATACTATTACAAAAGATGCTAATCATGTCTATGTGAGTTTTACTTATGAGACAATTCCCAATTATAATATTTACCTCAAAGAGGTTGATATTAACTCTCAAATTGCGTTTGGTTTAGCAGATTAAAAATATAAAAAATGTATTTAAAAAGGAAATTATCAATGATGAATCACATAGGATCTAATCATAGAAATGATGCAGTTTCTGAAATTATTGGTACCGTTCTTTTATTAGCGATAGCATTATCAATGATGACAGTTGTGTATTTTGAAGTATTAACAGATGATGGTCCTTCTCCTCAAACGTTTATTCGTATTGAAGGAAAAGTAGAAGGAACAAATATCATCATTGAACATATGGGTGGTGAGCCTCTTAATGAAGATACATGGATTACCATGGATTTACCAGATGAAGAGGTTAAAACTCAGATTAAAGATTTTCTAGTTGATGATAATAATGATGGATATTGGAATATTGGTGAACGATTGAAAAAACCATTTGAATATAATCTAACCGTTCTGGATCAATATACTACGTCCGATATTATAGCTATTGATAAAATTAGCAATTCGGTTGTTTTTATGGGTCCAGTATCATATAATCCTGTCTCTGATGTCAGTGTCACTATTGATGTAGATAATCATAATCCATACATTAATAATAATGTACGAATAACAATTAATGTCACGAGTCTTGGTGGAGATGTTAACGGATCAGGGTTCGTTCAAGTAGAATGTAAATTACCTGAAGGTTTACATTTTCAAGATAGTTCCGCTACACAGGGAACATATGATAATGAAACAGGTATATGGATTGTTGGAAATGTTATTGTTGGTTATCCTGCCACACTTGAAATTAATGTAAAAGTGATTGGAGTTGAAATTCGACCATTTACACAATATCTTGTGCTTTTAGATGGTTCCGGAAGTATTTCATCGGATAATTGGAAAATTATGACTGATGGTTTAGCTAGTGCAATTGAAAATGAAAATCTACCTAATGATGGAAGTATAGAGCTTACTGTTGTTCAATTTGGGGGGTATTATAATCCAAATACGCGAGCTGAATTGGAAATATCGCCTACTATAATCACTTCATCAAATTATGTATCAATTGCAAATCAGATAAGAAATATGGATCAATTAGTGAATGCTTATCATCAAGGTGGAACACCAACTGGCTGTGCATTTTATTTAGGAGCTGATGCAATTGTTAAATCATTAAACTATTCATCTGTTGATAAACAAATTGTCACACTTGTTACAGATGGACTTCCCACTTGGTGTTGTGATTTTGATTATGATTTATACATTGCAGATGATTCTGGTTATGGTTGCAATGAATATGGATCATCTGAATTTGCTCGTGATTATATGGTTGATACCCTAAATCTTAATGAGGATTTTGATGAGATTGATGCAATTGCAATTGGAGACGATTTAGATGTACCATGGCTTAGGGATGATATTGTTTGGCCGCAACCAGGAAATGATACATGGCCTCCATCTGATCCGGGATGGGTTCGTCAAGTAGCTGATGAATTTGAATTTGCTAATACCATTGATGAGATATTTGATTTATTATTCTCAGGTATTAATACTCAAGTGCATTATTATAGTTCAACAACCATTGATCTAAATGATAATAATAATTATGCAAAAATTATTATTTTACCTAAGGATAATTAACAATGGAGGTTTTGTGATGGGAAAGATTTGTTTAAAAAAGAATCTATGTATTTTCATATTATTTTCAACCTTCTTAATGATACCTATTATTGATGGTAGTGAGATACTTGTTTCAAAAACTGACTCTGTAAACTCCATTCAAGAAGCAATAAATCAAGCAGATCCATTGGATACGATTACAGTACTTGCAGGAACTTATAATGAGCAAATAATCATAGATAAAAGTATCACACTTTTAGGTGAAGATAAAAGCAATACTACCATAACTAGTGCAAATAATACTTGTATCAACATTACCGCCGACAATGTTACGATTCAGGGTTTTACTATTAAAAATAGTAACCAAGCCATATCTATTAACAACGCTGATGATTGTATCATATATGATAATACAATACGTGATAATTTATATGGGATAGTACTTGATGAAAAAAGTAATCAAAATACTATTTATTATAATAATTTTGTAAATAATGGGGTTCATGCGGAAGATACATCAGGAAATATTTGGTCCTTTTCTGGAAATGGTAACTATTGGGACGATTACGCGGGAAATGATTCAAATAACAATGGAATAGGTGATATACCTTATGATATAAATGGAAATATCAGTCAAGACGCTTATCCTTTGATGAACCCATTAACGATAGCTCCTCGAGCAGAATTTTATTTTTTCCCGTCAGATCCAACCACTCAAAATACGATAACATTTTATGATATTTCATCTGATGAAGATGGTGAAATTGTGAATTGGCATTGGGATTTTGGGGATGGAGTAACTAATTCTAATCAACAAACAACTTATAGCTATTCTGATAATGGAAATTATCTAATAAGTTTAACAGTTTATGATGATCTTGGTGCGTCAGATACACAAATATATGAGATCCAGGTAGATAATGTGGGACCAACAGCATATTTTTCATATACACCAAAGGCACCCATGGATATACAAGTAGTAAGTCTAAAGGATGAATCAACCGATCCAGATGGTAAAATTATACAAAGAAAATGGTATGTTAATGATGAACTACTAGAAAATGGATCTGTTTTTAGCTATACTTTTCCAGATGATGGAACATATGACGTAAAATTACAAGTAATGGATGATGATAATACAGTTGCAACCCATAGTGAGCAGATAAAAGTATCAAATGCTGGCCCTATTGCTGGTTTTTCCTTCTATACAGATAATGGTAGTATTGAAAAAAATGTTCCCATTCATTTTAGTGATAGTTCAGTTGATAGAGACGGTGAGATTATCTCTTGGTCTTGGGATTTTGGTGATAGTGTAAAATCGACAAAACCAAACCCAACTCACTCATATGAAAATGAAGGTGTTTTTACTGTTTCTTTAACTGTAGAGGATGATGATGGTGCTACACATCATTATTCAAACCAAGTTAAAATAGGCCTTGAAAATGATGGTAATCTTCTTGCAGGTTTATCTTTATTTGATATTGTTATTGTAGCGGGAATTATTTCTGCAGTAGTCGTGGTTATAATTATCAGTAAAAAATATTCAATTTAAAATAAATCAATGCATTTAAATATCACGTTAAACTATCATTTTGATATCTTTATCAAGATGAGTTTAAATAAAGGAACATGCACAATATAAGGTAGATGGGTATCACAAATTAAATAAGATGGATGGAAATAATGAGATGATTATTATTTTTTAATAGGAGTCATCAATGATTTATCTGCACACATGCTTGCATAAAAAATATATATATTGCATATGTGTTGATACCCATTATAAACCCAAAAAATATAGCATGCTAGGAGAAGATGGGATATGAAAGCAAATAGAAAATTTAAAGAAGCTGACGACAACGCAGTATCAGCTGTCATTGGTGTTATTCTAATGGTCGCTATTACTGTTGCAATTGCCGCTACGGTCTATGTTTACGTAAGTGGAATGATTGGTACAAGTCCAGAAACGACACCAAATATGCAATTGGTTAAAGATAATACTAACAAAAAAATTACCATTGCATCTGCAGACCCTGGAAATTTACAATGGAGTAGTTTTGAAATAAAATGGAATTCTACTGTTCTGACAGATACAAACTGGGGTACTTACATTGAAGCACCTACATCTGCTCTAAATGGTACTGTAACAGCAGGAACATATATGGAAATACTTCCAGCTCAA
>CAZWQV010000070.1:0-8221 GCA_964636235.1 uncultured Thermoplasmatales archaeon
AGTTGGTTATGACGTCGCCTTGACATGGCGGAGGTCGCCGGTTCAAATCCGGCCGAGCCCACTAGCATTTTATATACTCATATTATTCCAGTAAATCTTATAAAGAGGAAGCATATACGCTATCAAACCTCATATAAATTAAATGAGATAAATGATAATACAAAAAAAAATATATTAAGGAATTAAATGGAGGTAAAAGATTATGGCGGATAAACCACACATGAATCTTGTGATTATAGGTCATGTCGATCACGGGAAATCAACCCTTGTCGGAAGAATTCTTCTTGATACTGGTCAATTCCCACAACACATGCTTGATAAATTTAAGGAAGAAGCAAAAGCAAAAGGTAAAGAAAGTTTTGCACTTGCATGGATTTTCGACAATTTAAAAGAAGAACGAGAACGTGGTGTGACCATTGATGTTGCCCACAAAAAATTTGACACTGATAAATACTATTTTACCATTATTGATGCACCAGGACACAGAGATTTTGTCAAAAACATGATTACTGGTACTTCACAATCAGATGCAGCAATTCTTGTCGTTGCCGCACCAGATGGCATTATGGCTCAAACCAAAGAACATATGTTTCTGGCACGAACCCTTGGTGTCAAACAAATGATTATTGCAATTAATAAAATGGATGACACCAAACCAAAATACGATAAAAACAGATTTGAAGAAGTTAAAGCTGATGTACAAAAACTTGCAAAAAGTGTTGGTTATAAAGACGACCAAATCCAAATCGTTCCTGTTTCAGCATTTGTTGGAGACAACTGTGCAAAAGACAAAGGCGGTATTGATTGGTGGGATGGACCAACCTTACTTCAAGCAATCGATAAATTCGAAGTTCCTGATAAACCAGTTGATCTACCACTTAGATGGCCAATCCAAGATGTATATACTATCAAAGGTGTCGGAACTGTTCCAGTCGGCAAACTTGAAACTGGAATAATGAAACCAGGCCAATCAATCATTTTTAAACCAAGTACAAAACCTGGTGGAGTCGTTGGAGAAGTTAAAACCATTGAAATGCATCATGAACAAATCGCACAAGCGCAACCAGGTGACAATGTCGGCTGTAACATTCGAGGTATTGCCAAAAACGAAGTTCGACGTGGAGACGTTGCTGGACCAACAAACAATCCACCAACAGTTGCCAAAGCATTCCGAGCACAAATCATGGTATTAAATCACCCATCAGTTATAACAAAAGGTTATACACCCGTATTTCACTGTTATACTGCACAAGTTGCCTGTCGTTTTGATGAAATCGAAAAGAAACTTGATCCAAGAAGTGGTCAAGTAAAAGAAGAAAACCCAGATTTCATTAAAACTGGAGATGCAGCAATTGTAAAAATTGTTCCCGTTCGACCAATGGTTATCGAATCAGCAAAAGAAATACCACAACTAGGTAGATTTGCAATTCGAGATATGGGACAAACAGTTGCCGCAGGTGTTTGTTTAGAGGTTCTTGAAAAAGCGTAAATATTTACGCTTCTCTTTCCTTTCTTTAAAAGTAAAAGTTGGAGTCTACTGATATGGCCCAGAAAGCACGGATATCACTCGTAAGCACAAATGCAAGAAAACTCGATGATGTATGCAATCAAATTAAAATGATTGCAGAAAAAACAGGTGTTGATCTTAGTGGTCCAATACCACTTCCCACCAAACATCTCAGAATACCCTGTAGAAAATCACCTGACGGAGAAGGGACAGAAACTTGGGATCGATGGGAAATGAGAGTTCATAAACGGTTAATTGATCTTGATGCCAGCGATAGGGCATTGCGTCAATTAATGAGAATTCAGGTTCCAGATGGCGTAAATATTGAAATCGTGTTACGATCTTAAAGACCAAAATGTAAAAGCAAAACGCTTTTCTATTATTTTTTTATTTTAAACAAACAAAAACCAATTAGTCGAAAATCTATGCCGAGGTAGCAAAGTCCGGCCCAACGCGCCGGCCTTGAGAGCCGGTTCCCTTTCTAGGGAGCGAGAGTTCAAATCTCTCCCTCGGCGCTTTTAACATAAATAAATATTCCACCAGTTTTACTTCGAGAAAATAGCTTAGATTCATGCCAGCATCTTTTGCTTTTTGTATGACTTCCTTATCGCATCTGAGGGTTACTTTTCGTCGAGCCATTGTACGTCTATTGTACGTACATCAGACTAATAAGGATTTTGTAATTGGAAGGGATTGTAATTTTTGTTACAAAAATATGTTTGATGAAATAAATATTATATCTTATTGATGGTTTTTTATTACTAATATACTTATCAAAATGTTTATTAGGAGAAGCATACATTAATATTATTAATTCTATATATTTTGGAGGGTTCATCAATGAGGCAATATAGATTATTAGTAATTTTCGTCATGATGTTATTAACGATGATGGTTTTTATACCATCATATCAGGCACCAAATACCAATAACCCTATTGAAAATAGGGATGATTGTGTTGTTTTAATTAATGAAAGTTTTGAAAATGGGTTTCCTCCAGAGAATTGGACGAATATTGGTTGGCAGGATAGTTTGTATGGAGCACCGTATCATGGTGATCATTGGGCATTTAGTTGGGTATATGATGGTAAGTTAACGACGCCTCCTTTGGAATTTGGTGTGAATACAACGCTTACGTTTTGGTATTGTGCTGAAGTACCAAATCATCCTATGAGCTCTGAGGTTTATGTGAATGATACTCTTGTTTGGTATGATTATGATTTCACGCATGATGATTATGAACTGGTAACCTTATATCTTGATGGTTTTTCAGGACTCAAAACCATTTCAATTTGTGGTCACCTCTGCGGGGATTTTTATGGGATGTGCCTTGATATGATAACGGTTACTACATCACCCTTAGTTGTTATTTATGTTGATGATGATTTTAATTCATCATCTCCTGGATGGCAATATGACCATTTTAATGTCATTCAAGATGGTATAGATGCTGTTGCTGAAGGTGGTACTGTTTATGTTTATAATGGAACCTATTATGAGAATGTTATTGTGAATAAAACGATTGAATTACTTGGTGAAAATAAAGAATCAGTTATTATTGATGGCATGGATTTAAAGAATACAACCTATATTTCAGCAGATAATGCTACCATATCAGGTTTTACTATTAAGAATTGTGGACATTCTCCTGATAAGGATCTAAATGATGAATTTATTTCTGGAGTGTTTATAGATACCAATGCTGATAATACAACGATTAAGGATGCAAATATTATTTTTAATAACAATCATGGAATTTATATTAAATCATCAGATAATATAGTAATTTATAATAATATTAGTAATAATTTGAAGGTTGGAATCGGTACTCTTCCATTTGATGCATATAGAAACAAAATTAATAATAATTCAATTTATAACAACTCAAATGGTATTTACTTGGGATTTTATCCTGTTGTTCGTTATTTTGAAAGTAGTGATCAAACATCGAATATAATAGCAAGAAATAAGATATATAATAATACGTTTGGATTAGAAATCAATTCTGGTCCAAATATCATCAAAGAAAACTATATTTATGGAAATGAATACGGAATAAATATTTTGAGAACATGGAATAATAAAATATATCATAATAATATTTTTTCCAATAATTATAATGGTTATATTATTGCTTTGTTGCATGAAGATAAAGTAATTTCTCTTGATGATGGTTATCCATCAGGTGGTAATTACTGGGATGACTATGTTGGTATTGATATAAATGATGATGGGATTGGAGATAAACCATATATTTTAGATGGTGAGGGCGTACTATTTGATAATTTTGACTGGTATTGCCCCGATAGAACCATAATAGATGGAGATAATAGTGGATATACATGGAAAATGACAACAAGTTTACCAAGTTGGACCATTGAACCTACCGGTGATGTATCTGGAAACATGCTTATAATAGATGATGATGCGGCAGGGAATAATAACAATGAAGGTTATGATGATTTATGCTACGAAATAAATTGCTCTTATTTTTCAAATTTATCGGTAGATTTTGATGGAACGTTTAACAAAATGCCAGGACAATCAGATGGGCTATATATCAAAGTTAATCAGAACATAGTCAAATTATTTGATGAAGATGCTGGTTTTGGTGCGATCGGCCCTGTTAACCTTTCACCGGTTGCTGATTTTAAAACAATAAATCTCAGTTTTAGTTTCTATGATGGAGATTCATGGGTATGGGGTGCAGTTTTAGATAATATATATGTGACAGGAAAACTCAACGATATTTATCCATTAATGGAACCTTGGACTCCACCTACTATTTGTGATATCAATCAATCAACCCATGACCGAGGCTTTCCAATCCGTCATGCTGCAGATGGTGACTGGGCAGGAGCACAAAACTGGTTACCAACACTTGGAAACCTTACTAAATGTGAAATCTACCTACGAAAATTTGGAACACCAGAATTCAATCTCACCGTTGAAATTCGAGAAGATGCAATTGATGGTCCTGTTCTTGATACACTCGTTTTTACCCCAGAAGAAGTTCCCTCTACTTGGACCTGGCTTGAACTTGACTTCACCGATGTAACAGTAACACCCGGAATTGACTATTTCATCAAATGTCCTCCAGCTCCCAGCGGAGTAACAACATCCTTTGGTTATGAATGGGGATACGCGTTTGGTAATCAATATGATGGTGGAAGCTTTTGGTTCACAAGGGATAGTGGAAATCTATGGAGAGATTTACCAACGATGTATGAGTTTGTCTTTAGAACATATGGATATAATTAACCCTTTTTCTTATCTTAATCTGCAGCTAATTCAAAGCCCTTTCATTTAGGTTAATATTAAAATTATTAGTAATAATAGAAAGGCTATTGCAACCCTTGTATAACGTTTTTACAGCTATATTTTTTTAATTTTATTTAACAAAACTTATGTAATTATCGATAAAATATTCGTTTTTACACGATATTTATAGGAAAGTTTTTATAAAATGAGTGACAAATATATAGGGGCTTAGAGAGAACGGACGAGGATAGCGATATCTTTCAGAAGTTCCTAATGAAGAATATCGATGGATATTTGGTATCTATCGAGAAACCTTCCTCTAGGCAGTACTTCTTATCAAAACAACTATTGAAAGGTAATTTAAAGTCTTTGGTTTGAGGGGGAAAACCATGGTAGATGCAATTAAAAAACATATAGATAAAAGAATTAAAGAACTTCATGAGAGAATGTTCAAACATAAATTACATAGTTCAAAAAAGCGTAAGTATTAGCTCTTTTTTACTCAACAAAATCTTCAAACTATTTATAAATAAAACCTTGGTTAAATATTCATTCCTGCATCTTTTGCTTTTTGTATTACTTCTTCGTCACATCTGAGGGTTACTTTTCGTCGAACCATTTTACGTACATTAGACGTACATCTGATTTATAAGGATTTTGAAATGTGAAATCAAATTATAGTTTATTTACTCTCGTTTTTCGTAGTAGTTTTTAATATTATTTCTATTGAAGAAACGTTTGATGTTCTCCCTTCCTCATTTGTAAGACTTTCTGTACTGATTTTTATTTCTTTTACCTTTGCATCTGTAACAAATCTATTTCGTACTATTTCTGCTGTATCAACTGCTCTACTTATTGCTCTACCACGTGCTTTAATAACAACCTCGTTAGAATTGACTGTTTTAAATTCTGTAACTACTGCAAGCACATAGCTCATTGGTGGTTTATTTCCAATAAATATCGTATTTTCATCTTTTTTCGTTTTCTTTTTTACTGTTTTTTCTGCCATATTTTCAGCCTCCAGATTTTTTGATTTTAATTGATAGGACATAAGTATAGTATGATTGGTTTTAGTATTTTTTTTTTATTAAAAATAAATCTATAGCTTCTTTATATTTGTTGCTTGTGGACCTTTATCTGAATCTTCTATTTCATATTCAACTTGATCTCCTTCATTTAAATATATTCCATCTGGAATAGAATTTCTATGTACGAAAATTTCTTTTTTATCCTCACCTACTATGAATCCATAGCCTTTTCGTGAGTTGTACCATTTTATTTTTCCATTCATATTGTTTCCTCTATTTTCAAACTCTAAATTCATAACTTTTCTGTTACTAATTTATAATCATTTTTTTACTCTAATAAAAAAATAATTACGCAAATATAATCTTTTAACCTTTGCTTTTTGAATAACTTCTTCGTCACATCTGAGGGTTACTTTTCGTCGAGCCATTGTACGTACAATAGACGTACATCAGACTAATAAGGATTTTGGAATTGGAAGTTTAGAAATTGATGTCAAAAGGTTTTTGTGCAGTAAACCAGTCAAAGTTTAACCAGGGAATATCAATTTTATTGCTATTAATTTCTATTTTTCCTTTAATTATCTTTGGAAGAATACTATTTGATGTATCCCAATAATTATTTTTCCAGGAATTTTTAAATGAATTTTCAAAAGTAGCATGATTTTTGTTATTGATAAAATTACACCTTGTTATTTCATTCATATTCGATCTTAAAAAATAAAATCCTCTTGTACTATTCTCGGAATGACAATGGAGAAATGTATTATTATCTGAACTCTCAATAGAGAAACAATCTAAGGAACAATTAAATATTTTACAAAATACTAAAAAATTATTTATACTTGAATTTTCGATTAGAATGCCAAAACGAGTATTATTGGTTGAATAATATAGATCAATTTGATTATTAGTCGAGTTAGAAAACCTTATTCCTATATCACTACCATAATCTTTACAATCACTAATATCATTGTTGTTTGAACTCTCAAGGTTGATGCCAATTTGGTACATTCCCAATGTTGTAAAACTATAGATATTACAATTATTCGACTTATTTAATTTAATACCTGATCCTTTTAAATTATTTAAAATTGATGTGCTAAATAAAATACTACAATTATTTGAACTAAAAATCCTAATATTGTTAAATCCATTATCAAGTAATATTAAATTCCATAAAGTTACATTATCTGCTAAAACCAATACTCCTTCACTTTTTGCATTTCTAACTGTAAATCCCATTAATGCAATATTGGGATAAACAATTTTTACTACTTGATCATCATTTTTATTATAAATTATTGTAGTTTCCTTATTTTCACCAATTATATCAATTTGCTTATCGATTAATATTGTTCTTTCATAATACGTGCCATTAAGGACATAAATGGCATCTCCATCTTTTGAATCGTTTATTGCATCATGAATTGTTTGAAATGGATATTCCCAACTTCCATCCCATGGCCCATTTATATTATCATCATCAACAATGATTGTTCTATCTGTATCGTTTTCAGCGGTAATGATGCTTATATTTGTCACAAACAGCAATATTAATATTAGGAAAGATAGGATTTTTTTCAAAAGTTACTCCCAAATAGTAATAATATTGTTACAAGATTTAAATATTTCTCTAATTATAATTGATTGATAATTCAGAGGTGTCTTTTCGTCGAACCATTGTACTTACATTAGACGTACATCAGACTAATAAGGATTTTGAAATTGGAAGAGATTGTAATTTATGTAACAAAAATATGTTTGATGAAAAAAATATTATATCTTATTGATGATTTTTTATTACTAATATACTTATTAAAATGTTTATTAAAAGAAACTACCATTTGATATTATTAATCCTATATATTACGGGAGGTTCATCAATGAGACAAAATAGGGTATTTGTAATTTTAGTCATGATGTTATTAACGATAGTGGTTTTTATACCATCATATCAAGCGCCAAATACTAATAACCCTATTGAAAATTGTGATGATTGTGTTGTTTTAATTAATGAAAGTTTTGAAAACGGTTTTCCTCCAGAGAATTGGACGAATATTGGTTGGTTGGATAGTTTTTATGGTGAACCGCATCATGGTGATCATTGGGCATATAGTTAGGCAGCAGGTTGTGAGTTAACAACGCCTCAATTGGAATTTGGTGTGAATACAACGCTTACGTTTTGGTATAGAGATGAAAGCTCAACTCATCCACAGGACCTTGAGGTTTATGTGAATGATACACTTGTTTGGTCTGATTATGGGTTCACTCATGACCACTATATAATGGAAACCGTTCATCTCGATAGTTTTTCAGGACTCAAAAAAATTACATTTCTTGATCCCGGACCCTCGGATTTTTATGGGAAAATGGTAGATTTGATAACGGTTACAACATCATCTATTGTTTATGTTGATGATGATTT
>CAZWQV010000071.1:0-8207 GCA_964636235.1 uncultured Thermoplasmatales archaeon
AATCCTCGTTGATCAAGATGAAGCATTAAGCCTTGATTTCAGTGATTTTGCATTGAACAACTCGGATTTTGATCTAGGTGGAGGTATCACTCTTAGCAATCCAATCACATTTGATATGAGCTGGGATTTACAGCAAGGAGATGGAAGTGCATCAGGTAGTGTCGATCCTGGTCATTTTACGATAAATCAAAACACTGATGAGGGAATAATTCAAGATTTTGATTTTTATCTCACCTATCAAGATCGATATGGGGTAAGAGCGACATTCGAAAATTTACAGTTCTATTTAGATTTTGAATGGTGGAAAGGAGATCGATTATTACCATATATATGGCTTGATTATGAAATAAGCTCAACTGCTTTTGATGTTGATCTTCTTTGGACGAACAGTGATGGTGAAACACAATGGTATGAAAATGTGGAGGACTGGTAAATTTATGAAAAATAAAAAATATGCGGTTCAATTAATTGGAATATGTCTTATTTTTACTTTAATAAACCTACCTGTTGGAAGTAGATATATTGAGGAAAATCCAATAACTAAACAAATAGATGACGCATCCACCACTTCTACTAATGCATATGATGATAATTTTTACACGTGGGAGGACAATTTTGATAATGCCCAACACATCGATGAAAGCTTCTCTGAAAATTATATTGTTGATAATGGTTCTGTAGAAATGTATGGTACCTATCCGCAATGGACTGATGCAGATTGGACTCGAATGAAAACTATTCTCATAGATAATGAGGTATCTATTGAGGATTGTGTGATAAAATTAATCATTGATTTCGACAGTGATATGAAATCAGATTACTCAGATTTACGATTTAAATTTAATGCTGATAACTATTGGCTTCATTATTGGATTGAAGAAGTCAACCCTGAACCCAATGATCCCTATGCAATTGTTTGGATCCGTATCCCCTCTCTTCCTCAAGGTGAAAGCTCAATATATCTTTTTTATGGGAATCCCACTGCAGCTGATTTAAGCGATTATTGGTCTGTTTTCGATGAAAACAGTTGGCAGAAGTATTATGCTCATGATCATCAGGTCACCTATCATGCTGAAAATGAAGGAGCATGGGACCCTGATGTTTGTTGGGGTGATGAAAAGTTCTTTGTGAGCTGGGAGGAAGGATCACCCCGATATTTACCACTTGGTATGATTTATCGGCAGCAAATCCGTGGTTGTTTTTATACTGAGGATGGTGAACGGATTGGAACTCGTTTTGATATCACTCCATGGAATTCAGATCCAACTGCTGTATTTCGTTGTGAGGACCCTGCTTCAGCATATGGTCAGGCGGGATCAGCTAAAGTGTTTTTTATTGCGTATGAATATTATAATACTCCCAGCGATCCCGTAAGTAGGGATATTAAAGGAGCAATTGTCCCAACAAATACCGATTCGCAATCAGATGTTTCCTTATTTGATATCTGTACTGCAACAGGGAATCAGGAAGATCCGGTGGTGGCATATGATGAGGATAACTACCGCTTTTTTGTTGTTTGGTGTGATGCAAGAGAAGGGACAAGTAATTACAACATCTATGGAAGATTATTCAATGCAGATGGTGATCCAGTTGGCCCTGAAAAAGTAATTTCAAATAGGCCTAATTCTCAGGTGGAGCCATGGGTCACATTTGATGATAAAAATAATCATTATATGGTTGTTTGGGAGGAAGGAATTAACCCTGAAAATGGCCCCTTTGATATCTGGGGTCAACTATTTACTGTAAATGGAGATCCATTAGGAGAAGCACAACGATTATCATCGCAAGGGGCTGCGGGAACTGATTATAATTTTCCTTGTGTTGCTTTTTGTTCACTTACTGAACGATATTTAATTACTTGGCAAGAGGATGATATTAGCAATAATGATTGGGTTGGCCATATCTGGGGAAAAATACTTGATGAGAATGGAAATGTGATCGTTAATACATTTAAGATTGCCAATGGTGCATATGAGCGAACTAATATTGTGCAGCATCTCAGTTCATCGTTTTTTGTAGTTTATGATGGAAACGGTGATGTCTGGGGAAAACTGATTTCCTCGGATGGGGATATTAATCCTTATGTTTTACAATTATCTGATAGTGAATCTGACCCTGCAGATTGGGCAAATATTGGCTCTAGTGGCCAAAAAATCTTTGTTGCCTGGGAAGATACTCGTATTCAGTATATCGATCCTTATAATGGGTTAGATATGCCTGATGTATTTGCCAATGTGTGGTCCTTTAACACGCCTGGTGGATCTGATGTATCCTACGGTGTTGGTGAAGAAAAAAGCTTGGTCTTAGAATCCTATATTACGTCTGATCCGATTGCACCTGAAAATCTTGAATCATGGAGATCTTTTGAAGCAGTGAAAACAGGAGATATCACCTTTGATATTGTGGAGGGAAATGATCCAACAAATGTCCTTATTCGAGATATATCCTCTGGTGGAAGCCTGCAGAATATTCAAAAAGCATCTATTCGACTTCGAGCGACATTTAATAGGGAGAATCCTTCAAGTTCACCAAAGTTGGATAAATGGTCTGTTACCTATGTGGGGGAAGATGAACATGCCCCGGTTACTGTTGTTGAAAATGTTGAAGGTGTACAAGGGTTAAATGATTGGTATATATCAGAAAGTGTTGTTTTATGGCTTCATGCTCAGGATTATCCTGAAGATACCGGTAGTGGCATAAAAACAACGTATTATATTATAAATGATGGGTCACAACAAGAATATAACGATGCAACAGGTCTTATTTTATCAGCAACACAGCAATCAAATTGGATGGGAGAATGGTCAGTAACGTTCTGGTCGGTTGATAATGCCGGTAATGCTGAAAATAGAAACAAGCCTGAGAACACTCGCACTATCAAAATCGATGCTGATCGACCATATGTTGAAATTACCAGTCCAGCAAATGAAGAACAAGTTGAAACTCCTTTTTGGGTGCGAGCAAATCCTTCTGATAATGTTGGTATAGATAGAGTAGAATTTGATATCGAACCTTTTGGAGAAAGAGAAGGTCTTCCCTATGTTGATACTAGTGCACCATATGAATGGTATTGTGATGTGGAACAAGAAGATGCATTGAAAAACTTGTTTGAAGACAATCCATACAAAACTGGGGTTAGTGTCATGGTTCGTGCACAGGTATATGATGAAAGTGGGCAAACATGGATACATGAAATCTGGGTGTATATTACAAACTGGAAGGATTCAAATGGTTTTTCAGCAAATACCTGTTTTATCATTGCAGCTGGTGCTGGATCATCTGCAGAAGTACAGGATTTTACTATGTTCCCAAATTGTTTTTATGCTGGTGGTTTGCAGTGGCAATTTGACACTGGTTTTTGTGCGGCTCTTACCAATGTAGGTTTAAAAACAGCATATGGATCTCAATCAGGTACAGCCTCATCATTTATAGGTATCTTTCTGAAAAATCAGCATGCATTCATGGGATTTGCAAAAAACGTGATGGTTACATAAAAGATTAAGAAAACTAGGTCTAGTGGATATTTCGTTATCCATTTCTTTTCATTTTATTTTAGAGAGGTTTATGATTTAATATTTTCCTAGTGGTCCAAATTTCTTCACTAAGCGTGTTGTAGATATTTTGAGGGGTAAGTTTTTGTTTAATGTTTTCTTTCGATTTAAAGATTGGTTTGATTGGAGGGGATTTTGCATAAGTTATGATGGTATGTTGTTGTAGATGCCAATAATGAGTCATCCATTCTCTTCCATCATGTAATCGTGTTCGTTCTCTTCCGGTGGTCATAAATCCTTCTGCTTCAAGCATGTAAAAAAGTTGACGTTCGTCAGGTTTTAAAATATTATCAATAATTCGATTTTCATAACCAAAGGCATCCATAACAAATGATGCGATTTTTTTGGCTTTTTGTTCTGATATCCCTAATTTATTCTTTATTGCTATGGTCATTATATTCATGGTAAGAATATGCATAAAATAAGTAACCCCCTTTTTTGAAAAAGATTTTGCCTATCCCAAACATTACATATATTTTTATATTGCATACTATATAAATGTTTTTATCGATAATAAAATAATAAAATATTTAAAAAAATATAAAAATAATTGTGATTGGGGATTATAATCCATTATTCAGTTCTTTTTTCTTGTAAAATAGAGAAATAGTACCGCAATGAAAATCATATAGAAGGTAAACCCGGGAGTATCTGAGGAATCATCTGGGATTTGTTTATCTGGCGTGTCTGAACCACTGGCTGGCTTTTCAGAAATAACTATTGATGTATACGATACATCAGTTTGACCTAACTCATTCGTAACAGTTAATGATACATTAAATGAACCTGTCTTATTATATGAATGAGTGATTATTTTACCTTCTCCTGTTTTATCATCTCCAAACTCCCAGATATATGATATAATGGTACTTTCATCATCAGAACTTTTGGATGCATCGAAAACTGTGGATACATTCACTGTTCCTGTGTATGGTCCTCCTGGATCAGCAGTAATAGACGGGGGTGTGTCAGGTATGGTTTGTTCTTCAATAGTTACTTGGACTGAATCTTCATCTGACCAAACGCCTTGGTCATCCTGAACCCGGAAATAAATAGTATGAGTTCCCACACTTAAGGTAGAAATGTGAAATGATGCTTCAGAAGATAAAATATTATCAACACTTGATCGCCATTGATAAGCAGCAATTGCTCCATCATCAGATCCATAACCTTGGAAAGAAACCACATCACCTTCCTCTGAGATGGTTGGATTTACAGATACAATAGTTGCTGTTGGTTGGTTATTACTTGGTATTCCTGGGTCTGCCTCAGAATTGATAACCAGTGTTTCAGTGTCATACGATGACCATTGATCATTATCATCTCTTACTCGAAAACGAATAGTATGAGTTCCAATGGCTAGGCTTGAAGATGAGCAATCTTCTGATGTTCCAAACACACCATTGATGGATGATTTCCATTCCCATTCAATGATGGTTCCATCATCAGTACTATGTCCATTAAAAAAGACTAAATCATCATCATTTGCAGGGCTTGGAGAAATAGAGACAATAGTTGCCACCGGTTCTTGATCGAACGTGAGAAAATCACCAAGAGGATAATAATCTACACTATCTTCGTCGATTACATATGGATTGTCTCCTATTCCATCTTCATCGTTGTCATAATCATTATAATCATCCCAGTAATTTCCCTGATTGTTGTAATTCCATGTGTTTGCAGAGCTATCGATTGCATTGCCACTGGGATTATCATCGAAATCATTTTTATATAAAATATTGCTCGTGGCTGTAAGAAGATGTATTCCCTCAATATTGTTGATAATGTTATTTTCAAAGATTTCATTAGCATTTGATTGATAGATATACACCCCAAACTCACAGGATTGTACCGTATTTTGGTTAATAGTGTTGTCATGAGATATTCGCAGTCTGATACCAATATAATTATTTTCTATGATATTTGAACTAATAACATTATTATTACAATTATCAGATGTGGTACCTAATAAATAAACACCAAGATGACCCTGTTTTATCTTATTGTTATAAATTGTACAGAAATCAGCTTTTTCAATAAAAACGCATTGAAACTCATTTACTTTTGCAATAGCATTATCAATACAAAATCCAGAAATGACCACGTTGTTTCCAGTAATTCGAATGGTATGATCTGAACTATCAGCCCCGCTAATAAATGTTGTTTCAAAACCGGCACCAGATAAAATAAGGGTTTTATTAATTATTAAATTTTCATGATACGTGCCAGAGGCGACATGAATGGTATCTGAAATGTTTGCATAATCTATGGCATCCTGAATATGGGTGAAATCAGCTCCACCTGAATCATCAACATAAATATCTTTTGCACTTGTTTGATATGATAAAAAAAGAATAATACAACATAAGAAAAAAAATATCCAGATTGTTGCATTAGAGGAAATCTTCATCTTCACCACCATCTCTATTATATGTTAAGTCTATTTTAAATATTTATATATATCTTGAAAAAGAGACAAAAACGCCTATCAACAAAAGTAACAGCATCATTTTTTTCCAAACACTTAAAAGTAAAATAATTATTGAGTTACAATATAGAGGTAATTGGTGAGGGATAAATAGATGGATTTAATTGGGCTTGCAGGTTGGATCATTCTTGCAATATTTTTATTGATTCTGTTAAGTACTGGGATTAGAATCATTAGACCGATTGAAAAAGGACTTATAGAACGATTGGGTAAATATAAAAAAACCGCTGAACAAGGATTTCACTGGATTATTCCTGTAATTGATAATATGATTAAAGTAAATGTTACAGAAAACATGGTTGATGTTGAACCCCAACGTATTATCACTAAGGATGATCTGAATGCTACTGTTGATGCAGTGGTTTATTTTAGAGTTGTTGAACCAAAAAAAGCTATTTATAACGCAGAAAACTATCGAAGGCAAATTACAAGTTTGGCACGAACCACATTAAGAGATATCATTGGTAAAATGACCTTAACCGAAGCTAATAGTAAACGTGATGCTTTAAATAGTATTCTTGAAAAAGAACTTGATAAACAAACTGATGCATGGGGAATCGATGTTATAAGGGTTGAATTGCAACGAATTGAACCACCTGATGATGTACAGCAAGCGATGAATAATGTAGTTATTGCTGAAAGGGAGAAAAAGGCTGCAGTTGATTTTGCTACCGCAACAGAGACAAAAGCAGATGGTGCACGGAGAGCTGAAATCAAAAAAGCAGAAGGAACAAAACAAGGATTAATTCTTGAAGCTGAAGGAAGAGCACAAGCAATTATTCAAGTAGCAAAAGCAGAGGCGGAAAAGATTCAACGAATTAATACTGCTATAAGAGCATATTTCAAAGATGAAGCACAGATCTATAAAAAACTTGAAACTGTTGAAAACGCGTTAAAAGATGGTACAAAATATGTCATTGATCCAAATACGGAAATCACAAATGTTATTACTGAAAAAATGACTGGTATCATTCCTATTTCCACTGAAAACAAAGACTATTCTGAGGAAGAGATGGAACGGTAAACATTCTAATCATTTTTTTATTCATTTTTTTTCTTAATAGATGATAAAAAATTTTTTGAAAGAGTTGGAAAATATATTATTAATAAATAAAAAAATTCTTTACATATCTCAGTCTTATTTCTTATCTGTTGCAAATAAATAATATTATTTTTCATCCTGATAATTAAGAAATATTTATAAAAGACATCATATTTACGTTAAAAACACTGAAAGGGAGTGGTGTCTGCTTTTTCTTAACAATTACTATTCCCTTTCTTCCCTCCCTCAAAATAAAAAAATAACAAAAAGAAAAATAAAAAATAATATTAAAGAGGTGGAAGGTTAGATTTTTCCACCGATATGAAGGCTGGGATCACCTAATAAGGTCCATTCTTGCACTGATTTTACATGGCCGATACCATCTTCTGAATCATCCATATTGAAATGCTGCACATAATTACCTATGGATTGAGCATGGATCTGACCAAGGGTAGTCATATGTTCCTGTCCGTAAAGTCTGAAAAATTCCGTATCAAGCCATGGATTTAATCCTGCAGAAATACATTCCAATCCCTGCATGCCATATCCCATCCCTGTGTTGCTAATCGTTGCTATTGATCCACCATTGGGGATACTTGCTAGCCACCAGCTCCAACATTTTGGAATAGGTACGCCATAGGTCCACATATATGGTTCGGATAATAGTGTAGATAATATTGTGACATTGAATTGACCATTATGGCAACCACAGGCCACTACAATTGGTAGTTTTTCACCATTGGTTAGTTTATTCATGGGAAACATCGGCAATGCAAATGGATTAAAACAAATCAATCCTGTTACAGAGGCATGCATTCTTCCTCCAGGTATACCGGGATATTGATCACCCCAGGTACGAGGGCTTGCATGACCACTGAAATGAATGAATCCAGCTCCCTGTGAAAATGCTTCAAGAACATCGCTTTGATCATTCCATAGTCCATTGGATGTCCATAATTTTATTTTTTCAAATTCCCCCGGCATATAATAAAGGGACCCGCCACGACCATCAATTACTTGTTCACCAGTGGAAAGTTCATCCTCATAATATGTTTTGGTATTATTTCTATATGCAGTAAAAACGATTTCATCATCCTCATTTGTAATCCACACTTTTAAATCTGTA
>CAZWQV010000072.1:0-7756 GCA_964636235.1 uncultured Thermoplasmatales archaeon
ATAACTCCCCAATGCTTTCCCTTTGCGAGGAGAAAGGATTTCGGAAATTAAGAACAGAAGATCCTGAAGTATATCGATTAGAATATGATGTCTGATTAAAGAACCTTAATACAATAAGGACAAGAATGTTAATAATTACATTTAATTAACATTCTTTTTTCATTTTTTAATATTAATTTCTTATAAATATAAAATATCATCAACATCTATTTACCAAAATCGTTTATACTTTCCTATAAAAATAATATTACTAATTATTAAAAGTATAATAATAATGAAGAAGGGATTCAATAGTAAATTTCCCTCATCTGATTTCTGAAATTCACAATCGATTGTAAAATTTTTATAAATGATTTTATCATAAGAGCTTGAAGGGTGCCTTTCGATAGTGAAATTAAAATCTAATGGTTTAATTCCTTCAAATGATGAACCAGCAAAAATACTAATATCAAAATAATCTGAGCTATCTCTACTAATGTCTAAATATTTTGGGGATATGATAACTGTTATATTTTTATAATCCGTAACTAATTTTGGAGTTACTCGTATCTCACCATTACCACAATTATTAATAGTAACCGTGGTTGAATTAATTTCAGATGATCTCAACATCATTGTCACATTCTCTGAAATTGTTGCACACGGTTTATATGCTGGAGTAAAAGAAACCCATCGTTCAACAGATGTTCCATTGAGCCGATACAAATTACTACAACTTGCAGTTATTTTTGTTGCATAACTTAATGCAATAGCATTACTAGTTGGTGAAATAGTTAAATTTACAATCGTTGTATAGGTGTTTTCATCAAATGGTATATTAAACGTAATCTCATCTCTATCAAGATTAATATTAGTATTTGATACTTTTTCAACAATTAATTGAATGGTTTGCTGGGGAACTTCAGTAGTACCAAAATAAAATCGATATAACAATTTTTCAGGGATAATTTTATATGATTCTTTTTGTAAGTCAGTAGAATATATAATAGTAATTGGGATGGTAACTTTTTCACCAATTGCTATTGGTTTATCTAAAATAGATGTATCAAAATCTAAATTAATTGTTGATTTATAGTTTATATTTGGTAAAATTTGAGGATCTTCTGCACTCACATTCATTGGTATAATATTAATAATGAATAAAAAACATAATAAAAGAGGCAAAAATCTATAATCAACAATTTTCTTAATCAATTTTATAACTCCCAATAGGAATAACCACAAGGATGATATAAATTTTATGATAATTATTATAATATATGGTTAATATTTTTTTACTGGCTCAAAAAAAAAGAATGAATGTCGGGGACGGGATCTGAACCCGCGGCCTCCTGATATCTTAGCACCAAAAGGAAAACTAACATGTGTTCGAACCCTTTTAGTTTAACTTATGAGTCAGGCGCTCTAACCAGGCTGAGCCACCCCGACAGGATGAATTGCTACCCAGAAATAACAGCCTGGTTTATAAAAACTTCCCATAAAAGCGTTTAATTATTCCAACATGAGCTGATTTTTTCCACGAAGACAAATGCACTTTATATTATTTTTTTTCAATCGTTTCCTCAACACAACATCATTAGTAAATACTATTGCATCAATTTTTTTCGCCTCATTTACTAGAGCATCATCTGCTGGTTTAACCATATCATCAAATAGTGGGTATCGTTGAATGTATTGTAATGCTAGTTTAGCCAAACGTTTCTGTTTTTCAGATCCATGTTTTTGCAGTTGAACTATTTCATTATAGACGGACCGAAGAATAAAAATTTCATAAATTCCCAGCAATCGAGTCAATTCTTCTTCAATTCTAATGGTAAGCTCAAAAATCATGAAAATAGCGCTGGTATCAAGGAAAATTATCAGTCTTTTTGAATTTCTCCGTATCCTATTAGATGCCATCTACCGTCAATCCTTCTGCTAATTGCAATTCTTTGACCATAATCGGCACAAACGGACAATTTTAAACGAACAGCAACCGTATGTTCATATGATTCAGTTACAATACCAACAGTTGTTGCAGTGCCAATGGTTAGCATTAATGGTTCTTTTGTTTTAATTTGCTCCACTGCTTTTTCTTCTATGGTGCCAACAACTCGTTTTAATAATGAAACTTTTAATTTGAAATGATCAAAGGTCGGTGGTAGGTTACCAATTCTTCCAACAACTTTTCCCGAGAAAGAATCTGATTTTGTTCGCGCTGGATCAAGTTCTGTTCCAATAGCAATCAGACCACCTGGCGTGGCTTCATCAACAGGTACACCACCAGTCAATAAAGCTTCAATTTTTGTTGTAATTGGCTGAATTTGTTTTTTTCCCTCAGATTCAATATCTCTACCCGGGCATATTTCTATTTCCTCACCAGTCTTTAACACTCCTTGAATCAAAGATCCTCCAATAACTCCACCTTTTAATTTTTCCGGTCTACTACCGGGTTTATTTATATCAAAACTTCGTGCAATATACAATAATGGTGATTTTTCCAGATCTCTTTCTGGAGTTGGGATAAATTCTTCGATGGCTTGAATTAAAACATCGATATTAATATTATGATGAGCGCTAACAGGAATGATAGGTGCGTTCTCTGCACAGGTACCTTTAACAAATTTTTTGATTTGTTCATAATGATTATGTGCATCTTCTTCGGATACCAAATCTATTTTATTTTGGATAATGACGATATTTTTTATTCCTGCGATATCTAAAGCAGTTAAATGCTCACGGGTTTGGGGTTGTGGACATGGTTCATTTGCTGCTATGACCAGGACTGCACCATCCATAATAGCAGCACTTGAAAGCATAATTGCCATTAAAGTTTCGTGACCCGGTGCATCAACAAAAGATACCGTTCGAAGTAATACTGCTTTACCACCACATTTTGGACATGTGTCAGTTGTGGAAAATCCCTCAGGTTCTTCACAATTCAGACATTTATAGAACGCTGCATCAGCATATCCTAATTTAATTGAGATTCCCCTTTTCATCTCTTCGGAATGCTCATCAGTCCATTTTCCTGTTAGTCGTTGAGTTAGGGTTGTTTTTCCATGGTCAACATGACCGATCATACCAATATTTAATTCCGGTGGTTGAGACAATTTCATCTACTGTTCCTCTTTTTTCTCTTCTTTTTCTTCCTTTTTCTCATCAGAGGATAGTAATTGATCTATAGGTTTTGTACTATATTTGGTCACTTTCATATTTATTTGAACAATGTCTTGATGAATGGTATTTCCATGAATTGATTTTTTCTTCCGTAGACCATCTTCTTTTGCATGAAAACCAAGACTATCACTAAGAAGTAATCTTCTTCTTCTTACTCCTGGAAAATCCTTTCTCATTGGAAAACCATTTTTATCAGTTCCACCCATGATTTGTAATTTATAACCTGGTAGTGAAATGAATATTCCATCTACCTCATCACCTATTTTTTTCCCAACAAGTGAATTGGCATGGTGTCCACTAACTTGTACCTGATGAGATTTTCCTGATTTTGCGTCGTTTACCACTACTTTAAATTCTACCATACTAAGGACTCCTGTGGTCAGATTCTATATTTTTCGAATGGGTTTCCACCATATAATTTGTATAAATAATTGAATGGAAATCAATTCAGATGAATGCCTCCATATATAATAAATATATTTAAAGGTTAAGTATTAATGAACAGTAAAATTGCTTATATTACAAATAATTTGTTCTTATCGTTTTCAACTATTTAAAAATAATAATTGAAACAATACTATTTTATCATCTTTTATATTAATTTATTATTTTATTTCAGATAAGAATCAAAAAAATAATAAATAATATAAACAATGAAATATCTATTGGATTTAATCTTATATCTGGGGGAGCAAGATGGAAGATTATCTTTGGTATTGGATAAAGGGCGATACAAAATTCTATACAAGAAAAGAATCTGATGCTGAAAAAGCCATGAAGGAGGGCATTCTTGTTATGGGAAAAAAATTAAAACCTATGATCATGAAATATTAACTTATTTAATAATTATTTTTTTAATATTAATAACGATAGGTTTTTACAAGAGAAATATATTGCAGTTTTATTATGGCTTCATATAATTATAATAATTTATTAAAAAAGGTAACCGAGAATATCGCTGCAAAACCAGTTAGCGATGATCGATTTAAATTACCAAAAGCTGAAATTTTTTACGAAGGAAATACGAGTGTAATTAAAAATTTTGACCGAATCTCTGATGCGGTAAACAGAGATCCCGATGAAATCCTAAAATATTTACTTGGTGGTCTTGGAACCTCTGGTGAAAGAAGTGGAAGTAGAGTGATATTCCAAGGAAAAATACCAGCAGATACTATACAATCAAAATTAAAAGATTACATAGATTCATATGTTATTTGCTCGGAATGCGGTAAACCAGATACCCATCTTGTAAAACGAGGGAGGAACATTATGGTACGCTGTGATGCATGTGGTGCGATACGGCCATTAAAATCACAAAAGCGTAAGATTGAGACGAAACCTGCTGTAATGTTAAAAGAGGGGAGTATCATAGAGGTCACCATTAAGGACATCGGGAAAAAAGGAGATGGCGTAGCCTTTTATGATAAGTTCATTATCTATGTATCTGGTGCTGTAAAGGGATCAACAGTGAAGATAAAAATTGAGAAAATTTCTGGTACTGTTGCATTCGGAAGACTTATTGAAATATAGCATTATTTCGAAAAATATTTAAAGCCATTTTCATATTCAGACGTGTGTCAGACAAACGATGACGCATGTCGTACTTTTTATGTACAACATATGGCCAAATGACGCCATCTGGTGTTATTTTTGTCATCATTTTGTCACACAATAAAATATGAGGAGAACCGATGGAAAACGAACGAATAACAGTTAGACTCCCACGACGGGACCTTACATCAATTGATGCATTTATCAAACTTGGTGAGTTTGCATCAAGATCTGAAGTTATTCGTCATGCTGTAAGGGATTATGTGAAAAAACGTGCCTCTGAACTGCTTGAAACTGCTGAGCAAATCAAACAAGTACAGCAATTACAGCAGGAATTACAATCCATCGAATCATACCTTGAAAAATAGTACGCTCAAACCTTTAAAAGGAAAGGGATGGGATGCACCCTTTAGAAGGACGCCAAAACCTGGCGTCCTTCAAACTACCAGATCAGGAGGAATTGAATGGCGAAGAATAGTGGAATGAAAGCTTTTGTGGAAACCGCAATTGAAAATAAGAAACAAGAAGAAAGTAAATTACAAATGGATGATGATATGTTTGGCACCCCCCGTATTATGATTGTTGGTTGCGGTGGAGCTGGTGGAAATACGATTACCAGGCTTAATAAACTAGGTGTCAAAGGCGCTGAGACTATCGCCATTAATACTGATAAACAAGCACTTGATCTTGTTGAAGCAGATAAAAAAATTCTTATTGGTGGAACATTAACTCGTGGACTTGGAGCGGGTGGTTTTCCAGAGGTTGCAGAACGAGCCGCTCGAGAGTCTGCACATGAAATCGAAGCATTAGTGAAAGATGCTGATCTTGTCTTTATCACAGCAGGAATGGGTGGTGGCACCGGTACTGGTACTGCTCCTGTAGTTGCTGAACTGGCAAAAAAACATAATGCTGTTGTTACTTGTATGGTTTCAACCCCCTTCAATGTTGAACGTGCTCGTCTTATTAAAGCAGATGAAGGCTTAGACAAATTACGTGTGAAAGCGGATAGTTCCGTGGTACTTGATAATAATAAATTACTTGATTTTGTTCCTAATTTACCTATTAATCAAGCATTTTCTGTAATGGATCAGATGATTGCTGAGACTGTGAAAGGTCTATCAGAGACCATTACTGTTCCATCGTTGATCAATCTTGATTATGCAGATATGAAATCTATTATGAATCAAGGTGGTGTATCTGTCATGCTTTGGGGTGAAGCAGATGTTGATGCAGGTGTCGAAAGTATTGTTGATGATGCATTGAACCATCCTCTTCTCAATGTTGATTATGCAGGTGCTACCGGCGCCCTGGTTCACATCACTGGCGGACCCAATATGAGCCTTAAATACGTTCAAGATGTGGCAAAAAAACTCACTGAAGATCTTGATTGCTATTCAAATGTCATTCTTGGTGCTCGCGTATTACCAGAATTTGAAGGTAAGTGCAGAGTAATGGCTATTATGACTGGGGTTCAATCCCCCAACCTTCTTGGCCCAAATCAGCAATCAATCTTTAAAACAGAACAGATGCCTGCAAGAAAAGTTGTAACTAGTTCTAGCTGTAATATTGATTTTGTTAGATAAAATAAACAAAATCATTCTTTTTTTTAATTTTTTATAATTGTACCTTTGAAATCTTTTTTATTGATAATATTTTTGAATTGGTGTAAATCTTTTCCATTTATCACATACGTTTGAATTTGATAGTCTTTAATTATTTGTAATGCAGGTCCATCAATAACCATGTTTTTACCTGCTGTATTCCAGCTTGAACCATATTGCTCCAGTAATGTATCAATTGATACAGAAGATAAATGCTTGGCATCTGGATATTTGTTAGGATCTTTTGTATAAACCCCATCCACATTTGTAGCAATAATATAACACCATGCATGTGTTTTATAAGCTAGTTCTGCTCCTACAAAATCAGTACTATGACCCGGCAAGGTTCCCCCCATAATTACAATGGAATCATCACAAGAGACTGCTTCATCTGTTGTTGTTGGAATAGATCTGTCTTGTTGCATTAAAAGCATGCTTAGAAGTGAAGCATTTAATCGAGTTGCTTTTATGCCTAATTCATCTAATTGTTCTTCAGAAAGCCCTTGTTTTCTTCCAATTTTTATGTATTGTCGAGCGGTTTTACCGCCGCCAATGACAAGATATATTTTAAATTTTTTCGCTATTTTTTGAATAGTTTGAATAAAATTATGAAAATATGTATGGTCTACATCATCTGATAAAATAACTGATCCACCAAGTGATATAACAATTGATTCCATGGAATTTTCCTCTATTTTTAGAAAGTGAATTGAAAAATTTTCATGTAATATTTATGCAAATTCTGGACCTAATCCGCCTTTAACTTGTTGAGTGTTTCCGGGTTTTCCCATACGAACTTGTGGTAATGGAATTGGTGATGGAAGCCGGAGGTCTTTTGCAATACCAACTGCTTCTGGTACGCATGCATGCATTATAGCAGTATGGATACCTGAGGCAATGTCATTTGGCATTTTTCTTTTATCATTCCATTCATTTACTAGTGTTTCAATGTTTTCACCAATATATTGCAATTGTCCTTCGATTTTAATTACTCCTACAGGTCCATAACTTGCAGTATATTGAAAATCTACTGAGGCTCTATCATCTTGTATTTTTTCTAATCTAGAAATATTACTGTTATGGTCAATTCTTACTTTTTTTGGTTGAGTGGTTAAATCAGTATAACGTTTTGCTTCAATTCCTTTTAATTGAACATTTTGAATTTTCATATTATTACCCTCAATCAGTGGAAGGTTTTTACATGTTTCGTCTGAAATATTACAATTTTAATAAATTTTATATCATTATTTAAAGAATTATACTTCATTTTCTATTGGTATTTATTAATTTTTTTTACGTAAATAATTAAGTGAAATATAATTAAAAGATATATTATTTTTAATTAATTTGTTATTTCTTATAAATAACTTTTTTTTTATTTTAGCAAGTTTTTTATAAGAAATAATATTCTATAAATTGTCAATAATTTTTCATTGGCATCTTAC
>CAZWQV010000073.1:0-3528 GCA_964636235.1 uncultured Thermoplasmatales archaeon
AGTCGTTTTCCTTTTCGTTCTACAGCCATTTGAATGAGCACGAAATCAAGATTATCCATGAACGGTTTGGGAATACGAATCGGATCACCGGTGAATCGTTGAATGACTTTGGTTACTGAGCCGGCATGAAATGTGGTGATACAGGGATGACCGGTTTGCATCGCTTGAAACACCACTCTTCCTTCAATTCCACGGGTCTCACCAGGAATAATATAATTAGGACGTGATCGAAGTGCTGCAATAAGTAAATCGTTTAAATCCACATGACTCTCTTTAGGTCCTGTAGTCCGAGTAAGTAATTGCTGCCAAACAGGATGGGGAACTTGCACTTCAGGGGTATTTTCCGCTGAATAAATCTTTCTATCAGGGGGAATAAATGGGATTACAGCATTGGTAGTAGTAGTTTTTCCTGATGCGGTTTCTCCACATACAAAGAAACTTCTTCCATATTGCATACAAATCCACAGATATGCGGCAATATAACTATCCATGGTTCCCCAATTAATGATCTGAGTAACACTGATGGGTGTTTCACTGAATTTTCGTACCGTCATACTGGGTCCTTTTAAACTAACATCATTAGGATGAATGATATTAACACGACTTCCATCTGGAAGTGTGCCATCAGCTATTGGTTGACCATCACTGACGGGACTTCCTATTTTTTCACTAAATTCTTGAGAGAATGTATCTGCCCATTTTGGATCAATATAAATATTAGTCCTGACAAGATCAAAGACTTTATGGATAAGATGAACATCTTCACCAGTTAAAATATGAATATCTTCAATGTTTGGATCTCTCATCAATGGTTCAAGAGGCCCACCGCCAACGATGTCTTTAATAATATAATATTTAATAGCCATATAATCTTCAGGAGTAATCCTAATTTTTCCCCTATTTTTTGGTCCATCAAAGGGAGGTGCTTTTTCATCTATAATAGTAATTTCATCAATGACTTCGATGATTGCCTTTCGTAAATCATCGGGACTCTTAATATTAGAGCGGAAATGAGCTCGTTCATACATCCTTTCCAAGATTACTTCTTCTTTTTTCTTTTGTTCATCAGATAGGACCGGCTCAATTGCATGATACTCCTTTTGTTCCATATCAGGCGTTCGAACAATATGAATAAAAACAACACCTTTCGTTGGATAAATGATATTAGGAAAACGTTCTTCTTTTAATTCACTAGGAACCTTTAAATAAAATTCAGGTTTGCTCATTTTCTTTAATAACTGATCAACATATCGTTTGAGATGTGGATTTTGCTGAAGTAATTTCCGCTCTTCTTCTGGTTCAATTCTTGTCATGAAGGTACCTCAATTTTAGAATGCAACACCACTTGTTTCAACTGTTAGACCAGTACCAGGTTGCACTGCAAAACAGGTGGTTGCTTCATAGCGATATTTTGCACCATTGAATTTATTCAGATACACATTGTACACAAGCCCAATGCCTGGCATTTGCTCTCGAGCAACCCGAAAATGAATATCACTTGCCATTTGGAATGTTTTATGAATTTCTTTATCCCAATCATTTGGATTAGCACTCACAAAAATAATTTTTCCAGACCCTTTGATTCTGTTTAAAAAACTAGTTAAATCAACTAGGTTGTTTCTATTAAGGCTTTCATTTAGAAGAGTTGATAAGGAATCAATAAAAATAATAGATTGATCAAAGATTTTTTTCGTAGAAATCAATGCATCTAAAAATGTATGGCGAGGTTTTGGTTCAGCAAGTGTTACCTCAGTTGAAATAAAAAAAAGATTCCCGGACATGATATATTTTCTCACGGGATAACCAACGGATGCAGTTTGCCGTAAGAAACTTTTCACACTATATTGAGTGGATATGTAGGTACAAGAAAAATTTTGGACTAAAAAAGAATAGCAAAAACGCTGAAAAAAAATACTTTTACCAGATCCTTCCTGTCCTTCAAAAAAGATAAGACTGCCATTTGGGATTTCCTGGCCAAATCGCTCCCCAAATCCATCCTTTTCTCCATTTCTCTCAAGAACTAAAGATTTGCTTGTTTTTAAATCAGTCATTTTTTCCCCATCCTTTTTAATTTAAATTGTAAAGATGAATTCATCATCAACTGCTTGAGGGCCAACAACTCGCAGGATATGATCTCCGGTAGCAATCATAGAATTATCTATATATAAATTAGAAATTTCTCCTTGTTTAATTTTATCGTCAGAGAAGTTAAAATTATTTGTTGTAATGATTTCCCCATCAATAAACAATGTAAATGTATCAGTTGTAGTTACAAGCTGCTTTGCTCCGATGTTTTGAAGATAAAAAATATAATCACTTGCTGTACTTGGTATGTTTTCTGGATCATTGATAATGACAAATTCAGTATCAAGCAGTTCTTGGACTCTTGCTCCTCTCTCAGATAAACTAGAATTTATCCCGTATGTTACGGCCATAAACACGCCTGAGACTGCTCCCGCTGCAATAACTGAAGCAATAAATATTACCACATGTGAACCTGTTACACTAAATCCCATTCATTCATCCCATCTTTTTATTATACATAATATGTTTTATAGTCACTAATGCCATTTTTTGCAATGATCTTTATTTTTTTTTCTCCAGTTCCAGCAAGATTATATGCATTGATATAAACACTATTTTCTGGAAAAACATATGATGAAGAACTGGTAAAACTTGTTTTTGAACCATTAATTAATAAAGTAAGATATGCTAGATTTATAACCGTGCTTCCGGTATTATTAAGCGTGATATTTAAATCATAATTTGATGCATTAGCTGAAGTTTTAATATCATAAATATTCATCATAGTTTGCAGTTCCTCAATAGCTCTATTTTTCATATCTTTGTAGCTTTCTTGAATGTCGGTATATAATGGTATGGTGTTTCCTACAAATATTTCCACAATCATTAATATTGAAACTCCAATTATGGCAGCAGCGGCCGAAACAGAAAACCCCATCCTATATATCCTCCTAAATCATTTTCACACCTTTATTTATTAAGGTGATTTTGGAGTATTATTCATGAATATTTTGTAATGGTAATTTATTGATTTATTTCATTTTGTTGAAATTGATCCACTTTCTTTTTTATTCGACTAAGTTGACTTTGAACCCTATCAACGAAGTGTTTATCAAATTGCTTTCCTTTTAATTTCTGAATGTACATATATGATTGAATATGATTTGTTGATGGTAACTGTTGGACTTCTTTTTTTGTATCATTTTTTCCATTGGTTGATGTTTTTTCCTCTTGAATACCCCGCGAATAATCTATTAATGAAATTTTTACATCATCTGTTATCCACTCAATATCAACATAATAATCTAAAATATTTGAAAGATTTTCATACCCGCATTTATCAATCAGATATTGCAGCCAATTCATAACAACGATAATTGACTCTGGATCATTTGGTAATTCAACTAATATATCATCATGAAATGGGACAGTTACTCTAACTCCTGGGATATCTATATCTTGAAGAGATGTTGTTTCTGTATTAGTTGATTTTTCAGTATCATT
>CAZWQV010000073.1:3628-5409 GCA_964636235.1 uncultured Thermoplasmatales archaeon
AAGAATGAGTTGTTCTTTTGTGATTTTAATATTTTTCTCTTGTATTTTTTTTGCAAGTTTTTCAGCTATAACTTTTGGAAGAATTTTGTTCTTAACTAAGATATTTAGCTCAGATTCAACATCAAAATCATTTGAATTAATAGTTTTTTCTTCACTCTCTTCCTCAGCCATATTAAGGCTCCAAATTTGTATTCCCGGCTAATAAACTTTCGATATATTCATCAATTTTTGAGTCGATTTGAAAATCTGGGGGTATATTTGAAAAAGAGGATTCAATAATTTCAAATAATTCTTCATTTGTAATGCCTATATCACCTGCAACAGCAATCTGTTCATCTGGTTTTATTTCGGTTTCTATTTCAGGTTCAAGATTCTGATTTTTCTCTAATAGTTCATTTGTATTGATTTTTAATTCCACTTCCATTGTATTTAATCGTTTATTTATCAAACCAATTTCCTTGTTGATATTTTCAAAAGATTCCAGTCGTTTTTTGGTAACCTTTGAAAGTCCGACAAACGGATTCATCTGTTCAGATACAATTTCATATAAGCTAACCAGATCATCTAAATCTTTAGAGATGGCATTAATTTTTTCAGAGATTGAATTAATATCACTTTGGTTCTTTTTAATTTGTAAATCAAAGTCTTTAATCCTTTGTAATAAAATACGTTTCTGTTCCAGTGCTTCTCTTGAGGATTCAGCTGGTGCAGAACTAGACACAGGTTCTTCATCTGAGACTAAATCACTTAAATCTTCTTCCTCTTCTTCTTTTTGATTTGAATCATTTGATTCATTGTCTGTATCTTTCAATTTAATTACTTTCCTAAGACTTTCAACGTCTTCAACTTTTTCAGAATTATTAGAAGAATCAGTATTATCATTCTGCTTAATGGAAGGTTCCTCAGTTACTTTCTCATCCTTTCCTTCCTCAGCATCATTCGCCGAGCTATCATCAGCTTTTCCCATCTTTAGCTTAATTTGTACCCCTCCTAATAATCCACCTATTAAACGAATTAGCTATCAACTATAAAAGCTTTACCAAAATCAATGAAAATTAGTTGTATTTTTTAAAAAAGCTTCTCTTTTCAGAGAAGCAATTAAATCAAAAAGTATTAATGATGTAAATAATATAGTGGAATAAAGAATCAGGGAAAAATTTTAATTGTTTGTGCTATGAAGAATGAGGAAGAGAGACTAAGGCTATTAGATGAACTATTTCCTATGAAGCAGGAATCATGTTTAGTGTTTGGTATCAATCGAGAGGGGATTATTACTCGTTTCAATGACGATTTTGAATTACTTATTGGTAAATCAAAGGAAGAAGTAATAAACAAACCAATTTCAACATTTTTTGCAGATGATCCTCAATTACTTGACAGATGGATGGATGTAATAGCACAAGCAAGAGCAAACAAACCAATTAATGATGTGGAATTGCCATTACAAACAAAATCTGGTGATGATATCATTGTATCATGGACGAATTTTCCGATAAATGAACAGGATGGAACACCTGTTAGTGTTCTAAACTTGGTTGGAACACCAATTGTAACTACTTCTTCTTCTGATAAATCATCATCAAAGGACAAAGGAAATAAAAATAATAAAAGTACAAGTAATGAAAAAGAAAAATCAGCGAATAAAAAACAAAAAGAACAAAAAATTAACCAAGAAAAGCAAAAGAAATCAGATAAAATGACAATTGAAGGTGATATTGAGAATAATCAGAACCAGTCTGAAATAAAAAAGAAGAAGAAAAAATTGAAAATATCTAAAAAGC
>CAZWQV010000073.1:5509-7689 GCA_964636235.1 uncultured Thermoplasmatales archaeon
AAAAAACCTACTGAAAAAAAGAAATTATTCAGCAAAAAAAGAAAAGATACATCTGAATCCTTAAAAAAAGAATATGAAAAATCTGAAAAGCAAAAAAAAGAAGAACAAGAACAAGAAAAGATTAAATCCGGTGCACCACCATCAAATGATAAAAAATCATTGAGAAAAAACAAAAAAGAACTAAAGAAAGCAAAAAAACAAGAGAGGAAAAAATCAATTCTGCAAAAAAAGAAGGACACCTCCTCTGCTAAGACAGAGCCAACAAATTTAAATAAATTAATTAAAGAACTAGAAAGTGAAAATGAAAGGTTACAGATGGAAAATAGTAAGTTAGAACAAAAACTTGAACATGATGGAATAACATTGAATAATGTGCAAAAAGTTATCTCTGAACAATTAAAATTTTTATTAAATTCAATAGGTATATCAAAACGAAGAGAAGAATTCAATCAAATGATGAATCAGATGCAGGATCGAAAATTGAAATTAGAGCATTTAGAAACTGATATGATTCTGGAGAAAAAAGAATTCAAACAAAAAATTGAAGAATTTTTTGAATGGCGTGAAAAACTTGAACAACTAGAGCAGGAAATTGAAAAACGAAGGCAATATCTAAATGAACAAGAGACATTTTTGAATGAACAGTATGACAAAGTATTAAATTATGAATTAGAAACTCCTGCTAGTTATGTTACTGAAGTTACTGAAATACAAACAGATGAAATGGATGAACATGCTGGTGTTGTAGAAGAAGAAGATCTTTTTGAATCTTTAGCAGCTACTGCTGCAGTATTGCAACGTGGAAGAATAAAGAAAGTAAATAAGTTGTTTTTAGATTTGTTAGGATATACTGAGAAGGATTTAATTGGCAAACATCTTGTTGATTTCGTCAGTCCACTTGGTTTATCTGGGATTGAACAACACTATGTTAATAGATTAAAGGGAGTGGATGATTTATCATATACAACAGTATTTCTTACTAAAAATCAGGATGAGATCGCCGTTAAGGTCTCTGTTAAAACTGGTGAATTTCTCGGTCAACGAGCTGAGATTGCAACTTTTCATGAACAATAAATTTTTTTTTACCCGTAATACTTATATAATAAAATTTTGATGATATATTGAAAAGGATGGGTCGATGGGTATTGGATGCAAAATCAATGTATTTATTCAGATGAACAGATAGATTCATTTATTTTCTACTGTTTGAAAGATAAATGCTTGTCCTTTTACAAAATGACAACATAGATTGATATGGGTAAAAAACAGGGGTTAAAAAGAATCATATGCATTTTACTTATAACTCTACTAATTGGTGTAATTTTTTCTCAATATATTTCAGTAGATTTTTTTTCAAAAAAAGCTGAATATGTTAGGCCCACTATTTCTATTATTAATATACAAAGTTATCCAAAGGTTGGTGGGTTTTGGAGCGTAAGTTTTAAGGTAAAAGGAACGGCAGATTTAATAATAACTCCTGTCGATGGTACCACATGGTCAGAGTATGATGGAAACAATTCTGATCTTGTTTTCCAATGTTTAACGGATGATACTGATTCTTTCACATATGGATGGAAGAATAATCAGGTTATTATTGAAAATTTCTCATCTGATAAAACAATAATCGAAGTATCAAAGGTACAAACTTTAGGAAAGCATGTTCTTAAATTCACATTTGGTGATGATGTTGCCTTTGCCTATAATGATGCATCGAACTGGTGGAATAGTAATTGGGGTTTTAGAAAAAAAATTACGATTAATAGCAGTCAAGTGGCTGGGGACTTAGAAAATTTTCCTGTGTTACTTAACATTACAGATGTAGATCTCAAAGATAAAGCGCAACCAAATGGGGACGATATTACTTTTATTTCATTTTCTGATAATAGTACGCAGTATGCTCATGAGATTGAAAGCTATGATCCTTCAGATGGGTCTTTAATTGCTTGGGTTAATATAACTCGAATCAATTCATCAAAAGATACCTGTTTTTGGTTGTATTATAATAATAGTGCTTGTACTAACCAAGAAAATACTATTGGTGTTTGGGATAATAATTTCATTGGTGTTTGGCATTTAAATGAAACAGATGATAATTCTGGAGCTCTTCGATGGGATTCCACAGGGCATAACAATGATGGAATTACTGTTGGATATGATGGTGATGAATCAATTGATGGTTT
>CAZWQV010000074.1:0-2030 GCA_964636235.1 uncultured Thermoplasmatales archaeon
CTCAGCTACCCACCACTACACATATGTATAGTAGTCCACATTCTATATCCTGCTATACAATATCTACTTGGCACACTTCTTGCATTGCCCGCACTACTACTTAACATTTGTGCAGTATTGACCGCTGCGGAAAACGGCAGTACACTATTGACAGTGATCGCGCGCACGCGCGGCGAAACCGTGGTACAATGGAGGAAGGGTATGATGAAACTTGTGGAAATGGTCCGTGAATCTCCGGGGCATTCGCCCATGTGGTATTTTGACAATCTAAATGACGACATGAATTATGCATTGTTTATCGATGCACTTGTGTACGCGATAGACTGTCATCTTATCAAGCCCCGATACAATCGTGAAGGGGTACTAACATTGATGCCAGTTCACGGCGTAAGGAGTGACGGTTGAAATCCTACGATGACTACCTAAAGGACGCAAAGAAAACCGGCAGCTCAGAAGAGCTAACACAAGACTTCTTTGCATTCTCGCAGCCGGGCGACAGTTTCCAGGGTATATTTCTATATCAAGAAACGGTCGAAATCAAGGAAGGTATGAAACCTGTTCAACGGTACGTGTTTGCAACCCCTGAAGGGGTAAAATCGCTGCTTCTCGGCGGTGCTACAGACAAGCAGGTATCTAACAAAATGGAACGTGGCGACATACTGTACATCGTCTACAAAGGGAAACGGGAGCTTGACGGCGACCGCCAGCCTATGAACGTATTCGACGTTCACAAGCTGACCCATATGGAGGAAGCGGACGTGGAAGCTTTCCTTCACGGTCTCGGCGATATTCCGTTCTGATCATGCGCAATCACACTGATAGGATGATAGACGAGCTTGTCAACCATGTTACTGAGGTACCCGGTAGACCGATGTTTTTCTATTGTGAAGGCGAACGTCATGATGTGTTTAGAATCATAGTAGAAATAGCTACAGATTACGGATTTATCGAACAGGTAACAAGGCTTAACACGGCAAAAGTCATCTATCTAATCCCGGCCGGGTATCTGAAAGACTAATAGCAGTACCCCAAAACAAACAGGAGTTTTTATGTCATATCGAAAAGAGAATCAGACCTTGAAGCAACTGCAAGCAGCAGCCGAACACATCCAGTTAGCGCGTATTAATGTGCTTACCGCGAAAGTGCAGTATGACGGCGACAATGGCGAAATACGCGACGATATGGATGATCTTGAAGATCAGGTTGAAGCCACGTTTGTCAACGTGACGAACATTGGCACAGAAGTCGGCAATAGCGTCGAAAAGCTCAAGGCCGAAATGGAGGCCAAGAAGAGCGGCGCCGAAAGCACCGGCAAACCGGCCGATGAACCAGCTAAGAAAACGTCATGATCTTACAATCGGACGTTCGTTTCAAGAAGTATCCGTTTGCAGATTATGGGTGCGACCTTATGGTCGCACTCTGGTATGTAAACAAGCTGCAAAACTTTCCCTTTACCCCAGAAGGTATAGAAGATTGGATAGATGGCCGTCCTATCTTTTACAAGAATCGTAAACCCATGCCCATAATTGGCAAGAACCTATTTGTCAATTCATGGGATAATGTAGCACGCCAATTCGGTCTTGCAGTATTGCAAGACGCAACCTTCGAAGCGGCAGACTACAAATGCGATCCTGGTGAATATCAGGTACTGTTCTGGCACCGCCCGGAACACGACCACGCAACAGGCGGTGACGGTAAAGGGCATGTAACATACGACCCGTTAGGCGAAAGTCTAACGGTGCGATACGGGGCAATTCAGCGTTGTCTTGTATTGCGTTGGCGCACATGGAGGACGCGTGAGTTACTCGGTGAGAGATAGGGCGCAGCGGAAACTGCAACAGGCGGTCGATGCACAAGAGAAATCCCTTGTGTATCTCGCGGAAGTTGCAATCGAGTACAAACTGCATACGCCGCAGGTTGCGGAAGATTTGGAGAATGTCGGCGGACTGATTCAGCAGGTTGAAAAGCTGATTATGGACGTCCGTTCCAGCTTCTAACAATGACCCAAAAATACACTTACAGCCCACATT
>CAZWQV010000074.1:2130-7584 GCA_964636235.1 uncultured Thermoplasmatales archaeon
GGACGTCCGTTCCAGCTTCTAACAATGACCCAAAAATACACTTACAGCCCACATTTGTGGGCTGTCGGTATTTAAGGGATATAAATGCCAACACAAAGTCAATCAAGAATAGGGTACTTACTACGGTCAATGGAGTTTTCACAAATCAGCGCACAAACCATGATACCAACCGCAACGCTTTCTGCGGTATATAAAGGCGAATACAGATTACCTTCAATGTACACGAAACCACTTCGCAATCTCTATCAGCGGACTACTTACCATGATCTTAGGTCTCAAGGTTTATCGCCTACACAAGCGCGACGGTTTCAATGGTACGGCGCAAAGACTGTTGTACAGGTAGAAACACAAGCAGTTTCAACGGTTCAAACGCTGGTTGATAGGCGCATTGATAACTACATCGCATCATTGAAACGTAAGGGAATGTACACAACAGCAAGTGATGCACAGCGTACACTGTTTTCTGCTATACAGAATGCAATATCGCGTAGCAAGCTACCAACTGAACGTCTAAATGAGCTTGTGGAAACAGGTGAGACCGGCGTTCCTGCAAGTAAGAACAAAACACGGCGTAAAGGGGTTGAACCGGAAGATGACGAAACCGACGAATACAAAAGACGTGATCTATCATCCCCCACGTTCTAAGTACTCTAAGACACCGACTAAATCTATCGACCCGATTGGTCTTGATACGGAAGCCGATACAACCGGTAAATGTTTCATGATCTGCACATCGTTAGGAGATGTATGGAAACCGGAAGATTTTCCCGCATGTATGTTTGACCGTAAGCACCGCGACCGCGCCTATGTATGTTACAATCTAAAATATGATATGGGAGCGTTGTTGCAGGGATTGCAGGAAGCTACTTTAGATCAATTGCGTAGGACAGGTAAAACACAACATAACGGTTTCAAGTATCGAGTGATAACAAACAAGTACCTATCGATTATGCATGGTCATAACACGATTCAGGTATACGATATTATGGGCTTCTATGGTGGAAGTCTTGACTACAATGCAAATAAGTATTTAGGAGAGGGAAAAATTGCGCAAGATACAACGAACTATAGCAGAGTTTACATTGAGGACCATTGGCAAGAGATTGCAGAATACTGTATTAGAGATGCGTCACTTACGGCACGTTTGGCTACGCGCATTATTAAACAGTTTAATACATGGGGACTTCACGTTAAGAAACTGTATTCTACTGCCCATGTATCTTACAGTTGGTTTTCTGCTAAGTGTGGTCATCCTTCTGTTGGCTATTTCTGGAACAATAATAGGCGCGTGTTGGACTATGCTATGCAATCTTATAACGGCGGAAAGTTTGAAGTAACAAAGAAGGGTGGAGGTTATTTCTATGAGTATGACATATCGAGTGCTTACCCTTATTCTATCCGTAATCTTGTTAATCTGGATAGCGCACGTGTTGTATGGTCTAATAGGTATCGTCGTTTTGCTGTCTACGCTTTCATTGACTGTACTGTTAATATACCTGTTACGTTACCGTCGCCCGTAGCAGTCAAACGATACTACGTTAACACGTATCCATATGGCACTTTCCGTAAGGTCATTACAAAACAGGAATATGATTATCTGATTGCGAACGGGGCGGACGTACAAATCCATAATGCTTGCTGGTTGCACGTGGATAAGAAAGAATATCCCTACAGGTCAGAAATAGACAGATTGTACAAACTGAAAGCAGAACTAAAGAACGGCGACGATGCTTTGGCCTATCATACCGTAAAGATTCTAATGAATAGCTTGTATGGTAAGTTTGTCCAGTTGATTGATAAAGATTACTACTGGCAAGCAGGCTCTTCTTGGAATCCAATTTATGCATCTGTTATAACCTCCGAGACAAGAGTAAGAATAACAGAATTGCAACGATTGTACCCGTCAATATGGGCTGTCCATACAGATAGCGTGATATCATCCAATCAATTACCTTTCCAACGTGATACAAGACTGGGTAATCTGTCCTATGAATGCGAAGGCGCTGGAATGATTGCCGGTTGTGGTATTTACCAAATCGGCGATAAGACCGCTTTACGTGGTGTGCCATCTGTTATTCCTTTAATGGAACTTGCCGTGCATAGCGGTAAGCTGCTTGAAATGACCCGTAAAGCGCCTCGCACATGGAGGCAAGTTCTGGCCAATAGTTGGCCTTTGGATAAGATAAACCAATTTGAGGATATCGTCCGAGAGTTACGCCCCGATATGGACCGTAAAAGGTTATGGATAGAAGACTCCCACACTTGGCAATCTCTACTGTATGCGCAGTTCGAAAGTGAACCACTGTCTTATGGGCCATTGTTTTATCCCCCGGCAAGTTGATCCTTTTGCTCTTTCGATAGACTATCATACTGTATTTCTGCAATGTACAAGTCAATGTCTGAATCACGGTATCCCATTATGCGCATACTACCACGATAGTCTTCCTCGTCTATCAACCCGATTTTATACCATTTATCAAGGTCCGCTTTTGACGGCATCTTGACACGGTGTTTTGCTTGTGTAAGCTCCCTGCTGATTACACTGTCAAGCATCTCGCTTGGTACGCCAAGCTGTGTAAGTTCCAATCTGTATTCAATTTCATCTATCGCACCGCTACGATACTTGTCTGTTATAGCGTCCGCTTCGAAGTCAATTTGATCCTGCTTTAACTGTTGATCTACACGGTCAAGTAATAGGTCGATGGTTTCGTTTGCATAGTGCAAGCGTTGCAGTTCAAGCTTTGCAGCTTCTTTTGGAATGAGTTTTCGCTTGTATGAATCGACAATCAGTGATTCGGACGGGTATATATAATTGTCGGTTCCAAGTACCAACCCGGTACCGGTGATATCCTTTGCAGCTTTTGGGGCGTATTCTGTAATCGTCCATTCGGTCAATAACTGTGCGTTCGTATCGTCATATCCTAATGACTTGTAAGTTTCAAGTACCTTATCCCTTCCGATTGTTCCCGCTTGATACATTCGTCGAACATCCACGCGGGTCAATGGGTTGTATGATATCGCTTTCAGTTTAGACCGCCAAAAAGGCATATAGTCAAGAGTACCAAGAAGCTTCTCTAAGTCTGCATCGTCAATTACTCCACGATGCAGCATTTCATATCCCTGCATAGCGGACGGTAATTGCCAATGCGCTTCCCAGTACTTCTTAGCAAAGTCTTCCGATAGACCGCTCTTTACAGCATCCTCTAAGTACTGCGGGTCAAGCTCTTGATCCTGCCCATATTTTGCAACGATATCGGGTTTGTAAACTTCGCGCACCGCGAATGATACAACGTCACTTGGAGATGGATAGTATAGTGTAGCTTTCTTTATGTATTCTTTCTGACGATTATCATACCCGATTGCCGTAAGGTTAGTATCAAGCTCTGAATCATCTATTAGTCCTCGTCGCCAGATGGACACGTAATCATATCCAGTAAGATATGACTTTGCAGCATCATACATCTGCTTGGCGGTGACTTCATTGTATCCCGCTTGTGCCATTAGTCGAAAATAGTCGGCATCGTCTATTATCTCTTTATACCGCTGCTGTATAAGATCGGCGGTGGTTGCAATTAGGTCGGGGTTTTTAGCATACGCTTGACGTGCAAGTAATGCAGCAAATGGAGGATACAATTGTGCCATGCCAAGCGCAAATTGACCCGCACCGCCGATACCTGCAAGTAATGCAAATGCAATCCAGAACATACGCTATACCTGCAATCCCTTTTGACGTATCTTTAGATACATTTTCTCGGATACGTCTAACTG
Organism: uncultured Thermoplasmatales archaeon; assembly: GCA_964636235.1. Taxonomy (GTDB): domain Archaea; phylum Thermoplasmatota; class E2; order DHVEG-1; family DHVEG-1; genus EX4572-165. Next base: position 5,899 of record CAZWQV010000074.1, read on the forward strand.
TTGTTCGGCGAGCCATATAAGAGCTTCCGAAAACAGCCCTTTCAGTTTATCGAAATCTGCTATTGCCGGTATTGCCAAAGCGCTACCTATAATTGCAACCCATTTAAGTACTGTCGCCCATTGTCCCGCTTGTGTTAGCTTGACTATACCAGCGGCACTTTCTACAGCAGCGGAAAGTGTGGCAATTGCACCGCTCAATTCCGTATTACCGGCAAGAATAGCAGCGGGTATAGACACATTTAGTAATCCAACCGCACCGGTAACACTGCTACCAGCATTACGTATAGCATCAGTTATTTGGTCTGACGTTTCAGTCATTACCTTACGTGTTTTATCTCCCTCTTCTTTAGCTGCTTGTATCTGCATCTGTTGTGCGGTTTTAATAGCTTCAGATACCTGCTTGCCAGAATCCTCTATTGCAGATGCAATCTTGTCTTGACTTTGCACAAGTTGTGCGGTCTGATCTTTTACAGTGTTTACAAGCGTTGTACCAATAGTGGTATTGATAGCGTCAAGATAGGCAGTCTCTTCCTTTGCGGTTTCTGATAACTGTTGCAATATATCATTTTGACTTCCGGTAATCTCACTGATGATACTTGCAAGTGTATTTGGTAATGTCTGTAATGCTGTAGCAGCATCTTTAAGAGCGCTGAATAATCCACCGGAAAATACATCATTCAATGTAGAAATGAGTGAAGTTATCTTATCGAGTATTCCTGACGTATTTCCGCTTTCACCGGTACCGGGATTATCATGAGTGATTCCGCTTTTCTGATATTCAACGTACATATCGCTGCAATATGGGAGTGATTCCCATGCATCACAACCCGTAGAATCGGACAATGCAAATCCGTCAGTTGTACATATGGTCTTTCCCTCTTGGTCAATGATTACCACTACGTAATATGACGGGTCATATGTGATAGGTTTACCGTTGTATTTGAATATGGATACGGTGCGCCCGTCCTTTAGGCGATCACCGACATTTACAGTACAGGACATGATGTGCCTATACTGTTATTCTGGTGGGTTTGCAGATACAGGAACCGCACCGTTGTTTTTAAGCGCATCAATATACTTCTGACGCTGCGCTTCAAGCGCAGCGATATCGGCGCGTTGTTTTGAAACATCTTGGCCCGCTTCCGACATTACACGTAGGTAAGTCTTCGCACGGTCAAGATGTTCTTTTGAATTGATAACGTCCGTCAACGCTTGGTTTAGGGTTTGATCTACCATATTTACTCCTATTAATAAACGTAAAATACTGCCTTAATCTGAGTACAATACTACCACCCTTCCAGATTGTAGATGTGATGCACTAATTGTAGTGGCTACAGGATGCAACACCAACCAATCGTTAGTAGCATCATAATATACGGCTATATAGGCATGTTGTGTACCTATATCGTAATCGTATACGCCAAGAGTGCAGTAGCCATGTACAGCTTCCACTACCCCGAATATAGCAAGTATTTTCTTACCACCTAAGCCGGTGGGAGAAATGACTTTGTAGCTACCAGTATCGTGGACGCCCAAATAATCGAAATCATACTCTCTAACCTTTATTCGTAAACCAATACCGGCACCGTTATAGTCTGGTGTATCTAATGATGTAAGTAAGATATCGCCTGTTACAGCACCGACAGTACTTGTGATTTGATCGAATACGGGTGGATTGTTGACTAT
>CAZWQV010000075.1:0-7480 GCA_964636235.1 uncultured Thermoplasmatales archaeon
ATCCTTGTCAAATCCTCTAATTTCTTCAAGGATTTGTTTTTTATAAAACATATTAGCGGTTTTACCACGGACAATACTATGCTTTCTTTCTGTTATTTGAGGGGTTCTATGGGTAGCATCACCCTTTCTTTCAGAGTAAATATATCCTTCAATACCAGAAATAGTATCATCATCAAAATACTTGATACCATTCTCCAACCAATCTGGGTCAGGTAAACAATCATCATCAGTAAAAGCAATGATAGATCCTTTTGCTTTTTGTATTCCAACATTTCTTGCCTGATTGCACCCACTATTTTCTATTTTCTTAACCTGTATAGAATAGGGACACTTTTTTTTGTATTCATCAATATTAGTTTCTCCCCCATCAATAATGACCACAACTTCAAAATCTGAATAAGTTTGTTTTTCAAGTCTATGTAATAATTGTAGTAATTTATCTGGCCGACCATAGGTTGGTATAACAACAGAAATCTTTGGCATTACTTTTCAGACTCCTTTTGCATGTATGTCCAGATTTTTCCGGTCACTTTGTTCCAAGATAATTGTTCAACAACTCTTTTTCTACCATACGTGCCCATTGATTGAGCGAGCTTTGGATGTTTTAGTATATTGATAATAGCTGCTTGTATTTCTTTTTTATCCGTAGGATTGACTAAAAATCCTGTTTTTCCATCGACAATAGCATCTTCTACACCACCAGATCGACCGCCAACCACAGGTACGCTACTAGCATTTGCTTCTAAAAATGCGATGCCAAACCCTTCTACATCCGCTTTTTCTTCCAGACCGATGCTGGGAAGAACGAACACATCACTCATAGCATAAAACTTGGGTAGATCTTCATCAGAGATATATCCCACAAAGATAACCCTATCTTCTACCCCAAGTTCAAGTGCTAATTGAGCCCATTGTGCTTGCATGGGTCCTTTTCCCCCTATGACATAAACTGCGTTGGGAATTTCTTTTAAAATCTCAATTAATGATTCGATAACAATACCAAAATTTTTCCTTTCAACAAGTCTTGATACAGAAAAAATGATTTTTTTATCAAGTAATTGCTTTTCCTTGATAATTGCATCATAGTTTACATCAGGATTAAAACGAATTGGATTGGTTCCATTTGGAACCACTATTATTTTCTCTGCATTGATATGTTCTTTTACAAGTAATTCCTTGGTATAATTACTCACTGCAAAGATTCTATCTGCATGTCGAAAACAACATCGCATCAGATATCTCATAAAAGGATATTTTTTAGGATAGAGTATTTCATTTCCATGAGCCGCAATAAACAAGGGGATGTGTTGTAATTTTTTTATAAGAATGCCAAGAATTCCTGCTGGAAACCAGGATGAGACAAATATATCATCATATTTTTTACATAAATGAAACCAGACTATTTTTTCATTATTATTATATAATTTCAACCAAGTTGAAGTAGTAAGATTTGTGACACCATTAGAAGCTATAGCAAAAGTAGTCACATTATTTCCAAGTTTAATTAAATTTTCAGTTATTTTTTTAGTGTATGTTTGAATGCCGCCTTTACTAGGATAATAAAAAGTAGTAAGCATTAGAATATTTTTACCATCAGCTTTTTGCTTTTCACTCATTTCATTCGGTTCCTTCTATACCTATGGAAGTATATAATACATATTTCCTAAAATAATCATATATAAAGTCCCGGTGTGAAATGGTCAAAATATCCAAAATTTAACAAAGCTATCTTACTGTGATGTTAACAATTTTTCTTGAATGTCAGATTCATCATTGGTTTTAAAAAGTGAAAAAACAAATGTTTCTTCTTTTCCCTTCCAAGTTTTATCCCAACAATCCTTACAAAAGGGATGGTTTAGGGTACCAAGAAATTCATTCATATCTAGCGTATCATTACATCTAGTACACACTAAATCCATTTATTTAAATCCTCACATTCATCCATCTGAATTATATGAATAATTCAATGAAAAAGAAATAAAAAGATTGAATATAAACATGTTGATTTTATAAAAAAATACTATTAACTATCTTGTTTTTTGCCATTGGTATGAAATAATTTTATGATCATGACAAATGCACCAATACCCACATAGGCAAAAGCGGCGGGAAGGCCAAGAAGCAGCATAAGTGAAACATATCTGGGCATCGATTCCATTTTTCCTGGAATAAAAATTAAGAATGCTAGGGTTAAAATCACATTAATAAGCAGATACAACAAGATTATTGTAAGTATGTCCATATGTAATCACTTGTCTTCTTTTTGCTTTCATATTTAAAAGCAATTGTGGTACAAGTCTTACCAAAATTAATATGCGATTATTATTATTAAAATTATCTATACTAAAATCTGAAAGGATAAAAAAAGAAAAAGAAGAAAATAAGATTTTTTATCCGATATATTTTAAATCTTCTACTTTATCTGCTCCACCCGTTTCAATTTCTTTTAACTGCTGGGCGATTTGCTCAATTTCTTTTGCTTTTTCTTCAAGAGCAGATAAATCTATATCAATATTGGTAATACTTTTTAAAATATCAAGCACAGCCTTGGCACTATTAGGATCAACCAAATAGCCGGGTGTTTCACCCATGAAGCATACTCCTTTAAAGCCTTGGAGTTTTCCCAGGCCAAGTAGTAAACCACTTGCACCTACAATGCCGCCGCCAGGTTCATTTTTCTTAAATACGGCACCATGTTTTTTCATTTCTTTTACCAGGGTCTTATGAGTGGTTGCACAAAGGACTTTTGGTTTGGAAATTTCATGACCCAAGCCATATCCACCAAGAGTGTATATTTCTTTCACCCTCAGTTTTTTACATAATGCTAAGATATTATCCACCAGTTCATATTGCCCTTGTGATGAAAGACCTTGGTAATCACCTGTGAGCAATACTAAATCTCGTTGGTTTTCTTTTTTTGCTTTCCAATAGTAAAACTCGTTTTTCACCAGTTCAATGGTTCCATCACTATTGATGAATACCTGTGGTGGAAAATCCTTACAATACAGCTCAGCAAATTTCTTTGCTTTAATTTTATCAATTAAATGTTCAACCGCAAGTTTTCCAACATTTCCAATGCCTGGAAGCCCCTCAATTAAAATAGGGTCTTTTAATTCTGGTAGCTTACCGATATAATTATGAGTTACAAAATCCATAAATGATTATTCTCCTTTTTGTTGTTTCTTTAATTTCCTTCGATATATCCCATAATGATCCTGTGGGGAAAATCGAGGTGGTTTTTTTTCAATTGTTTTTGATTTACAACCTGGACATATTGGTTGCATGGTATATCGTTGGCAATGATGACAATAATATAAATGATTCATTTATTCATCCATCTTTCGATGAAATATCACTTCACCATTATTTTTTAATAAGATAGATTCAATACGATTTACTGCTTTTTTCATTTCCTCTTCAGCGATTTTATAATCGGGTGCCTCAACGGAAATGGTGTAATGTGGTGCTCCAATATAATGCACTTCAATGGTTACATCATCATACTCGCTTTCTTCCGCAGAAATCAATGCTTCTCTAATTTGTTTAATCCCATTAGGCATCCAAGATCGAATGTCTATGTATCCTTTAATATCTACATATTGAATGAGAATGTTATCACGTGCGATTTGTTTAAATGGCTCTATCCATGAGCCAATAAAACCTTCATTTTCAAGGCTATCAGGATCATATGCGGTTTCTTCGAATGCCTCGTAAATAGAACCATATTTTTGAATCAGATCATCAGCAAATTCCTTTAAGCAATCATCAATGGTCATATCCAGTTCTTTTGCCAGCATGTTCATCAATCGAGCTGCTTTTTGGTTGTTTTTCCATTCTTTTATTTTTGCTCTTTTTTGATGATCATTGACTCGTTTTAGTGATAAATCAACATGGCCTTTTGATTTATCGATACTCATTACTTTACAGACTACTTTCTGTTTTTCTTTAATATGATTTCTAATCCGTTTGACCCAGCCAGATGCAATTTCTGCGATATGAATAAATCCTTCTCGCTCTGGATATTCATCTAATGTAACAAAAGCACCATAATTTTGAACCTTGATAACGGTTCCAATAACAAATTCTCCTTCTTCAGGGTAATCTTTTTTTAACATAATCATGTACTCATATTGACTTTTTTATTCAATTGTTTCTAAAAGCTCACCTGTGATCTCTGCTTTTCCACCTTTTGGAATGGCAAGTTTACTTCCACAGATATGGCAGGAAACAACGGTACTTGATTTGTTAAATAACACTTGTTCATTTTCGCAATCTTTGCATCGAACTTTAACAAATTTACTCTCTGGTTTCTTCATATAATCATCCTTATTCTACCACAAATTTCTTTGCTCGTTGTGATGGAGGCTGATGGCTTTTTTTACAAATAACACAGGTAAGTTTAATAGGGATACGTCGACTTGTTTTTTCTCTTCCTTCAGGCTTAGGTCGAGGAAAACCTCTATATCCACGCATTACTCGTCTGAAGCGACGTTGTCCTTGAGCCATCTCGCTTGCTTTCTTCTTTTTAATACGATGTACTTCATGTTCTGTATGTTTTTTGCAATGCATACAATATGATTTTATTTTCCTCGGTTTTTTCATACTAAAACCCTTTAATATAATTATTTGATTTTGAAAGGTAATAAGGAAGTTATATAAAAAGGTAAGCTACAGATGGTGTTTTCCATTCTTATTAATCATATAACACATCAGATGATTTATCCAGTATATTATCAATCTCATTTTTCAATGATTGAAAGACTTCATCACGTTCAGGTGAAAACGGTTTAACGCTCTTTACATAAATCTCATCCAAAATATTATCAATATCAATTGGCTGAAGTTCACCTTTCTTAATTTCTGTATTAATAACTTTCATAATTGTTACCATATCTGATTTTCCTCGTATCACAGAAACTAACAATCCTTTGTTTCTCTTATATGATATATTTTCATTAATCATCTATTCATCTCTTTGCTATCCATTATGACATACCAGTCAAGTCGTATAATCTTTCCCCCTACAACTCATCCATTGAATTGGTACATAAATACGACCACTATTAACAGATGGCCAATGAGTATCAATTAATTGCTTAGGATATTTTTCATTTTCTTTTTAGTATTGATAAGATTTTGTACAAATTGTGGGAGGACAAAAGCTGCTTGATGAATATCTGCGGTATAATACTTACATGGATGCTGTTTTGTAAATGCCATTGCTTTTTGCTTATCTAAATCATGAATAGGATGCAGCGAATTTTTTGAACAAAATGAAAAACTCCACATTCCAGATGGATAGGTTGGAATATATGCTAAATAGGGATGGACATTGTTATTTCCAAAAATCTGTTTATAACACTGTTGAATTTCCTGAAAAACATGGGTGTTAAAGGTTGGTGATTCGCTTTGGGTTACCATAATGCCATTTGGTGTTAAACAACGATGCACCTGTTGATAAAACGTTTTGGTGAATAATCCTTCTGCAGGGCCTACTGGATCTGTGGAATCCACGATGATAAGATCGTATTGTTCTGATTCGCAGTTATTGATAAAAGCGATGCCATCATCAACAATCGTGTTTACTTTCGGATCTGAAAATGAAGACGCAATACCTGGTAAAAATTGTTTACTTGCTTCAATCACACATGCATCAATTTCCACGAGATCAATCTGTTGGATAGTATCATGTTTCAGCAGTTCACGGGCTGCTCCCCCGTCACCACCACCTATAATGAGGACTTTTTCTAATTTGGGGTGAACAAGAGAGGGTATATGGGTAATCATCTCATGATATACATATTCATCTTTTTCAGTGGTCATGATCATCCCATCTAAAATCAATGTTTTACCATAAGCAAGGGAATCAATGATCTCAACTTTTTGATATTCTGATTGTTTGTAATATAAAATATCACCAGTATGCCGAAGTGATAATGCTATGTTATCATCCCGTTCGGTAAACCATATGGATCGTTGATAGGTAATTTGCCTATCTGTTTTACTGGCTTGATCACGAACATCAGGTTTATCTAAGGTTATTTTTTTCAATAAATGTGGTTGACCACGTTGCAGTTCGATACTTGATGAATGTTCCGCTTCAAACTCATTTTTTAAATGATCAAAGGAAATCCAGGGATTAACTAGTTCTCCGCAGGTAAATAGATCGATACTTGCGAATTGATATTCTGGCCACGTATGAATTGCTAAGTGGCTTTCCTCAATAACTATTACTCCAGATACTCCAAATGGAGAGAAATGATGAAAGGTTGAATTGATAATGGTAGCGCCTGCAAGCTCTGCTGCTTTTAACATGCTTTGCTCGATATGAGACACATTATTGATTTTTTCTGGTGAACAATTATAAAATTCAACGATGATATGTCTACCTAATGATTGCATATTTGTACCTCTGAAATTTCACAATATTTTCATATGATAATTATTTGAATCGTATTGATGGGGAAGAATATTAATTATTAAAAAACTTTCCTTCAATACTTATTGAAAATAAGGGTTTTTTTCTTGTTTTTCTATGATATATTTAGTATTTCTGCAACGTTTTTGTTTACAAGCATCTTTCCTAACTGAGCTGGAAGACTAATAATGTCACCTTCATGAAGGCTGTATTGTTTAGAATCTGTTCCAATAAAGGTTGGAATAGTATCTTTTAATCGAATAATTGTATGGTCTTTTATTTCTTTATTGTCCTTTTTTGAAGGAATCTTATCGATGGGTTTTTTTGTTTTCTTTTCTTCCTCGTTCAAGATTGTTATTTCGTTATCTAAATCCTCAATTTCTGATGAAAATATTTGTTTTCTGGTTTCCATCAGCAATGCATATAACTGATTGAAAAGGCCAAGTTCACTTTCTAAAAAATGTTTTTCAGATGGGTTTCCCCCCCTTGCTTTTGCCATAGCTGAAAGAATGATTTTTTTTTCTCGCAGTTCATAAATACTTTTTAAAATCTTTTCAATACTTTGGATTTGATCATGAAGAATCATATTTCTAGATGATTTGGTCTCCAGTTCAAGCCTATTTTGTAATTTTTGAAGATGATTCATTCCTTTTTCATAAAAATTATCATGAATTTTTGTAAGCAATGGTGTTTTTCGTTCCGCTTCTTGAATTTTTCTTAATTGAATATAACCAAATTCTTCATCATCCATTGAAAAACCCCAAATACTACACATAGAAAATGGGTAGATAAATGTTAGGTATTTTGTTTCAAGAATGAATGATAAATAATTTTTTTAATAAATTTTATTAATTGATTAGATATTTCAATGAAAAGGATTTGAAGGGAAAAACGTGTGGGATGGTCATCCAGATGGGATGTTGGAATTTTTGCAAACCTAACGTTTTTTCCCTCCTAGCTTCAAAACAATGAACACAACATGCCTTTATATGGGTTTTTTTTACCTAGGATGCACAAACAGCAATGGCTGAAGCAATTCCTACATATGCATATGAAGATACA
>CAZWQV010000076.1:0-7386 GCA_964636235.1 uncultured Thermoplasmatales archaeon
AACATATGATGGTCAAAGCTATGGTATTTATCCATGGGATGGTTATGAAAATGGATTTATATCAATTGAAGAATTAGATGCAGAAATTGATAAAATCGATGCCAAAGGTTCATGTTTGGTTTTTGATTGTTGCTTTAGCGGAAGTTTCATTGATGAAAACCAATCTCTAGATAAGAGAATAGTGAATAATAATATCAACCCTGAAATTGCTCAAACTGGAATAGAAGGAGAAAATAGAGTGGTGATCATGGGAACCATGCCAAATGCTCTTGGATTACATTGGTATGCACCCTTGCTTAATACAGAAATAACACCAACAACCATGTTAGCAGAGGCTTTTGCACAAAAATATGATGAAAATAATGATCATATAACCTCTGCAGAAGAAGGATTTTCATATCTAAAAAACCATTTTCGAAAATGGGCCTTACGAGGTTTTTGTATGTTACCAGTCCAAATCATTTATTATCTGATGTATGGGTTTTTCATTAAACCATTTCCAACTATATTCGACTCATTTTCAGGAGAGCTTCCATTGATTATTCATTAATTTTTTTATTTTTATTATTTTTTATTATTATATTATATGACAAAATAAATTCATAAAGATTAAATCATTATCTTAATATTTTTACAAAATTACAATATTTATAACATTTTTTTGAATTATGTATCATTCATATAACGAAAGTTTTTAATGCAAATCTAGTTTATAATTATATGAGGGTTAAGAATGAGAAAAAATATTTTTACCATCATATGTCTAATCCTAATCAGTTGTCTTGTGTCAACTAACGTTGTACTTTCTTACCAGAATCAATTATCAGAAAACATCGGCTTTGATCAACAAATAACAGAAAATAATGAAAAAACCATTAACAAAATAAGTGTCTATCCTGTCATGAGAGTTGATAAAAATCTAGTAGAACAATGGACAATTGATTATCAACAAGCAGCTTTAGCGTGCATAGATAGATCCTTACACACTACCATTTCAGAAACAGAAGATTTTGATATATTACATCTACTTAAGTATACTGCTGATGAGCGTGATCAGGGATGGTGTAGTAATTGTTGGGCATGGCCTGCAACAGCGGTTCTTGAAATTGCCCTGAATGTACAAGAGGGAATTTATGATAGACTATCTGTTCAATATATTAATTCATGTGGGACCTATGTCGGCTCAGAGTGTTGTGAAGGAGGAAATTTAGATATTTTTGCCCGATTCTATAGATATACCGATATGGCAATTCCTTGGTCTAACACGAATGCTGAATGGAAAGATAAATACGCGCAATGTCTCACACCATGTGATAGCATTGAAAAAGAACCAAATTATCCTATATCAGCAATATATCCAGAGACCATCCAAACTCATAATATTGCTGAAGAGCTGGCAATTGAAAACATTAAAAATATTCTTCATCAGCAAAAAGGCGTCTATTTCAGCTGGTATCTTCCTGATCTAGAGTATCGTCAAGATTTCAGTAATTTTTGGTCTAGTGATAGTGAGACATCAGTCTATAATTTAGATTGGGATTGTGGGACAGAATTCAATGAAGAAGAAGGCGGTGGACATGGGGTATTGTGCGTCGGTTATCATGATGAAGCAGGAGAAGATAATGATTATTGGATCATGCTGAACAGTTGGGGCGCTCCATCTGGAAGACCCAATGGATTATTCCGAATTAATATGCATATGGATTATGATTGCTCCATTCTTTTTGATGGAAGAGAATATTATTCATTTGATTTTCAAACCCTTGATATTTCATTCGGAACTGAAGATGAAGCACCTGATCCCCCCCAAATAAATGGACCTGATATGGGAAAACCAGATACCGAGTATACGTATCAATTTTCAACAGTTGATTATCAAGATGATCAAGTGTATATCATGATTGATTGGGGTGATGGTGAAACAACCGATTGGATCGGCCCGGTTGCATCTGATGAAGTTATTGAGCAGAGCCATACTTGGTCCAGCAGGGATGATTATTTCTTACGAGCAAAAGCAAAAGACAATCATGATAAAGAAAGTTTATGGGCCAATTTAGAAGTTACTATTTCAAAAAATAAAGCTGTTCAATGGTCTCTTCTTGAATTCATTTTACAGCATTTTCAATTCTTTTCTTTTTTAAATAATTAAACAATTCCAAACTGATATCAATTAATTAGTTTATACCACCAATCTGCAGGCTGGGATCACCCATTAAGAGCCATTGTTGAACGTTTTTAACGAGAATTGCATCTCCGTTTATCTCTTTATCATTCCAATTGATCTCAAATGTGTCAAGAAAACCTGCGATAGTTCTCGCCCAAGTATCGCCAAGAGTTTCAATATGATTTATACCGTATTGTTTAAAGAATTGAATGTCAAGCCATTCTATACCTCCACGATTACTACTGACATCTGAGGATTCATAACTAAATGCAGTGGATCCAATAGTTGCAATACTTCCCCCGTGAGGATTAAGCAGCATCATTTCACTCCAACACTTTGGTATTGGATAAACTGAATAGGGATGATGAAAAAGACTAACATTAAACATGCTGTTAAAACAACCACTGCCTGTGATACAGATAGGTAGTTCATTTTTATTGGTAAGATATGGCATATATCGTATTTTCATTCCATCAATCCAAATTGAATCATCATCTGGTGGATGAGTTGCCCATGATGCTGGATTTCCATGACCTGAGAAAAAAATAAAGCCACATCCCTGATTCATCGCTTGAACGGTGTCCCAAGGATCTTCCAATGATCCATCAGAAGTCCATAATTTAACAGGATTAAAACCAGGCATATAATCAAGTGCTAACTGAGTATAATATTCACCATCAATGTACTCGGTTTTATCAGGATATGTATCTCCTGCAACAACAATCATGGTATGAAACCATGAATCTGAAAAATCACCTGATTCATATCTGATTATTTTATCAACAGCAATCTTTACATCCCTGTTATTTCTGCAAGGAATTCTTCCTACCGCAACGTCAGGATATAAATCAATTCTATCTTCAGCTATAGCACCTTCATACCATTCACTAAATTTACCATCATTATCAGTATCCCAACTGGAGAAATTACCTGAGGCATCATAGATATCTGCAAAATACAAATCAGTAAGATATTTGTGTTCAGGATAATCCTCATAAGGCCGTTCCAGTTCACTATATCGAACGGGAATCCACCAAGTCTCCTTAATCCCTTGTGTTTTCCTTCCCCCCATCAAAAGGACATAATGAATATTCCATTCCTCAATAGCATTTTTTATGAAATATTTCATTTTTTCTGCATTGTCACGTCCTTGCCAGTATGTTTTATCATAGACTTGTTCCATGGTTACCAATTTAGTTTTTAAACCATTATTATTTTTATGATTCACCAAGGGTTGAATGTTTTTTTCAAATTCTTTTGGAGCAATAATCAACAGATCATAGGATTCGTTTGATATATCATTTTTATTAACTTGGATTAATTGTGATATCTCTTGTTTTTCTATGAATAGTTGATTAGAAACAGCAGTATGAGTGATACTAGATAAGAATAAAAAAATGATAAGAAAAACCATACCTATCTTTTTTATAGCTTTCATCAAGTAAAATATATTAATTAATATTAATAATATTTTTGATTCTATTTTATAAATTATTTAGGTAATATATTGAATATATTATTCTTCTGGGATCTCAAAATAGGTAAGATCTATCTCAGCCCAATCATTAAAATCTCTTGTCCCATGGCTTCCATCTGAATAGTCAAATATCTTGTATGTATATCGATAGTTCATGATACTTTTATAATTCCAATATAACCAAAACGGTAGTCTCCAAGGGTAAATACATCCTCTATTATCACAACCGGGTGGATTTCCATTTCTAATGCCAAAATTATGCCCCATTTCATGCATGATAGCTGATCCAAATGTATAGGCAAGGGTATTAGAATCCCGTATAGATGAACGCTCCATTTGTCTGCAGGATATCACAAATCCATTTGTTCCAGGTATATAACCCCAATAGGGAGAAACATCCCCACTAAATCCATAACCCGGTGGAGTGCATTCATTGACAAAAAGACCATAATGAAATACACTTCTTTTCCAATTATCAGGATCATTATGAACAAAATAATTATTATAAATATCAAATACTTCCTGAATGCCAGCATCTTCATCAAATGGAATCATTTCATCCCTATTAACATGGATAACGATGTTCCTTCGATGGTAAGGATTTTTCAATAAATCATCTGCATGAGGTGGTACAATATTTTCATCACCATTTGGTCCGGTTTCCATGAAATCATATTCTATAAGTACATCTTTTCTATAGGGATCAGTTCCAAATGTTTTGGTTAAATATTCTTCATAATTTGTAAGACTATCATTATCATAATCATCCACTTTATGTTCTTCTGATAAGAAGGGATCAAATCCCCAGAAAAATTCATATTCTATAGGAAGCAAATCTTGATCAGCATCTTCACCAGTATTATCAACAGTTGGGTCCGTGTGGTATTGATTTGTTTCAACCCAGTATGGTAACGTATCATTATCATAATCATTTTGAGTTATACGAAACCATATTTCACAATCTAGTTCATTTTCATAGATACTGCCATCATCACAACCATTCAATCGTCCATAACCACTAATATCACCAAGTTCGTCATCACCATACCAATGTCCATTTTTGATGTTATATGTAATTGTAACATCTTTTGTTTCATCTCCAATATCGCAAAGTTGTGGTTCATCTGTATTCCATTCCCATAGTTGAATAATAATTGTCACATTTTCATGATCATCAGGAACATCAACTGTCAATGAAAAATCAGTATCATTAATATACTCAGAATCTGTCCATATATCGCTTTGGTATTCTTGGCCATTTATATTCAATTTAATGAAAAAATCAGGGTTTTCATTTTCAATAATATCAAGAGCACGAATAGTTAGAACATCAATAGTAATCTCTATATTTGTTAATGGATCAAAATCAACTTCATTCATTGAATCTGCAAATCCGGTATTCACAACACCAAAGGCGCCACAAAAAAGAAAACCTACAATTAATATTGATCGAATCTTCATATTATTTATCCCCACTATTGAAAATAGGAACTATAATATTAAGTTATTGCATAAAAAATGAAGTATTTTTAAATGATTATAGTAATGTATTTATATTGATATTTGTAAAAAAGAATTTGAATATCTCAATATAGAATTTAACCAAATGATGGTGAATAGTAATTCTATAGTCAATTTTGTTATCAAGATTTGATAAAATATCATAAGGTTGATAGGATTGATATGTTTTTGATTTTGGTAAGGTTATTTTATGAGTTGCAGGGGTGCTTTCAGCATTTTTTGTATCTTTTGCTACAACTGTAATTTTATATGTCTGTTCCTCGGTCCACACATGTTCAATAGTGACACAAGCACCTGAAGGATATGGTCTGATACAAACTTCTTGGCCGCCATCCCCCCAGTCAACACAATAATAAATACTATCTCCATCAGGATCGGTTGAACAAAAAGTAAAACTATATGCAATATTAATCCTACCCTGAGATGGCCCACTTATCGTCGGGCTTTCAGGAGGCTGATTTTGTCCATAAAAAGGAACAATTAATTGTTCCTGTAATGAGCCAGAAATAATACAATAAGCAGTAACTGTTATTTCATCGCCACCTATAGCATTTATTGGATATGTATAGGTAAATGATGTTGTACTTGGTTGGGAATCATATTGTTTGGTTAATATGAGAACATTATTTTTTTCGATCGTTATGGTTTTTATGTAATGTTCGGTTGTATTTTTTACTATGTGGGTAATGGTCACGTTTAACATTTTTGTGTTTATATCATATGTTAAGGTCATCTTCTCTGGAGGATGTGCATTAACTTGACTTGTGAAAAGAGGTAGGATTGCTACGATAAATAAAAGGATGAACAGTATCTTTATTCGTTGATAATACACCTTTTTTCCATACATCGCTATTCACATCATTCTCTTTTCTTCCAGATTATCATTTAAATAGTACAATTTCTTTATCTTGCCGGCCTCTTTTCCTTGTTAACCATTTGAAATTCAATTACCCCCAAAAAATTAATTGAATGAACTTTTTATATATAATTCATATTTAAAATTTACTCTCACTAAAATATAATTTTTACTGATATCATTAAAAAACGTATTTTTTATTTGAGGGAGGCGAGGTAAGAGACTTTAAAACAAGGAGGGTGGGAAAAAATGAAAGGATGAGATGCTTTTTAAAAAAAGTTTATCCTAATTTGTTATATCACTCTTACCTCAACTTGGGGATGTTAACACTACTATAAATATTTTACTCACAAAATCATATTATTAAAGAATTAGATTGACAAATGATAATAAAATAGAACATCTTATCTTATTATATGGACCATAAAAAAATATGCGACACCTGCATATATTATTATGCATATGGGCTAACAAATGGTACTTGTATGCAATATTTTCTTTTAAAAAAAAGTCGAAAAGATAAAGACGTATCATATGTAGATACCTGTGAAGAATGGACGTGTAATGACAATCTTATAGCCCATAAGAATATTAGATTTAATTATGAGGAATTAAAAAAAGAATATGCATTACAAAACTTAAAAAGAGTGAAACAAAAAAGTTGTTGATATAGCACAAATGTCTTTATTATACATATTAGTAAATTATCGATAAAGGGTTACAATTTATTAAAAAAACTTTTTATATTCGATATGAATTTTATTTATAGTTTATTTTAAAGGGGGCAAAGCGTTTGAATAAAAAAACAAAACATTACTCATTCATAACCATTTTCACCTGTGTGATTTTGATATCAATTAGTATAAACAACAATGTTTTATCAAATAAAGAACCAGGAATTGATTTAACAGAAATATCAAATGAATTAGCAGAAAAAATTATTGCGGATAAGTTAATACAACTTGATAAAACTGATTTTTCCATAAATAAAGGAAAAACTCAGATGATCACAAACGAAACTGGAAAATTGTTAGCATATTATTTCCAGTTAGACCCTCATGGGTTCATGATTGTCTCTGGTTATTATGAATTACCCGCAATTATTGCTTATTCATTTACCAGTCCAAACGAGATCACATCAGATGTGAAAGATTTATTTCTTTCAATAGTAACAACTGACCTATCACTCAGAATACAAAATATAAATTATGTATCTGAAGAAATCATAGAAAAACATAGATCTGATATACAACAAATCATACATGATGAAAAAACTAACTCATTATTTGAACAATGGCCACCAGCAAATTCAACACCAACAGAAGGATGGGTATTGACAACCTGGCATCAAAATGATCCCTTTAATAG
>CAZWQV010000077.1:0-7384 GCA_964636235.1 uncultured Thermoplasmatales archaeon
CTTTTAACCCCTCATTCATTTTGATTTACTGCAGCTCGATGATGTCTTCTGAATAGGCTGAAGGGGTTGTAAATCCAAGCAATCCCGGAGCACCCTCTTCAATAATTACTTCACCAAATACATCTGTGCGGGGAAGAAGACCTGCATTTTCGCTAAAAACAGAAGAAACATTTACTCCTAAAAACACATGATCTCCAAAATTAATAATAGGTGTTGATGAACTGCATGAGCCATCAGCATCTTGTAATACATTTATACCAAATGTTGTTGCAGTTCCGAAATTACCATTCGATAACATATTGCCATTTAAACTTGATGCATTAACATATGCTGAGGATCCAAATTCAAGGACAATTTTTTTACTTGAATCAGATATTTCAATAAGAGCGTTTTCTAAATCAATATCTGGCGAACCAGCTCTTGTGGACACTTCAATAGCAAGCTTTGTAATAATACCGGATTGATTCATACCTTCAACTCCATCAATCTTAATGGCTGTAGCAACTTCTGTTAAAGTATCTTGCCCTGTTGTCAGAGTAGCTCTTTCCAAATCAGTACTCACTTGTACAATTACCGAAGCGGCTACACCTGCCACAAAAACAATCGCAATAAAAACAACCATTGCACCAATACCAATTGCTGCATTGCATTGTTTTGTTTCATTTAATTTTTGCATCCCTTATCCCATCCAATTATTATCTAAGTATTTACTAGGATATATAAAGAAATAATTATGTAATTTATTACCTTTATGTGTAGGTGCATGATTATATAGATATGCATTTGCATATGCAGGTACGTATGCAGGAATTTTGTGATTAAATTATGATATTTTTTAATTATATATTATTAAAAAAATTTTTAACAATACATTATAATGAAAGATGTAAAATGATTGATATGGCAATAAAAATAGATTTATTTTTTAGATAACCTTATAATGTAAAAAAATATTATGAGTTTTGTATCGGAGGATGCTTGTGAGGAAAATAACTACTGAGTTTGGAAAGAATGCAGGAAAGATTTGGAAAATTCTTTCCGAGAAAGGTAATCAAACAGAAGATTCTCTCAAAGGTACTACAGAATTAGATGCAAGAAGTTTTCACGCTGCAATCGGATGGCTTGCAAGAGAAGATAAAATTAGTAAATATGACAATCAATATCAATTAGATAATACAAATTTAACTGATGAAATTGGTACAACTGCAGGAAAGGTATATAAGATTCTTGATATCTGGGAACAAGCAGATATTGAGACGCTTGTAAAGTTGACGGATGCCGACGAACGTAAAATTTATACTGCACTTGGATGGCTTGCAAGGGAAGGTAAAATCGAGTTACAACAAAACCAAGAGTATTCTTTAAAATTAGGCTAAGTTTAATTAATCCAAGGTCGTGCTATGAGAGTTGCTATGATTGGGTGGGAATATCCACCATTTAAAACAGGGGGACTGGGGACCCATTGTTATGGGTTGACACGTAGTCTTGCTGATAATGATGTTGTAGTAGACTTTTATATGCCAAAAACAAATAAAAAAGCTGCAAGTGATAAACCCAATCTTAATATAATTGAGGTCGGTGAAACAACAATTTATCCATATGATAGACCTGAAGATGCTGAACTTGCAGGATCCTTTTTTGAAAGTGTATATAGATATAATGATATTATAGTAAAAAAGGTGAAAGGAAATTATGATGTTATTCATTGTCATGATTGGTTGACAATGAAGGCAGGCATTCAATTAAAAGAAAAATTAGGAGTACCTCTTATTGTCAGCGTTCATTCAACTGAATATGATAGGGCTGGATGGTTATATCCAAATGAATGGTTCATCAATATTGAAAAAGAAGGAATGGAAAAAGCTGATAAAGTAATTGCTGTAAGCCATTTTACAAAGCGTATTTTAATTGAAAAATATGGTATACCTGATCATAAAATTGAGGTTATTCATAATGCGGTGTACCCATTAGATTCTGGTAACAAACAGGACATTGTTTTATTTTTAGGAAGACTAACCATTCAAAAAGGACCTGAATTCTTTTTAAAGACTGCCAAACGAATTATTGATCATAGTGATATCGCTCCTAAATTTGTTGTTGCTGGTATGGGCGATATGCTCCCTAAATTGATTCATCAAGCAGTTGATTTAGGTATTTCAAACAACGTTATTTTTACAGGTCTTTTAACTGAAGAAGAAGTAAAACATATATATAGAATTGCAAGCGTGTATGTTATGCCATCGGTAAGTGAGCCTTTTGGAATCACTGCACTTGAAGCAATATCGGCGGGAACACCTTGCATTATTTCAAAGACTGCTGGTGCAGCAGAGGCCATTACGAATTGTCTAAGAGTTGATTTCTGGGATGTCGATGAAATGGCAAATAAGATCGTTTCTCTTTTAAAATATGATGTATTACATACCACTCTATCCGAAGAAGGAAGAAAAGAAATGGACTTTTTTACCTGGGATCGGGTAGCACATAAAACCATTCAAGCATATCAAGGGGTAATGTGAAATGACATCTGTTTGTTTTTATTTTGAGGTTCATCAACCAGTTAGATTAAATCGTTTTTCAGTGTTTAATATTGGTAATTGTTCAAATCCACATCATTATTTTAATGATCATCTGAATCAAAAGATATTTGAAAAAGTTGCAAGAAAATGTTATTTGCCAACAAATAATTTAATTTTGAAATTGATTGATGATTATGATAAAAAATTCAGAGTTTCATATAGTCTAACAGGTACATTTATTGAGTATTGTCAAAAGCATATGCCTGAAGTCATTAAAAGTTTTCAGGATTTGGTTGGAACAGGTGCTGTTGATCTTATAGAAGAAACGTATTTTCATTCATTATCAGGTCTTTATGAAAATCTTACAGAATTTGAAGAACAAATCGTCCTACATAGGAACATGGTAAAAGATTTATTCAATGTAACTCCCAAAGTATTTCGAAATACAGAAGCAATCTATGATAATCGCATTGCAAAGAAAGTAGCAGATATGGGATATAAAGGAATAATAACCGAAGGAACAAAAAAAGTACTTCAATGGCGTTCTTCAAATTACTTATATAAGCCTGTTAATGCCGATATCAGTGTACTATTACGGAATTATTCATTAAGCGATGATATTGGTTTTCGTTTTTCAGCAAAAGGTTGGGTTGGTTTTCCGTTAACTGCTGATAAATATGCATATTGGATGGCTCATAATCAAGGTGATCTCATTAATCTATTCATGGATTATGAAACCTTTGGAGAACATCATTGGGAGGATACCGGTATCTTTGATTTTCTAAGGCATCTTCCAGAAAATGTTCTTAATCATGAACACATGGATTTTGTCACTGTCAGTGAGGCAGTTGATAGATATAAACCAGTTGGAACAATTGATGTCCCATGGGCCATTTCCTGGGCAGATGAAGATAGAGATGTTTCCACTTGGCTGGGAAATAATATGCAACAGGTTTGTTTTCAGGAGCTGCAAGATCTGGGAAAACAAATAAAAAAAGAAAATGACCCTAAAAAACTTGATGCTTGGAGAAAATTACAGACATCTGATCATCTCTATTATATTTCAACTAAAGGATTTGAGGATGGACAAGTTCATAGTTATTTCAGCCATTATGATAATCCATATGATGGTTTTATTAATTATATGAACATTTTACAGGATTTTAAACATAGCTGTGTACAAAATGATATTGATTAATTATGTATCATATGCTCACTAATCATTATTTCATATTCTATGAGGGTATCATATTTGAGAGAATGGATTGTAACAAATGGATTGGGTGGTTTTGCATCGCTCTCCTCCCATCATTCGACCACACGCAAATATCACGGTCTTTTAATTGCCAGTCTTAATCCACCGGTTGACCGATGGGTATATGTTTCAAATCTTTTTGATGCAATAGGGGCTAATAACCAGTTTAATCCATTGGATTATTCTTCAAAAACATTTACATTCTCATCTCTTCCAACATTAACATATAAAAATGATGCAGGTATCTTTCAAAAAACCTTTTTTATGGTTCATCAGCACAACACAACTGGAATAAAATATGATATCATACCAAACAAACCTATTACAATACATCATTATCCGCTGGTAACCTCTCGTCATTTCTATTCAGTGCATGATAAACCTGGACAATTTGATATTGATATTGAACCAAATGATCATTTTGTAAAAATAAAACCAAATAATGTGTCATTTCCTCTCTATATTTCAACCTTTGATATGAAATATCATCAAGATAAAAAATGGGAATATCGTTCATATGATCTTGATAGGATGAGGAATGATGCATCAGATGATTTTGTTCTCAATATTGGTTTTTTTGAAAAGACAATTACCGATCCTATTACCTATTATATTTATTTATCACTTGATTCACCTATCAAAAATCCACAGCTATGTTATGAAAACGAAATAAATAGGAGAAAAATGCTCATAAATCAAGCGCATCTTTCTTCTCAGCTGGATAAACTGGTCTTATCATCTGATAGCTTTATTGTTCAGAAAAAAGATAAAAAAACAATTCTTGCAGGATATCATTGGTTCAGTGATTGGGGTCGAGATACCCTCATTGCTTTGCCTGGACTTACCCTTGTTACAAATAGATTTTCTATTGCAAAAGAGATTTTATCCTGTTTAAATGAAAGTTGTCATCAGGGAATAATACCAAATACATATGATGATAAATCAGGAGAAGCAGCATATAACACAGTAGATGCATCTCTTTGGTATATCGATAGAATATATCAATATTTGAAATATACAAATGATGAATCCTTTTTACATTCCGTTTTTCCCACACTTGAATCAATAATCTCTTATTATAAAAAAGGAACATTACATCATATTCATATGGATGATGATTTCCTTATCTCCCATGATCCTGGATTAACTTGGATGGATGTAAAGATTGGAGATTATTATCCAACCCCTCGATCAACAAAAGCAGTGGAAATACAAGCATTATGGTATCATGCACTTTGTATTATGAGTTCATTTGCACAAAAATTAGGTAAAACAGATCATTATCTATCTCTTGCACAACAAGTAAAACAATCATTTTTGCAACAATACCAGGATCAATACGATGTCATCGACACGAAAGATACTTCTTGTAGACCAAATAAGATTTTTTTGGTTTCTCTTGATCACACCATGATCGATACACCAATGCAAAAGCAGATTGTTACAGATATTTATGAAAACTTACTTACCGTTTTTGGACTTCGAACACTTTCAAAGGACCATGAACAGTATAAAGGTGTTTATATCGGCCCCTATAATAAGGATATTACGTATCATAATGGAATGGTATGGCCTTGGCTTCTTGGCCCATTCATCACAGCATTTGTAAAAGTACACCAGTATGATAAAATAAAACGAAAGCAAGCATATGATCAATTCCTCTATCCCATGTTCCATGTTTTTGGAGATCAATGGGATGGCTCAATTTTTGAGATATTTGATGGTGACAGTCCCTATATACCAAGAGGTTGTATTAACCAGGCATGGAGTGTAGCTGAAATTTTACGTGCATGGATCGAAGATATCAAAGGAAATAAACCCCCTTTTAAGGAAGATTATTATCTCAAACAATTGCTTTTATAGATTCCTTTTATAACTTCGACCTTCCTTAATTATTTTATATACGTTCTGTTTAATTCCCCAGGGTTTAAAATTAATTTTTTAACAATCTTTTTAAAATAATTATTATAAATGATGATAGAGGTGGGATAATCATTGAAAAAAATCATGATAGTAGATGATTCAAAAGTAATGAGAATGACGACAAAAAAGAGTCTTGAAGAAATTTCTCCTGAATATGCTATTATTTATGTTAATTCTGGTGAAATATGTTTAAACGTTTTAGAGTATAATCATTTTGATTTGGTTTTATTAGATATTGAAATGCCAGAAATGAATGGATGGCGAGTATTCAAAACCATGAAACAACATAATAAATTAAAATCAATACCTGTTGCTTTTTTGACCGGACGAGAGGATGATTATAGTAAGGCACTTGGTAAATTACTTGGAGATGCTTATTTAGAAAAAGGATTAGGAATCAAGGAACTAAAAGAAAAGATCGAAGTTCTATTAAACAATCCCGTTACAATGGATGAATCTAAAGCCAAAGTAATTGAAAATGTATTAAAGGAAAGTTATGCATAGACAAAAAGGTATATATTCATGTTAAATGAAATAAGCATTTAACACATATTGCTGAACCATCCGGTTGGTATTAAAAAATGATGCATTAATGGCAACACAACTTCTCATAGTGCGAATCCAGTTGTCCCTATCAGCATAAAATTTTGGGATAATTACATGTTCAAGCTTATCATATAGATCCCTTCTATCAGCATCATCATCAGATTCCCCTTCATTGGATTTTCTAGAACCAATAGCCCACCCCGTAATATTTTCAATTCTTCCTTCTATCCACCAACCATCCAACGTACTAAATTGAGGAATACCATTATGAGCAGCTTTCATTCCACTCGTTCCTGATGCTTCCATAGGTCTTCTTGGTGTATTTACCCACAGGTCAACTCCAGCCGTAAGTAATTTGGCTATCGTGATATCGTAATTGTGAACATAAGCAATTTTGATATTGCCATTTATTGATTTTTTCGCTTGAAAAATATGGCGAATAATATCTTTGCCTGCATGATCTTTTGGATGCGCTTTTCCTGCATAAATTATCTGAATAGCGCCTGCTCTATCAGCAATCTCTCTTAATCTATCTGGATCAGATATCAATAGATCAGGACGTTTATATGGTGTTTGCCTCCGGGCAAAACCAATGGTGAAATTTTCATAATTCATTCCAACATTATATCTGTTGTTTACAAAATCAATCAATTTCTTTTTTGCATCAATGTGCGCATCCCATAATTCTTGTTTGTCTATACCAAATGCTGCTCTTAAAATGTAAGGGTCTGAGCGCCAACCAGGAATATGTTTATCATATAATAGTTGAAATGGTTCAGAAACCCATCTGAGGCTGTAAACTCCATTGGTGATGGAATCAATCTCATAACCTGGAAACATTTCTCTTGATACCTCACCATGTTTCTTTGCAACACCATTAACATAATGACTAAAGAATAAAGCAAGCCGGGTCATGTTCAATTTATTATCAAATGTGATTTCTTTTAAAAAAGAATCAGGTAGTAAATCTCCAATCATTGATTTTGCAAGTCCTAACTCAAATTGATCATGGCCTGCTGCAACAGGGGTATGAGTAGTAAAAACACATTGCTCTCTTACTTTTTCAATATCTCCAAAACGACGGAAAAGCTCAAGAGTACCGAAAGCAGCATGACCCTCATTCATATGATACTTATCAATAGTT
>CAZWQV010000078.1:0-7313 GCA_964636235.1 uncultured Thermoplasmatales archaeon
GGATGCACAAACAGCAATGGCTGAAGCAATTCCTACATATGCATATGAAGATACACCTTCTATAAACACACTTTATTATAAAAAAGATTTAGCCAAAAGCAATAGTAATTAAAATGATACCAATGATAGCTCGGATGGGATCTAAAAACCGTAATTTTAATAGAAATGGAATTTTTAAAACGTCTGGTCCTTCGTTAGGAAATTGCTCTGTATCGGTTATTCTAAGAAAATGAACTGTTGATTTTTGTAAGGTGCTGGTATAGATAAATGATGCATCATTAAAACTAATATTTTCCATGATTTGTAAATGGGTATTATCATCTATAACATATTGAACAAGTTGATAGGAATCATTCCATGGTACATCATCCATGGTAATCGTATATTCTTGATCATCTGCCTCAAAATTACTCAGAATGATGCTCATGGTTTTTTTATCTTCAGATATCCCTGCTACATAGGTGATTCCATTCTGTGCATCCATAACGGGCGTTTTAATCCGAAGTGGTGAATCGGTTGCAAGATATTGAAGAGCTAAATAGGAAAGAGCAGGAGTTTTAAACAACCCATCATAAGAAAATAATGCAAGATCAAAACCGATAAAGCGATTCAATCGATTATGATCTTGAGTTCCTCGATATCGAAATCCATAATCAAGGCCGCTATCAAGAAAAGAGGTAAGCGTACAAGCAGTAAAAGCAGCATTTAAGCCATTGTCTTTGTCTCGTTGTGGTTTAATAATATCAATATTCCATTCCGTGTTAATGTTTTCTGTCTGTTCAAATCCATAATCATCAAGTAGTTGTCGAATATATGATGCTCCTAGAAATAAATCATTAGGCTTTTTTGCATACATATGCCATGAGTAGAAATCTAATGGCAAATGATGTTCTTTAACGAATTGTAGAAAGCGGATGGTGAAATTTTCATTATAAACAGATGATGTGCAAGGCCCACCGATTTTTAAATTAGGATTATATGCTTTTAAAGTCTCAGCTGTAGTTTTATATAACTCATAATATTGTTCAACAGTTCCATTCCAGAAACCACTTAGATCTGGTTCATTCCAAACCTCAAAATAGGAAATATTATAATGATATCCCTCTGCCCAACCATCATTGTAATGCATCACAATATACTTGCAGATAGTTGCCCATTTATCAAAATCAGATGGAGGCATTCGAAGACTTTTATTGCTGCTTGCACTTTCTCCAAATCGATAAAATACGTTACAATCCGCATTGATGATGCTGGTGATATGATAATCACTGGTGGTAAAATTATAGCTAGCTGGGTCAGTGGGGTCCTGGTCAAAATCTGGGAAAATCGTACTTATATCAGTTGGTCCATTGAAATCATGGGTACGAATAAAATCAATACCAATCTGCTGATATTGAGAAGTGAGATCAACACCGTCGGTTACCTGTAAATTAGGCAAAGGTCCACAGTTCATCTCTCCAAAATGGTTTATCATTCCATTTGTGTTTTGATAAAATAAATTGATTAATAGCGTCTGTTGTTGTGGTACGGCTATTGAATGAATAGATGATAGCAAAACAATACATATTATACAGAAAAGAACTAACTTTCTCATATGATGCGCACATATGTTTTAAATTCAACAGTATTTATAAATTTTATGTCGTTGATTTATTACGATGCTGGAATTTTTTTGGTCGATATCTTAAAAGATAAAGCATGCCAAGCACAATAAAACCAACCAACGACACGCCCATCAATGTGAATTTTACCAGGGCCAGATATGAATGAGCTATTGCATAAATATTTGGAAAGGTCCCATGATTTTTTATCATCAGCAGGATAAATGCATTTTCAATCATATCGCAACCGCCTGCAACAATACCCGCAATTGCAATCAGATAACTGGTGGTTTTCAATCTTTTATGTTCAGAAAGTAACCTTCCCAGATAGATACCTAAATAAAAAATCAAAAGAACATATGATATGATAAATACGTAATCAACGATTTGAGCATAAAGATAAAGGGTGATCTGTTCATCAGTCATCATGGCATAATGTGATTTAATCTCCTCGCCACTGAATGAAAGCTGACTTTCAGTAAATGAAACCGGATAACCTGATGCAATAAAAGCATAATTAACTGAAATATTTGCTATAAAAAAAAATGCAAAACATACAATGACGATTTGTTTTAGGTTTTGATTTGATGGATATGTATCAAAAACTGATAGGACCATGAGTACTAAATATCCACATGATATGTTTATATTTTATGAAATTTTCAACTCATATTCACTCTTGATTAATAAGAAAGGTTAAAACAAAGATGTACTAAGATATCGATCACCTCTATCTGGGAAAATAACCACAATGATATCATTTTCTTTTGCTTTTCTTGCGATTTCAATAGCGGCAATCATAGCTGCACCACTGCTCATCCCAGAGAAAATCCCTTCCAAACGAGCAAGTTTTCTGGTCATTTCAAAAGCATCCTTGGTATCAACCATGATCTGATTGTCGATTTTTGTTGGATTATAGATCGATGGGACAATTGCCTCTTCCATGTTTTTTAAACCTTGGATATAATGCCCTTTAACTGGATGAGCACAAGAAATAGTTATATGTGGGTTGAATTCTCGGAGATATTTACCCACACCCATAATGGTTCCAGAAGTGCCGATGGCAGAAACAAAATGATTGATTTTTCCATCAGTTTGTCGAATGATCTCACGAGCCGTGGTTTCATAATGGGCTATCTTGTTATATTCATTTGAAAATTGATCTGGCATGAAATACTTATCAGGATTATTTTTTACTAATTCATGAGCCTTTAAAATCGCACCATCAGTACCCAGTTCAGCGGGGGTAAGGGTTAATTTTGCACCATATGCCTGAAGGATTTTCCGGCGTTCAAGAGAGACCGCCTCGCTCATCACAATTTCAATCGCGTATCCCTTCACCACGCTTACCATGGCAAGACCGATGCCGGTATTGCCGGATGTGGGTTCTATGATTGTTTTTCCATTGCATAATTTTCCTTCTCGTTCTGCTTGCTCAATCATCCTCAGGGCGATTCTGTCCTTAATGCTTCCACCGGGATTATTTCCTTCTAATTTTGCATAGATAATCGCATTTGGATTTGGGTTCAATCTATTTATCCTTACTAAAGGAGTGTTTCCAATCAGCTCAAGTACATTGGTTCCAACAGGTTCTTTTCTATCCATACTAACATCACCAAAAAATAAATCCTTTTAAAAATTTAGTGATACTTTCAAGTAATATTAACAACAGCAACAACAAGCAAAGGTTAATGAAAGTATCAACATGTATAAAATATATTTTCATCATGATATATAAATATTTCCAAATAAAAAATCCTTTATGTTCTTAGATGTAAATGGATAGCATCACGTGCATATATAAAAGGATACTCAGGTGCAAAAAAGCCTCTTAAATGCATAGCATATTCTAACTATGTAAACTGTGGTTGGGAAGGAAAGTAACCCAATTATTATCTTATTTGAGTACCCATTCAAATACCCCTCCAAATCACCTCTTTTCCTTCCCAGTATACCCTTTTTCTAAAATAAATGCTTTTTTTCTTCCTACTAGAAATACTGCTAAAAATAAGGGAACTTTTTGCACTCCTTTTGATAATTGAAATGATTGATTCTTTAGTGTTATTGATTGTGATGAACGGATTTCGACTTGTACGGGTTCATCTGATAATACAACAGTATCAACTAATGGGTCAAACGTGGGTAATGTATCAAGGGTAACGGCTGTAACACAAAAACCTGTTTTCCCATGCAATGAACCCGGAAGACGAATCAATCGTTTCACATCACAGGTGACCGGCTCATCAGTTTCACCACTAGAAAAGGAAACTGCGGTTTTACGCAGTGCATTATTTAAAAAAAACTTTCGGATTGTCTTGGTTTGATCCAGTTGTCCTTTTTTGATTCTATTAATTCGTTCCTGTGATAAATCTTGTAAAAGTTTCTCAGCAGTGGACTTGCTTACTCCATATTCCATAAGTTTTTCAATGGGAGCATCACTATTTCTTATCTCTTCTAATATCTCAATTAGACCACGACTGATTCTACCTCGCCAACCTGGTTCATCAATAGATGGCATCACCAATTTCTTTCCACTTGCATACGTTTTCCCTTGATATTGTTTTATACCGGTGGAAAACTCATGAAAGATAATATTGTCCATAAGATCTCTTCCAGTGATATAATCCACAATTTCCCTTCGATCTCCACTATCCAGTTGTAAAATAGCAGGGTCTTTCACATGACAATGATAGCCTCGTCCACCACTAAAATATAGCTCTAAATATTTTTCTTCAAAACCGAAATCTTTCAATAGAAAATCATCAATTAATTTAATAAATTCCTCTTTTACCATCTCTAATTGTTTTTCATATGGGATAGACTCAACATTTGGAAGATGATCCGCATCAAGATCGAAAATTAGTTCAGCACCCATCCATTGTTTATCATTCATTTTTTGAGCATCAGGATATTGATAATATGCTGTTGAATAATAACAATGAGATGGGGTTTTTCTCTGAAGGAAATCTTGAAACTCCTTTTTTTTGTTAAATGAAAGATGGCGAAGCATGCCTTTTCCGCCAAAAAACATAAAAGCAAATTCCCTTCGACTAAATCGATCAGGAAGCAGAGGGGGATGCGTTTGATAATACTCTTTGAATTGATGTTGAAGAAACTCCAAGGATTGTTGAATAAGTGTATATTCCTCCATGCCCACAATGGATAATATGTTTGTGTTGTTAAATTTTTGTAGCTATTTTTAGCTATACGTATTTTATTTTTATAAAATTAACTTCAAATATTGCTAATAGATATCATCTTATGTTTTATGATATAACCTGAAAAAAGAAAAAATAATAATTTTTTATAAAAAAAATAAAAAATGGATATTTTAAATCCAATTCGATTTTTTAGACAACTGCCAGTACTTCATCTGGCCATCCATCTCTTGTAGTTCCTGCTAATGGCATCCCATTTGGCATCATATTTATTGGTACCTTATCTGGTCCACCCAATGCTTTACTGATTTTTTTTCGTACACAATTTCCCTGCTCTGGTCCTTTGCAATATCTGTTGATGAATCCTTCGAGAGCCATCTTCATGTTTACGTCCGATTGGTATTTCTTAAAAAAAGCACATGTTCCTAGATTTGCGCAATCCATTATTTTTTTCCACCCTAGTTTATTTTTATTCAAAAATAGTTCAGAATTATTTAAATATCAGTACAAAATTGTGTACTGGAAATAATGATAAATACTGATGAAATTTATGATAATTGTCCAGTTTTAGAACTATACTATCTTTTAGGAAAAAAATGGACGTGTCCGATTATAATGAGCATTGAACAAGATAAAAATTATAGTTTTGAAGACATCATAAAACTAACTTCAAGGAAGATTAATAGAACTCTTCTTTCTAATCTTTTGAAGGAGATGATCCTTTTTAAAATTATCAATTATGATGGAAGTTATTATAAAATATCTGAAAAGGGATTGAGGATAAGGGATAATTTAGAAGAATTGAAGAAATTAATTTTAAATGAATATTCAAAAGATGAAATATGTTATTTAAAATCAAATTGTCTAATCTCTAATTTTCATAAATAATTTTTATCATTACTAGGTGAATTACTAAATCATATGTCGTCATATTCAATGATCTTTGGATTTGAAGTTCTTTAAATTATGGTGAAATTGAAAAATAGGAGGTTAAAAGTATTTTAGTATTTTTACTAGTTAATTTTGATAATTGTTAAACATTGCTCTTAATACATTCGGTGAACTTGGATAAAGTTTTAACCGGAAAACATTATACTGGATATCGATGGTCGATATAATAGAGGATGAATTGTTTTCATCATCAGTCATTAAGAATATACAAGTCCTTGATTTTGATTATATTCCCAATAAATTACTTCATAGAGACTCGCAACTACAAATGCTAGCGCAGTTATTCAAACCATTATTGAATAATATTGCACAAAATGCAGTTATCCATGGGCCGGTTGGAACTGGAAAAACAGTGATGGCAAAAACATTTTGCCAAAGACTCGTATCTGCTGCTCGATCCAAAGGAAGCATTATTGAATATATACATATTAACTGCCGGAAACGATCAACCGATGCCATGGCATTATTGGGCATCTTAAATCATTTTGACTCCCGTTTTCCAGATAGAGGCTTTTCAGTTCAAGAGATGTTAGAGGTACTGCGAAAACAGCTGCAACGAAGAAATGCACAACTGTTGGTTGTGTTTGATGAGGCGGATGCTCTTTTGAAAAAAAGCGGATCTGATCTTATTTATGATCTTACTCGTTTTTCAGATGAATCCTCGCAAGTTAAAACCCCTGTTTCACTCATGCTTGTTTCTCAAAAAAATGTACTCACCATGATTGATGAGGCGGCATTAAGTACCTTTAAACGAAGTAATGTGGTGAATCTAGGAAAGTACACTCGCCAGGAGCTCTACGATATCGTACAACAACGAGTTGAGCTTGCCTTCACACCAGGTATTGTACAAGATGATAGCATCGATCTGATTGCAGATATTGCTGAAGAATGGGGGGATGCTCGTTTTGCTATTGAATTATTATGGAAAGCAGGAGTAGCTGCCGACTCCAGGCACGAAAAGCAGGTTCTGCCCGAACATGTACGAGCTGCAAAAGCAGAAACATACTCAGTGGTAACAGAAACCAAACTGCGAAATCTGGAGCGACATCAACTCCTTACCCTTCATGCCATAGCCAAACGACTGAGAAATGATCAAACTGCTTATGTTAACACCGGCGAGGTGGAAAAAACATATGCATTGGTCTGTGAGGAATTTGATGAGATCCCACGGGCCCATACCATGTTTTGGCATTATCTAAAAGATATTGAAAGTGCAGGTTTTATCACCCTTAAAATGTCTGGGAAAGGACAATTAGGGACCACCCAACTTATTTCTCTGCCGGATATTCCTGCAGAAATTGTACAAGAAAAAGTACAAGAATTACTGTAATTACCTTGGAAAATCACATAAAGATTTAAGAGGGCAATCTGAACATAAAGGCTTTTGTTTTTTACAGAATTGTTTTCCTAATTCAACGATAAAAGCATGATATTCATTATAAATAGATGGAAGAAGTTTTCTTGGATATTGTTTTTCCATTGTTTCTTGAAAATATCGCTGTATTAAATCATAGGATGAGGCATCAACATCGATAGGAATGCGGCTGCACAGGCGTTTTGTATATGCATCAACGACAAAAATTGGTTTTGAACCAGCATAAAG
>CAZWQV010000079.1:0-7201 GCA_964636235.1 uncultured Thermoplasmatales archaeon
GGTATTTCCCAGCAATCCACTGGATGTTCATCTGGGCAGCCATCACAATCATCTTCCCAATAGAATTTTTCGATGCCAATATCATCAATCATACGGTGATCTTGATCAAATGGGAATAATACCCACACAGGGAGACATTTTTCAAGTCTATACAGGTATTGTGATGTGACATGACTGAAATCATCTACATAATCATATTTGTCTTGACCGATTTCATCTGCTTTTGGAATTGGTGTTTGAAGTGTTATGTATTTGAATCCACATTGTCCATCGACATAGACTGCAGGTATATCATATCGGACACCATCATCGTAGAATGTTTCACCTGCGACAAGCCATCGACCAAGTGATATTCTTAAGGTGTGTTCTGTTGCGGTCTCAACGCGTAGATACCATCTATATGCGGGATCGGTTTCATCAAATAAAGCACCTGTTTTCATCTTGTTATCCCTGTTGAAGTAGCGTTCAACTGGTATTTTACTTGGACCCATGAAGTA
Organism: uncultured Thermoplasmatales archaeon; assembly: GCA_964636235.1. GTDB lineage: Archaea > Thermoplasmatota > E2 > DHVEG-1 > DHVEG-1 > EX4572-165. Next base: position 498 of record CAZWQV010000079.1, read on the forward strand.
TTCTTCTTCTGATAATTCATATAGTTCGGTTTTACCAAAGTTATCTTCGATACCTTCTTCTTCAGGGTTACCTGTGTATTCTACTTGAATTAAGAGTTTATCATTTGAATCCCATTCTCCATCCTCAAAATCAAGGACCTTGATTTTATGATCCATAAATTCCATGGTTGGTGGATTGTTTAAATCATAGTTTAAGAAAAGGAATTCTTTTTCAACCTTGATTCCGCCGTCGGTTAAGTAATCAGGTGAATTTTGTCGTGTATCAACAAGATCAACTAATCCTGCTTCATCCATACCTGGAATAGAAATATCATTTGAAACATATGGTAGGATGAATTTTGTATTTCCTGGATAACCAACTGTTGGTTCTCTATCAAGAGTGGTTAAGAAATAGGTGGTTTCTGTGACAATTGCATTGAATTCTTCTACAGGTAATAGATTTGATTGGGACCACGCATCCATAAGATTGTCTTTTGGATGCCAGTAATCTGGTTCGTAGAATGATCGTAGGAACACTTTTTCTGCAGCATTTCCTTGTGCGTTTACACCATAATCATGACCTAACCAAGCAGAGTTGAACGTAATACTATCTTTTGCTATAATTCCTGGATTGAAAGGATCTGTTTCTGATTTATAGAAATCATCATTTGAACCTGTAAAGGAATGGGTTGGATAATAGTAGTCATCTTCACCATAAATTCTTACAGTTGCATCGTAATCATCATTACATTGGCAGTCATATTCATTGACATAAAGGTCTTTTCCGTCAACTGCATCATGTTCATAAACCATCCTTGGCCATTGATAATATTGTTCAAATTTATCATACATTGAGTCTAATGGTTTATAATTTGCGATTAGTTCCCAACATCGGTCAAAGATTTCATGTTCGAATTCGTCTTTACAATCATCATCACCATATAAATTTACATCTGAATTTGGTGCAATATATGATTCTGTGATAAGATATTCGTTTCCATCCACAAGATCATAATTTATTAAGTCTTCATACCATTCAGGTATATCATCCATATCATAGCTGTCTCCAACCATTTCTTGATCAGGTAGATAGAATTCCGTATATCCATTTGGTTGAGTATAGACATTCCACCAATACCAGTTTTCCATTGGATACTCAGGTGGTATATCTGCTCTACCTGGCGTAATCCAATCGGTTCGTAATCTTTCAGTAAGACTTGAATTGAAACGCTCTTCAATTTGTTCACTGACCCACCAGAATTCAAGTGGTCCAACTGGATCTTCGATAAGAATTCCTTTGGTTGGTATTTCCCAGCAATCATCTACAATTTTATCTGGGCAGTTATCACAATCAGCATCCCAATAGAATTTTTCGATACCAATATCATCAACCATAGTATGTTCACTGTTAAATGGATATAGCATCCATACCGGCTCTAATCGTTCTAATCTATAAAGATACTGTGATGTTACATGTGTAAAATCATCAACAAAGGTTGTCTTTGTTTGTGGTTCTTCAGCTTTTGGCATTGGAGTTTGAAGTGTAATATATTTAAATCCACAGCCTTGATCAACATAAACAGCTGGCATATCATATCGAACACCATCCACATAGAAAGTTTCTCCCGCAGCTAGATAGCGACCTAGAGATATTCTGATAAAGGTTGGACTTGCTGATTCGATACGTAAGTACCATCTATATGCTGGATTTGATACGTCAGGTGGGAATATAAGATATTGATTATCTCTATTGAAATGTACTTTTGTTGGTTGTCCCCAGAAATCATCTTCCCAGAATTCATATATTTTATCTTTTCCAAAATTTTCTTCCATACCATCCGGATTTCCTGTATATTCAACTTTAAATGTTAATTTGTCATCTTCTATACCTGAAGGACTCATTACATTATCTTCAAAATCCATAATGGTAATTTTATGATCCATAAAGGTCATTTGTGGAAGATTATTTGGATTGCTAAGATCATAGTTTTGGACATAGAATTCTTTCTCTACTGCAATCATTCCATCAGTAAGCCACATTGGGGTATTTCTGTTATGGCAACTTACAACATCTACTAATCCACTAACATCCATACCTGGAATTGTTGGATCAGCAGAAGCATATGGTAAAACCATTCTTGTGTTATCTGCATAACCAACAATTGGATCTCTTTCAAGGTTTGTTAAAAGATATGTTGTTTCAGTGACAACTGCATTGAAATCTCCATCTTCATAATATAAAATTGGACGAAGGTTATAATCGCCAAAGGCAGACATTACTGCATCCTCTCTATGCCAATAGTTTGGTTCATAAAAAGCTCGTAAGAACACTTTTTCGGCAGCATTTCCTTGTGCATTTACACCATGGTCATGATCTAAAAATGCTGCATTAAATGTAATACTATCTTTTTGAATGACACCTGGATCAAATGGTTGTGTTTCATCAAGATAGATAAAATTCTGAGCGTATGGTGTATTGTCAGTAAATGAATGTGTTGGGTAAACAGCAGCTTCTTCTCCATAAATTCGTACAGTTGGTGTTTCTGTGCAATCAGAGCAACCTGCAACTACAGAAGGTGCAGTTGTCATGACAAGACCAGTAAGGACCATACACAGAACGATCCAACCGCTTAATATTTTCTTTATATTTTTTCTTATTATATTTTTCATTTTATATCACCTATATATCCTAGATTTGATTTTTCTTTAGATACCTCCATTTTCCTCATTATTTTTGGGAGATTAATAGCCCCCCCTAAATTAAATTAGGAGCTCTCCCTCTCGGGTATACCTTCCAACTGGAAAATGTAAATTAAGTGAGTATTTATATAATTTTCGAAATTTACCAATTATTTTTAATAAAAATTTTAATATTTTTTTTCTTATTTTTTTTTATAATTTTGTTTTAAATCAAAAAAAAATAAAGCTCTTTTATCTTTTAATTACGTTAATATTAAATTTATTCTAATGCCATAATTAAAATATCGTACCATCAATTATTCTATTTTAATATTATAATAATCAAATACAAATTTATTATTATTATTTATTTTTATATTTTAAAATATGGTAACAAGAATATTTTTGAAAAAAGTAAAAATTGCATGATATATGTAAATTTTAATTGCATGAATATCATATTGTAAAACCTTATTTTACTAAAATTGAAATTCAATTACTATTTTAACTAATGAATTGTTTATATAATATATAATAATATAATTCAATATTCATTATTATAAGAATAATACTGAATTTTATAATTAATTGAATAATTAAATATTAATGTTATAAAAAATGTTATTAATAACATGTTATATTCAACCACAAAATTAAGATGGATATTAGAGGTTTTTTTCAATGCAAACAAAAGGTATTGCTATTAGGATAACAGAAGATCTTTATGATAAAATAGAAATGCAAAATATCTCAAGAAACGATTTAATCACTGACGCTCTAACGCAATATTTTTCATCAACATTTGACTTACATAAAGATATACAAGATATTCCTTCAGAAGTATATGATGAAGTTTATAATAATTTATACAACATTGAAATCATACCAATGAAAAACAAAATAAAACATCAAGAGCAAATAATTGCATTATTGCAAGAATCAATCAACACTTTAAAGAAAGACAAAGGATTTTTACAAAAACAGTGTTCTGATCTAATTTCAACATTTAACCATTTAAAAAAGCAACCATTTTGGAAACGCAAAAAATAATAATTAATTATGGAGATATTTTTTTATTATTGGAATCAATAAGGATAAATCCTTATAATTAATCACTTCATCAGCCCTTTTTATTACACATTCATCCTCAGGATTAAAAGCGACGCCGATTCCAACCGAAGATAACATTGGAATATCAAAACATGAATTACCTACTGCTAACATTTCTTCAGGTTTAATATTCAATTTCTCACTGATCATTATCACTGCTTTGTTTTTTTGTTTTAATGGAACTTGGACAATTCCACTCCCAGTTAATAATCCATCATTATCAGTTAACAGTTCATTTGCAAAAACATAATCAATGTTCAAATCATGGGCTACTCGATCAGCAAGTAATTTAATACCTGCACTAACAATGGCAGTTTTAATATTAAATTTATTAATTTGTTTAAGACAATAACGAGCTCCTTTAATATAAGTAACATCATCTAAAATAGTACCAAGAAATTCTTTTGAAATAAGTTTATTATTAATCTTCCATCTATGTACATCTCTTTTAATAAATTCAAGATCATCAATTTCTCCATCAATATATGCTTTTACAGATGCTTGATTATTAGTAGAAAAATAATTATGAATAAATCGCCATGAGCTGATTGCATCAACCAATACTCCATCCATATCAAATAAAACCAAAGATAATCGATCAGTATATGTGGGCTTTTTTATTAAACCAAACTGATGTTTTTGATAGCAATATTCATCACAATATTCCTTATTCATAAAACTTATATGAGATACAAAGTATTTGAAAGTTAAGAAAAAATATTATCTTGGATTATCAAAATAAAAAATAATTTTATAAATAATGATTAATATATTCATTATTTATGAATAAAAAAAATAAGCAACTTATTTCCTTTTTTCTTATCTTGTTATTGATCCTTTCATTAAATCCAATATTAGTCAATTCACAAGCAACAAATTCCAATTGTCAATCTTATAATCTTTTAATATTATCGCCAGATAAATACATAAATCCATTAAATAAATTAAAAAATCATAAGGAATCTGTTGGTATAAAAACAAAAATTGCATCTCTTAGTCAGGTTTACGATCAGATGTTTTGGAAGGGCCGAGATAACCCCGAGAAAATTAAATACTTTATCAAACAAGCCTATGATATTTGGAATATTTCTTATGTACTGTTAATTGGTGATTTTCGGGATTTTCCTATAAGATATGTTAATAACCAAGATATTTTACAAGGATTTTATGAACCTAAATTTATTTCAGAATTATACTATGCAGATATCATTGATAAAAATGGTAATTTTTCCTCATGGGATACTGACAATGATGGTATATTTGGAGAATGGATTAATGATGATATAGCAGAAAAAGCAGAGGATAGTAACATTGATTTATATCCTGATGTTTATGTTGGAAGACTTGCCGTTCGAAATACAAATCAATTAAATATCATGATTAATAAAATTATCACATATGAGAATAATACTTTTGGAAAAGATTGGTTCAATAATATCGTAGTATGTGCTGGTGACACCTACCCTGAATCTGAAAATCCCGATTGGGAAGGAAACGAAGGAGAAGAAAATACCTTGCATGTTCTTGAGAATATGACTAATTTTAATCATATAAAGTTATGGACAAGTGATGATAGTTTTCAAGGTGTAAACGATATTATAAATGCATTTACCGAAGGATGTGGATTTGTGTATTTTGATGGACATGCAAATCCTTTTAGGTGGAGTACTCACCCACCAAATGATGCGGATACTTGGATAAGAGGATTATCAACAATGACTATGAATTTACTTCATAATAAAGAAAAATTACCTATCGTTGTTGTGGGAGGCTGTCATAACTTGCAATTTGATGTTCATCCAAAAAGAATATTTGATGAACCATGGTATCTCTATACATGGATCCCAGAATGCTGGGGTTGGAAATTAACACATATCAATGATGGTGGATCAATCGCAACTATAGGTTGTTCTGGTTTAGGCATGACAAAAGAAGATAAATTTGAAGGAGAAGGTGGAGCAGGTGACTACCTAGAACCATCCTTTTTTTATGAATATGGATTAAATGGCACAGATATGTTAGGGGAAGTTTGGGGAAAAGCAATAACTCGTTATCTTACCAAATATCAAATAAATTGGAACACCCCCGCTGCGTGGAATGATGCAATTGATGCGAAAACAGTACAACAATGGGTCCTTCTTGGCGACCCAAGTTTAAAAATAGGTGGATATCCTAAATTATAATTTATTAACATAAAATATTATTAATAAGGTATACTATTATTTTTATGATATGGGGATTGTAAATATGAAAAAACATCAAAATATTATAAAAAGTATATTCATTTTGTTTATGTTGATTTCTAGTTTTTTATTAACACCATTGTTACAAGCAAATATATCAGCGATTCAGAATTATGATCTTCTCATTATCACACCCGATATTTTTAAAGATGAATTAGAACCTTTGGTCGAACATAAAAATGCTCATGGCATCAATACAATATTAGTACCGTTATCTACAGTTTATGATCAAATGTTTTGGAATGGTAAAGATAATCCTGAAAAAATTAAATATTTCATTAAACAAGCAAAAGATAATTGGAACATTACCTATGTTCTTTTAGTTGGAGATTATAAAAAACTACCCATTAGATATGTATACAACAATGAGCCATCAGATTATGAGGAACCCCGCTATATTTCAGAATTATATTACGCAGATATTTATAATGGATCAGGAGAATTTTCAAGTTGGAATAGTAATAACAATGAGTACTTTGGAGAATGGATTGGATCTAGTGCTCAAGATAAAAATATTGATCTGAGACCAGATGTCTATCTTGGTCGTTTGGCATGTCGCAATAAAAATGAAGTTGCCGTAATGATTCAAAAAATAATTCATTATGAAACTGAAACATATAATCAAGAGTGGTTTAATCGTTTCGTTGTAGTTGCAGGTGACACGTATCCGCCTGGCCAATATCCTTTTGATAC
>CAZWQV010000080.1:0-7174 GCA_964636235.1 uncultured Thermoplasmatales archaeon
ACAAAATTAGATATCAATTATGGGGGAAATAAAATCAATGAAATCAATCCTAGCAGGTCTAATGGCCTTCATCATTTTTTTTAGTGGTATTGGAACAGTAACGATATCAAAGGAAATTGAGGATAATAACCTTTCATTTTCGATTTGTTTTTCAGATCCTATATTGGAGAATAACGATTTTTTTACTATCACATTATCAGAAGCCAATGCGGTTACAATACAACCAAATGAACCGTTGCTTCCTATGTATAAGAAAACGTTTGTCCTATCAGATGATATTTTGATTGACTCGATAGAAATTATTCCATTGGGCATAATTGAGGTAGGCAAAATTACTCATCCCATTGTATGTGCACCAGAAGTTAGCATTCCAGATATGACGGTTATGGATTTACAATATTCAACATATTTACGATCATCCCAGGAACAATCAATTACATTTCCAATGACTTGGTATGAATATACCATTAATAGAGGGATTTCGCAGGGAAGGTCTTCTCTAAGAGTATCAATAAATTGTTACCCCATCCGTATCATAAACAATACCGTATTTTTTGTTCATGATTTTTCAATTAATATAAAAACATCCCAAGTAGAATCAACGATATCAAATCCAGAAGATGAATCATTATTGATTCTAGCTCCACAAGAATTTACTGATTTATTGAACCCCTTTGTTGAACATAAAGAATCAAAGGGTATTCAAACCACACTAGTTACTCTTGAATCGATTTATAATAGTTCCATTTTTCCTGTTCAGGGAAGAGATGATGCTGAAAAGGTAAAATTTTTTATCAAAAATGCTTATGATTCCTGGCATATTAAATATGTGCTATTAGTAGGTGGAAGAAAATCTGGATTAACTGAATCATGGTTTATACCTGTTCGATATGTGCATGTGTCCTGGGCGGAAGAAACCAAATTTATGAGTGATTTATATTTTGCAGATATCTATACTTCGAATAATTCCTTTTCATCTTGGGATTCTGATAACGATAGTATTTTTTCATATTGGCCATCAACTGGCGATTTAAAAGATGAATTAGATCTTTATCCTGAGGTCCTTATCGGTCGTTGGCCTTGTAGAAATACCTTTGAATTACGGATTATTATTCAAAAAACAATTGCTTATGAAAATATGCAATTGCAGAAAAAAATTGTTTTAGTTGGTGGTGATAATTTTGAAGAGCCAGGTATTGAAGGAGAAATCGTGTGTGATAAATCACTTGAGTACCTAGATGACTTTACTAATGCGAAGGTATATGCATCAGAAATGGATGTAACTCCGGCTCATATGCGTGAAGCCCTTGGAAATGGGGCAATGTTTATGCATATGCATGGTCATGGAAGCCCAGTAAAATGGGGGACACATCCACCTGATTCATTTGATGGTTGGATGGATGGACTGTATATAACAGATGTTCCCTGGTTTTTCAATGAGGAATATCCAATATTAATCCTTGGGGGATGTCATACTGCTATGTTTAATGTAAGTCTCTTTAATCGACCATGGATCTATGGGTATAAACCAACCCCAGAAGGACTAGGATGGTGGTTTGCCAGAAAAATAGGTGGAGGAGGTATCGCAACAGTTGGTTATACATGTTTTCCAGTAGCATCTCCTGGTGAATACGGTGATTTAAATGGGGATGGAATAAATGAACCGGATTGTGTTGAATCAGGATATGGTTTCATGCAATTGCAATTTTTAAAAGGATACGGAAAAGAGCATCAATCTTATCTAGGAGAATGTTGGGCGTATGCAATTAGTACCTATTTAGATACCTATAAAATTCCCTATGAACCTTGGCATTTTCATACTTCTGAAGGATTCGTTTTACTTGGTGATCCAAGTTTAAAAATAGGGGGATATTAACCTTTACGATCCAATACGTTTAATCATTCGAATTCTTCTTCTATATTTGCAATTTTTTTTGCAAGGTCTATGAAATGATTGATATCTGATTTTGCATTAATTAAATATTTTGCTCCGTCTGGAGAACCACCACCATGCATGCAACCTGGAACACCCGCTCCAATTGTTAACCATTCAATAAAACGAGCAAGCTTCGCACGTGTTTCACCGGTACAATTAGCGGCTAAATATTTCTTTAAAAGGTTTCCATATTTAGGATCATCAATATCTTTACATGATGGCAAGCACCCTGTTTCGGCAATGCCACCAGCAATATCCTGTGTGAGGCGTTTGGTTTCGTAGGGTAATGTTGCTACATGTACTTTGTTAACATTTGATAAAAGGGTATCTGGAATCCATACTCCTGAAGGATGTTTTTTTCCAAGTACGCTCGCTGCAATTCCCATTCCAAATGTGGTTTCATTGTTAATGATCATTTGGGTAATTTTTTCTCTAAATACTTTCTCTGATAATCCATTTGCTCTTGCCATAAGAGAGGCAGCTCCAACCATCACATCACCTTGACCTGCCACACAGCCACCTATTGCAGCTCGGTATGGTGCAATAAAATTCATAACTGCATTTGTAGAATACTGAAATTCTTTACAAAGAAATACCCTCTCATTTGGAATAAAAACATCATCAAATAATAAATATGCTTGAGTAATCCCCCCTTGCTGAACTGGAATATCAAAACCGGATTCTAATTCTCTTAAATCTGATGGATGTCTTGTTTCAACAATGGTCAAGTTAGCAATATCTCGAGGAATAGCAAATGATACCGCATAATCTTTATCCTGTTCTTTATAACTAGTGCCAGGTAATATAAACAACTCATTTGCCGCTGCGACACCACAAATCATCACCTTTGCACCTCGGACAACGATACCATCTTTTTTTTCTTCTACTATTCGTAGATGAAGATCTGGATCATTTTGTTGTGAGGCAGATTTTGATCTATTTCCCTTTGGATCTGTTAGAGCACCTGCTATCGTAATATCATCTTCTTGAGCTTGGGTAAGCCATGTTTTCAATCGATCATGATATGATGTCTTTAATTTTCTATCCATGTCATATGTCGTTGCCCACATAGCATTAAGAGCATTAAACCCGGCACATCTTCCCCCAGTACAAGTACCTGTTAGATTAAACATTAAACGTTTCATTTTACAATTGGCAATCATATCCTCTGCTGAGGAAATGATGGAAAGATAACGAACAATTCTTTTATTTGTGAGTATTGACTTTGTGGTTAAGAGATCTTGATAGTTTTTATTTTGAGCTGCATCAAAAATTTGTGCATGTCCTTCGATGGTTCTTTTTGTTGCTGGATGGATAGTTACATCCTCAATAAGTTCGCCAAATTTATAGATATTTGGTTTCATCAATTGCAGTGATTTTTTATACTCAATGGAATTTTTCATAAACATTCATCCTTCTTAAATTCATCATTTCATTGGTCTAAATAAGAAAATATTTTTTAAATATTATTCTAACATTTCATAACAATATTCATATCTAATAATAATCCAAATATTCATTAATGTTGTATGAATTTCTACTTAAATAATTATGGATATCAATTTCATGCTCATACCAGGGTTATTAACAACATTAGTTGCGATTATTTTATCCATTAAGATTTATAATGAAAATCCTAAGCATGTAGAAAATCGAATATTCGTCTTACTAATGATCTCCTTCGCAGTGATTGGAATAAGTAATTTTTTAGTTAATTTTACTCAAGAAGCTTATTTTATCCTATTATTCGCTCGGATTTATTATCTTGCAGCGATTATTGCACCAGTAATATTCTTGCATTTCTGTTATATATTTCCAAAAAGGACAGAGATAAGTTTTATTGAGAAATCATTTTTATATCTACAATATATATTTTCAATAATTTTTTACTTTTTATTTTTGATTTATACAACCACCAATGATGTTAGAAAAACTGCTATGGGTAATTATGTCACATTTAATGAACATACAGAATTTATTGGCCTTTATTTATCGGTTATTTTAATGTTATCAGCTATCTATCTATTTAAAAAATACAGAAATATATCTTCATCAATTGAAAGACAACAATTACGAAATGTTTTTTATGGAGGTTTAATTGCTGTTTCTCTTGTAGTTATTCACATTACCCTGCTTTCTTTCAATATCTTAACATATTTTATGGTTCCTCTTGGGATAATTATTTTCTCAGCTTTCATTGCGGCAGCTATTCTACGATTCAATCTATTAATTTATAGACCTATGGTTAACATTATTCTTGGTGAAGATCAAATTTCCCTTCTGAATCGGAATCAATTGGAAAAGGAAGTTGAAGCAAGAACTGCTGCATTACAAGAAACAAACGTAAAATTAGTAAAAGAAATAGAACAGAGAAAGAAAATTGAAAGTGAGATTAAAGAATCTTTAAAAGAAAAAGAAATTTTGTTGAAAGAGATTCATCATCGAGTAAAAAATAATCTCCAAATAGTATCTAGTTTAATTTATCTTCAATCTAGGAAAATGCATCAAAAAGATATTATAGATATGTTAAATGAACTCAATAATAGAATACGATCAATGGCTTTGATTCATGAAAATATTTATAACAATAATAATCTAGATGACATTGATTTCGAAAGATATATTTCTACACTAGTCAATGAATTATTAACTGTTTATAACATTAAAAGAGAAAAGATTACCGTTCACATAAACATTGAAAAGATAAATATAGACATAGATATTTCGATATTATTAGGTTTAATAATCAATGAATTAGTAGTAAATGTATTAAAACATGCATTTCCAGATAAAAAAACGGGTGAAATATTGATTAATGCAGAAAGAACTGATACATCTATTCATGTTAGAATTCATGATAATGGAATTGGATTGCCGGATGATTTCAACCTTGAAAAAATCGAATCATTAGGTCTGCAATTAGTGAAAAATTTAGTAAAACAATTAAATGGTATTATTTCTATTCATACAAATAATAAAACAGAGTTTCATATTACCATACCATTAAGTAAGGAATCTTAGGGGGGTAATTATATTACAAATATTCTCATTGTAGAAGATGAAACGATTGTTGCGATGGCATTAAAAGATATGCTTGAAAATTTACATTATACTGTTATTGATAGTGTGATGACTGGAGAAGATGCTATAAAAAAGGCGGAACAGTTGGATATTGATATTATTTTAATGGATATTCATCTAAAAGGAAGCATCGACGGCATTCAAGCAGCTCAAGAGATACGAAATAAAAAATTAATTCCTATTATTTTTATTACCGCATATGCTGATGAAGAAACAATTAACCGAGCGAAATTATCAGAACCATATGCATATATTATCAAACCATTTAATGAATTATCATTACGAAGTAATATCGAAATTAGTTTGTATAAACATAAATTAGAATTAGATTTAAAAGACAAACAAAAACATTTAGAAGATGTGATAAACAGTATTTCAGATATTTTATTTTCTATTGATGCAAATAATCATTTAAAGATTTGGAATAGAAAGGCACAACAGTTATTTGGTTTTCATCAAAAAGATATAATACAAAGACCCATAGATAAACTACCAATTTTTTATGACGATTCATTTAATAATTTAATAAATTGTATTAGATCGGGTAAAGAAATCCCCAAAAATCTTACTATTAAAATGAAAACAAGAGAAGGCTCTTTTCGATTAATTCGTGTTAAATCAAAACCCATTATTCTTTGTAATACCGGTCATCGACAAGAAATCATCATTATTGGAAAAGATGTCACTTATGAATTGTGTCAGATGAAGAAATTTCAAGAAGGAAGAAGTTATTTATGGTATAATCAGGATTTAGATACTATATATTCAACTTTTATAAATCTCCAACGATTTGATTTTTCAGGTTTATTCATTAGTCGTTTTATTACATTGGAGATGGAAAAAATAATTACTGATGAAAATATTGCTCATTATATTCTAAATAAATATAATGATGAGAATCTTTTAACAATATCTTCTCTCGAGGATTTTAAGAAAATAATTATTGATTTTTGTAAGAGACAGCCAGCTATAATTCTAATTGAACGCTTGGATTTTTTTTTCATTTATTATTCATTTGATCAAGTAATGCAGGTTTTATTTGAAATAAACGATATTGTTCATAGTACAAAATCGATACTCTTTCTTGTTATTAAACCAGATATATTTGATAAAAAGCAATTTTCATTAATTCATAATGAATTTTTTTCTATTCCAAAACAATATGATGATTCCTTTACAGTTCCCGAAGAATTTTTTAAGATACTTGCTTTTTTAAGTGAGGAACATCGTAGACAGAGAACGGTATCATTGAAAATTCTAAAAGAAGAATTTGATGCAACATATCCAACAATTTCAAAAAAAATACATGAATTGGAGGAAAAGCATTTAATTCGAGTTGTTAAGAAAGGCAGGTTAAAAACCATTGAGATAACATCTGAAGGTGAAAAAATACTTATTAAATGATAAATTTTAATATTTTAATTGTATTTTAAATAAATTTTTACCAATTTTTAACAATGTTTATATGTTAGGTGTGACATTATATGTCATAAAAAACGAGGTAGGGAGAAAAGGGAGTTTTTCTGAAAGGGGAGGGGGAAAGGGAGCAGAGTGGAAAGTAGGATGCTCCTGCTCTTCTCTTTGTTTCTCTTCAATTCTATTTCATTAATAATATATTTATAAAGCTATACTCTATGTAAAATAGAAAGCTATATTAATTATTTAATATAATAAATAATAAGAATCAATTACATTATTACTCTGTTATGAAATTTGGGGGAATACTTGATTTGATACTGCTTAGCAAAACGAGATTTATTTCTATTATAGTATGCACGGTATTTTTTATTTCTATTTTTCCTATTGCATGTAATAGTTGCGATACGGAATTAAAAACTTCAAATTCTGCATCTATGCAAAAAACAAATCAAAATGATTGGTGGCCAATGTTTCAGCATGATATAGAACATACAGGATTCTCAACGACAAAAGGTCCTAACGACAATAATGTATTATGGACTTTTCAAACAAATGGAACCATTCATTCTCCAGTAATTTATGATGGAAAAATATATTTTGGAACAGATAAAGCACAGGGTTCACCATGGTTGAATTCCTATGTATATTGTTTGAATATAGATGGAAATGAATTATGGTTTTATAAAACTGAAGGAAATATAGCTTGTACACCTTCTATTTATAAAAATGCTGTTTATT
>CAZWQV010000081.1:0-1514 GCA_964636235.1 uncultured Thermoplasmatales archaeon
GTTATGATTTACCTGTGAAAGAATGGACTCATATAACTTTCACAAGGAATTCTACAGGGAAATTTTTATATGTTAATGGTGAATTGGAAACATCAACTAATACAGTAGGAGATAAAACTTTAGTTTCTACATCATCACATTTATTAATTGGAAGAGATAGTTATTCTGGTGGTTATTTCTTCAATGGTTCAATGGATGATATAAGAATCTACAATCGTTCATTAACACAAACAGAAGTTAATGATTTATATAATTTTCTCTAAAAACAATCGTTAATTATAACAAATTGATATATAATTACATTAATTTAAAAATTTGTTCATTATAATTTAACATTTTTTCTTTTCCTTAAAATACATATTAATTTTATATTAAATTCTTCGAAAATTATAATATAATATTCAATTATATAATAAAAACTATTAATTAATTATTAATCATAAAATAGATATAATCCTTCTTTTTTAGCAAGTTTTTCAAATGCTTGGTCAATTTTTTTCTTTGAAGTGGGTACATTTTCTTTTAAATTATGGAAAGTATCTTGTGAATCAGATGCTTTTCCTCTAATAGGAATTTTTAGTCCTAAATCATTTCCCTCTAATGCGCTATTGATAATTTTTTGTGGATGAATACCTCTTTTTAAGTTATAAGCAATTTTATATATGTCTCCTTGGACAATGCCAAAATCACCAGACAGATTCTTGATATTATTTTCAATATCACAGTCAACTTGACGAGCGATTTTACCACCTACTCCCTTTTGTTCGTACATATTTTTCTGGAATTCTTTTAAAAAATACAAACCAACTTCAGGATGATATAAATAGTAATCTGAAGAGAGTGCATGATTATCCTTTCCAAAGACTGCTTTCCAATTTTTTGGGTGGGATTTTGCTTCTTTTAACACTTCATTAAGCATTTCATTCCTTGTTCTAATCTTCATAATTAATTCAACAAAGATAGTTAATACATTAGTAATTTATAAAGGGTAATGAAAAAAATGGAAAAAATATGAATAGTTCAAGATAAAATTTAAAGAAGTAAATTAAATATTGACCCAGGTGATAATTATTTCATCTGGAGTACTTTTATATTTTTTCTTAACTTTTTTATGAGTGGACATTATATTCCTCTTTTTATTAATGATATGTTAAAGTTGTGAAGCTAATAATCTGGCTTTTCTTCCAACTAGAAAATTTTTAGTGATGGTTTCTATTTCTAATGCTTCATCCTTGGTTGATATATTTCCAACGATCATCATTTTTCATCATTCCTCACCTCTTATTTTGTAAGTTTGCTTATTAAGGACTTGTTGTACAATCATAATCCACATTCTTTACAGTTCTATCCAAAAAAACAAAAAAATTGACGATTTATTAAAATAGTGGATTCATTAATGATGGTTCTTTGGAATTCTAGGTGTAAAACCAAATTGAAATTTTCCATTTTTATTTTGAACTAAAATACGCGCATGGTTAATTATTGCTATTGCTCTTGCATTTTTTATTGCAGCT
>CAZWQV010000081.1:1614-7129 GCA_964636235.1 uncultured Thermoplasmatales archaeon
AAACCATTATGTAATTTTACCATACGAGTATAAAGCTGATACGGTCCATAATGAAAAAAAGTCGAGAAATAATAATTGACTGATGGTGATAAAAGATAAAGGAATAATGAAAAATAGATAATTAATAAAAAACCATTTATAACTATATTATTTCCAATAATAAGAGCCCATATATTCCATAAACTGGCCCATGCTAAAAAAAACTGCGTAAATTTACGGGACCATATTTTCTTCTCATAGAGGCCATAAGATAACAACAATAAACATGATAAAATTAAAGCATGCATAGAAATTAAAAAGATTTTAAAGAAGATGCCTATGGTTCCAACATTTAATCCATAAAATGCAAAAAGACCATTGGTAAAAAAACTGATGAGAAAAAAGAATATTTCAATACTATAGAGAATGCCCAAAAAAAGGTATATATTAAAAGATGGGAAGATTTTATTCAAATATTTTCCTCCTAAATAGTAATAGGATCATACCAATGAGAAGGATTATTGCTAGGATTCCTGAAACCAGCCAAAATTGTATACCGTCATCTGTTGTCTCACTTTCTTTTAATTCATCTGCCGATGATACAATATTAATTTGAAAGGAATCTTCAGCTGTTTCTTGATCAGAATCAATTACGGTTAATTTCACTAAATACATTCCTGGTTCTTCATATTTATGAGTCACTGTTTTTCCAGTAGAGGATGTTCCATCCCCAAAATCCCAAATAAAATCAACAATTGCTCCATCTTCATCATAGCTATTTTCAGCAGAAAATGTAATGATATCATAAACGACTGATTCACTTGGACATGTGATGATGGCATGGGGTATTCTGTTTTCTGGTTCAGTTGGTACATCTCTTTCATATGATGAGGTTTTACGTTGAATTAAAATCATTAGAAGAATGATGCCGGTAATTGATAATAATGGATGATCCTGCATCCAGGGGATTAATTCAAAATTTGATAATAAGGGATGAGAATCAGCTTCAATTGATTTTTTCAGCTTATTTTTTATCATGGTAAAAATAATCAAGTTTCTTATTATTTTTAACAAACTGTTATCAGATTCAAAATTGTTGTTTGTAGAATAAAAAGATGAAGATTTTAAATGTAAATAAAGATAGAGGAATGGATATTTTTCGGTAAATTTATTTTTTAAAAGGGGATGATTATCTAAGAAATGAAGGATTGTATCGAATGTGTTAATATCGTTTGTATCCTTCAATTGTTTAATTAAGTCAAGGATAGTATTATCAGATATGTCAGTATTTTCATGTAAGAAAATATTTTTAATGATATCAAAGAAAATATGATCGTTGGTGATCCAATCGAAATAATTATTTTCATCATCATTAAATTTTGATAATAACAGTAGTAATAAAAGAGGATGTATATTCCATTTGAACACCTGTAGTGTAACATTGTTTGACTGACCGGATGTGTCAATAGCAGTTGCAGTAATAGTATGTTGAAATAAACCGTTTTTCCATAAGTAGCTATAAGGTTCATTTGTATCTGAGTGTTTAATTTGATCATCGATAGATATTTCTACTTTCTGAATCCCAATATCATCTTCTGCATTTATAGTTATATTGCATGGTCCGATGAGAATAGTGGTTCCGTTAATTGGTATTAAATAGGTGTTTCTAAAAAAGATTGCATGTTCATAGGGATGAATGAATGAAAGAGTGGGTTTGTCATCTGCAATTATTGTAACTTTGGTTGCATCGGTGCTACAGTGATTATCTGCGTCAATTACTTTTAATAATAATGTATATGTGCCAGGATATTTGTACACATGATTTGTTCGCATTCCAGTTTCAATAAGTCCATCTCCACAATACCAGGTATAGGATATGATGTTATTATCTGGATCTAGGCTGTTTGATCCATCAAATTCAATTGCGATATTGGTCTTACCCTGATAGGGTCCACCAGCATCAGCAGTTGGAATATCGGTTGATGCCATGATTGGATTAGTATTCTCTTGCTGTATCTGTTGTCCAATACCACTTGCGGAAAGACTAGCAACTAGTAGAATAACACTAAAGAAATATCCGGTGATCTTCTTCAACATGTTTAACCTCACAACATGCTTCTATGAATTATTATTATATTTCATAATTTATAAATATTGCTAAAAAAATAAATAAAAAAGAATTATTTGTTATCAAATATGTTATTAATCATCCATTTGGCATCAAATGGTATTTGATCTTCATATTCTTGTCCCATCCCAATAAAGAGCAATGGTTTTCCAATGGTATAAGCAACAGATAAGGCACTTCCACCCTTCGCATCCGTATCAACTTTTGTCAAAATCACACCATCAATGCCAACGATTTCATTGAATCGTTTGGCTTGTTCCACCGCATCATTTCCAGCTAAAGCATCACCAACAAATAAAATCAAATCAGGTTGAGCTACTCGTTTAATCTTAGCCATCTCATCCATCAGATTGATATTTGTTTGCATTCTGCCTGCAGTATCTAATAAGACAACATCCTTATGTTTTGCTTTTGCATGTTCAATTGCATCATAGGCAACCGCAGCAGGATCTGCCCCTGGCCCATGTTTAACGATTTTAACTCCGATCCTATCCGCATGAATTCCCAACTGTTCAATAGCACCCGCTCGAAATGTATCACCTGCAGCCATCACACAGGACATATGTTTCTTTTGAAGCATTGTAGCCATTTTCGCAATTGATAATGTTTTTCCACTACCATTCACGCCAACAAACATAATCACAATGGGTTTTTCTGTCTCTTCCAAAAATTTTTCAAAATCAAGGGTGCTTGATTGCAAAACATGACTTATTGCATGTTTCAAAACTTGCTCAATAATATCAGAAATAGACCCTTTTTTTAAGGATGCATTTCTTAATTCTTCCTTAATATCATTTTTCAACGATTCAATAACATTATATGCTACATCCGATTCAAGTAAACCAACTTCTAAATCCCAAAGAAGATCATCTAATTTTTCATCACTGATAATACTTTTTCCAGTATCTTTAACAATGGTTTTCTCTATCGATTTTCTGGTTTGAAGGGTATGCTGTAGTTCTGATTCGATTGTTTGTTCAATTTGTTTATCTACCTCTTTTTCTCGTTTCATTCTTGCTTCAGCACGTTGCCTTCGTCTTTTCTCTCTAATGGACTCAGATGTTTCTACTGGTATTTCTTTTTCAATTTCCTTCTCTTTAATTGGTTTTTCATCTGGCAAAATCGATTCAATTGGCTCTTTTTGCTCAATCTCCTGATTAATCTCTGGCTCAGTTACCTTACTTTCTTTAATAGATTCTTCTTGAACTTCAGGTTCCTCTCTTGCAATCTCTTGTTTTATACTTTGTTCAAGTTCATTTTCCAATTGATCTTCAAATTTTTTTATATTTCTTCTAAGAAATTTAAACATAGTATTTCCCTAATTATCATCATTGTTGAGCATTAGCAAGTAGTTGTTGTGCTTTACGAGATACCTCTTCCATATCTAGCTGTATTTGCTTTGAATAAGCACTCAGATTTTCTTGATTCTTATGCAATGCATCTATTCTTTTTTCAATGGTTTTAATTGAATCCTCTGGTGTTTTTTCAAGAATGATTCCTGCGCCTATATCCGTAAGAATTTTACCGGTATTTTTTACAGATGCAAATGAAAAAGTGCCACCACCAATAGGAACTAAAATATCAGTACCATTTTTTGTTTCTTTTATTTTCTCAATAGTAATTTTTGCTTGAGAATATTCCATAATGGAGGCTTGAATATAAGAAAATTGAGTCTCAAGAGATGAAAGCTGTTGCTTATAATATTCCATAAGACTTGCATATCGTTGAAATTCTTCTTCTGGATTCATTCATTCACCTATTTAACTTCGATTTTCCCTAATATAACATCAGGTATAAAATTGCTCCTATCAAAAAAGGGCATAATATTGAAAGGCTACTTCAATTAAAAACGTTTTAATAGATGACTAATATATAATAAAAGTAGATGAATAAAAAATTAAGTAGAACAAGTAGGATACTTTTTTCGTATTTACTCATTCTTATACTTATTTTCATCATTCTTATTCCATCTAATATTTCAATTGAAAATAATCAGGATAAGATTTTTGATAATTATGACCTGGGTTTATCATTAAATAAAACAATACTTCTTACCGGTTTTGGTCCTTTTCATACGTATGATAAAAATCCATCTCAAATAGTGGTTGAAAATCTTAATGGATCAATAATAAATGATTGTTTAATAATAAGTAGAGTACTACCAATTGATTTTGAAAAGGCACCTTCCATTATCACATCAATTATTACTGACATTAATCCAGATTTGATCATTATGCTAGGTCTTGCACCGAATGCAAGTTCAATTAGATTAGAAACATTAGCAATAAACTTTCAATATGATCCGTATATACCTCATCCATATCTTAATCTTAAGCGGATAGATAAACAAGGTCCATTTTTTGTTAGATCAACATTAGATATAAGAACATCTTATGATTTAATTCATAATACTGAAATTCCAGTAGAAATTAGTTTTTCAGCAGGATGGTATTTATGCAATACTGTTTTCTATGTAACAAATCAATTTATTTTACAAAAGCAATTGGAAATTCCTGCAGGTTTCGTTCATATCCCCCAGTTGATCCAAGATAATCCAAATGGATTATCTCTCGAAACAATGATAGAATCAGTTTTGTTAATAATCCAAGCACAAAATATTTGATATTGCTCTAGGTCCTATTGATTTTTTATAACTTGGTCTACCTTTTCTTTAAACTGTCCGGCAAGCAATTGAACTGTTTGTTCTGTATCTGCTTCAGTAGTTAACCGAATTAATGGACTGGTGTTTGATGCTCGAATCAATACCCATCCAGTTTGAAGATTAACTCGGATACCATCTAATGTGTTTAATTGATCATATTCTTGTTCTAATTGTTCTTTTAATTGATCAATCACATCAAATTTAATATTTTCTTCACAAGGAATCTCAATTTTTTTTATGGGATAAATAGGGATTTCTTTGTTTATTGTAGAAAGAGATTTATTTGTTTTTTCAAGTATTTCAGCAATTTTTAATGGAATTACAAGCGCATCATCAAACAAGAAATATTTAGGGAGAATCAGATGACCTGAGGATTCAATTCCAAGTAGTGCTTTTTCTTTTTTTGCATGAAGTGTAAGAAAGGTATGTCCTACTTCAATTTGTTTCAATTTAAAACCAAGCGGTTCTAATTGTTCAGCAACAGATTTTGAACATTCAACATTGGCAATAATTGTTCCAGTTCGATGTTCAAGACCATATTTTCCAATGATTATGCCTGTTTGATCAGCAGAAAGTATGCTGCCTTTATCATCCACAATTATTGATCGATCGCCATCTCCATCAAAAGCAACACCAAAGTCACATTTATTATTTTTAACTGTTTCAACTAACGTTGATAGATTTTCTGGTTTGGGATCTGAAGGTCGCTGAGAGAAAAGTGGGTCAGTGGTACAATAAACTGCTAC
>CAZWQV010000082.1:0-6771 GCA_964636235.1 uncultured Thermoplasmatales archaeon
AGATTCTTCAGAATACCAAAGCAATCCATAAAGATCACAAAGATCTTTGACCATTTTGTGTTGAACATCACCTCTTGTTGGTAACGAATGAATTTTCATAGCTATAATAATTTCTCGAGTTGGAATAACCAAGTTATTTATTGATGATATTTCTACTTGGTTTTTTGTATTATTATATACCTGTTCAATTAGTGGCACTTCAAAAAAATAATTGGGGTATAAATCATTTAAACTAGGTGGATAAGAATTTACTAATATATCTACATAAAGGGTAAATGTTTTATCTTTTTCAATTTCCTCTTCTATCCCTATTTCCTTAAAATTAACATCCCTTTTATATCTGAAACCTTCAGGTTTATAACCATTGGTTTCTAAAATCTTTATTATTTTAAAGAGATTTGTTGATTCCAGTTCACTTTTCGTAAGCATCGGTTTAAGTGAGAACCCAATATCGATATCTTGCGATCCAATATATTCTCTATTTTTCTTCTTTTTAAAAATTTCATTGATGGTATAATATACTGCCCATCCTCCACATACACAAATTGGAAAATCGATCAAATCTGCAAGATTTTTTAGATTTTTCAAAGAGAAGTTTGTTATTCGCTCATCATATAAATTCAGAATACCACTTCCTTATAAGGATATTTGCTGCTTCTACTGCTACTCCTCCTTCCATTAAAAGATCACAAATTAGTTGTGGTCTAGAAACAATATTATAACCTTTTTGATTGATGGAATTTTTTATTATGTGAGGGTCAGCTATTATTATTCTAATATTTCCTGCACCGATTAAACCTTGGGATGATAGAGTTTTATGCCAGAGATTTAATTCATCTTTGTAAATATAGATGTCGGTACGGGTTGGGAAAAGATATCTATGGATAAGAGTATCTGCCTGATACGTTGTTAGGGCATAAGAAAGCTTCGAGTTCTTAATAATTGTAAGAGGATTTTTTTGCACATGATATTCTACTATCTGTAAAGGAGCTCGTATTTTTAGCCAATATTCAAATAGACCAAAAATATCAATAACCTTGGTATTATCTATAAGATTCATATTTTCTAACTTTTTGATGTATGAACCAGTCCACTGTTCCGAACATTCTGCTTTTTTATGTATGCGATATGCGGTAAGACTACCATCTGGCGTATCAAGGAGTATACTAATAATTCTTTCACGTTTTTCTCCTTTCATAAATACTAAGTAATAAATTATAATATTTAAATGTTTGCTGTGCAAAGTAATATTTTATATTATAAATAATTTTGCTTAGTAATATTTAAAACTAAGCTCTGTTTGAATCATGAATATGGATTTATCTTTATATTGATAGTTCATACCTTTCTTTAGCATTCTTTTTCCATCAAATTTCATGAACTTCCTCTTCAGTTTTTTTATAATTTCCTACCATAATACTTGTGCCCAATTTTTTCCTTATCAAACTCTGCAACCTCTGGTAAAAAAGCCCATTGTTCAAAATCATTCTTTTTTAGCAGTCGAATGCTTGCATTATTTTTATCAAATACAATAGCAATCATAGTAGTATATCCTATTTTTTTTGCTTCATCCATCATCATCTGTAATAATGTACCACCGATCCCCTTTCTTTTAAACTGGTTGTGAATAAAAAAACTTACTTCCACAGTTTTTGCAAAAGCATCTCTTCCTTTTCTATATGGGCTGATACTGATCCATCCCACAATTTTATTATGATATTCTGCAACATAAATCGGGTATTTTTCATTCGTATGTTCATGAAACCATTCTTTTCTTTCTTCCACTGTAAATTCATCAAGGTATCCTGTTGCTGTTCGCGACTGAATTGCTTGGTTGAAAATACCAGTGATTTCTTCCAGATCCTGTTCTATCGCCAGTCTAACAGAAATATTCATACGAGGTAATCCAGGCTATTTTATGGTATAAAATTTTTCCTTTATTAATAATACAACTTTTTCATAAAAACTCTTCCTGATTTTGAAAATGTTATTCCTTCATTTTCAAGCAGCATTTTTTTCATTTTTATGCCACCTTGAAAACCACCTAGATCGCCATTTGATCGAATAGCTCGATGGCATGGGATGACGATTGGAAAAGGATTACTTGATAACGCATTTCCTACCGCTCGTCCTCCATGTGGAACGCCTAATTGAGCAGCAATTCTACCATAGGTACTTACCCAACCTCTAGGAATTTTATATTCCAATAAGAGAACTTTTTTTTGAAAATCAGTACAGCTATCTAATGCGATATTATCTAAATCAAAATCAACGTTTTTACCATCAAGAAATTCTTTTATTTTGTTAACAAAATCAGAATTGTAAGGAGATGATTTTTCTTTTGAATGGATAAATTGTTTTCTAATACGTTTTTCAACGAAGTTTACTTCATTGGGAAGAAAAATCCGATTTATTCTATAGCTATTCTCACTATCCGTCCAGACTATCCCCATCATGCCAAATCGGGTTTGAAAAATTGAATAAGAACTGCCGATCATTCAGTTTTTTCCCCAGTTGATTTCATCAAAATCAGATGATCTATTATAAAAACTTTGGTAGAACAATATTAGGAAAAACAAACCTTCTAGATTAGAATGATTTTACAAAAGGGATGTTGTCGTTAAAGATCTATTTTTTTTATTAATAGCTATTTTTTAAACTAAAAATCAATTTATTTAACATGTGTTTACAATTAAACCACTTCAACAAATTGTTGATAGCATAATTATTTAAACTCAATGAATTATTTGCTTTTTTACTTAAGAAACAAAAATTTGAATGATAGATTATGCATTGTTAATTTGGGAGGTTATATAATGAAAGAGGATAAGAATAACAATAGTAAAAGCCTAGAAACAGGTAGAACTCACAAACCTATTGCTGGTATGGGCATGTCAAATCAAGAATGGTGGCCAAACCAGTTAAATCTAAAGATTCTTCATCAACATTTAAAGAAAAGCAATCCTATGGATGAAGATTTCAATTATGCTGAGGAATTCAAAAAACTTGATTTAAAATCCGTAAAACAAGATTTGTATGCTCTTATGAATGACTCGCAGGATTGGTGGCCTGCTGATTATGGACATTATGGTGGACTATTTATCCGGATGGCATGGCATAGTGCAGGCACCTATCGTATGGGTGATGGCCGTGGTGGAGCAGGATCTGGCAACCAACGTCTGCCGCCTCTCAACAGTTGGCCTGACAATGCGAACCTTGACAAGGCACGTCGATTGCTTTGGCCCATTAAACAAAAATATGGTAAAAACATCTCATGGGCTGATCTGATGATTCTAGCGGGCAACTGTGCTCTGGAATCAATGGGATTTAAGACCTTTGGTTTTGCTGGTGGACGTGAGGATATCTGGGAACCAGAAGAGGATGTCTACTGGGGAAGTGAAGAGGAATGGCTGGCAACAAGTGACAAACCCAAAAGCCGCTACTCAGGCGATAGAAATCTGGAAAATCCTCTTGCAGCGGTTCAAATGGGCCTCATCTATGTTAATCCTGAAGGGCCAGATGGAAAACCGGATCCAGTCGCATCAGGTATTGATGTCCGTGAGACATTTGCCCGTATGGCAATGAACGATGAAGAAACCGTAGCTCTTGTTGCCGGTGGTCATACATTTGGAAAGTGTCATGGTGCTGGTAATCCTTCTCATGTCGGCCCTGAACCTGAAGCCGCAGGTCTTGAAGAACAGGGGCTTGGATGGAAGAGTAGTTACAAAAGCGGCAAAGGTGATGACACCATCACAAGTGGTCTTGAAGGTGCATGGACACCTAAACCAACCAAATGGGACATGGGTTATTTTGACATGTTGTTTGGGTATGAATGGGAAAAAGTGAAAAGTCCAGCGGGAGCACATCAATGGACTCCCAAAAATGTTGCTGAAAAAGATAAGGTACCCGGTGCACATAATCCGAAGAAACGATTTGCACCGATGATGACAACAGCGGATCTTTCCCTTCGTTTTGATCCAATTTATGAACCGATAGCACGCAGGTTCCATAAAAATCCAGATGAGTTTGCTGATGCTTTCGCTCGTGCATGGTTCAAACTAACCCATAGAGATATGGGTCCTAAATCACGTTATCTTGGACCAGAAGTCCCAAAAGAGGATCTGATTTGGCAAGACCCCATTCCTCCAGTCGACCATATTCTTATTGATAAAAAGGATATCGCTGATCTTAAGAGAAAAATCCTTGGCTCAGGACTATCGATTTCAGAGCTGGTGTCAACTGCTTGGGCATCAGCATCAACATTTCGTGGATCGGATAAACGAGGCGGTGCAAATGGAGCACGCATTCGTCTTTCTCCACAAAAGGATTGGGAAGTTAATCAACCAAAGCAACTGAAAAAAGTACTTCAATCCCTTGAGAACATTCAAAAAGAGTTTAATTCCTCTCAATCAGCAAATAAAAAAGTATCACTTGCTGACTTGATAGTGTTAGGAGGCTGTGCAGCTATTGAAAAAGCTGCTAAAAACGCGGGTTATAATATCACTGTTCCATTTTCACCAGGACGCATGGATGCATTAAAAGAACAAACCGATATTCAATCCTTTTCGGTTCTGGAACCAGCGGTAGATGGATTCCGTAATTACCTTAAAACCAAATATGCTGTATCAGCAGAGGAACTATTGGTAGATCGAGCACAACAATTAACATTAACTGCTCCTGAAATGACCGTTCTCATCGGTGGCATGCGGGTACTAGGTGCCAACTATGGGCAAACCAAACATGGCGTCTTCACAGAGAAACCAGAGACACTCACCAATGACTTCTTTGTAAATCTACTGGACATGAACACGACATGGAAGCCAACCACAAAAGATGAAGACATATTCGAAGGAAAAGAACGAAAAACTGATAAACTAAAATGGACTGGCACTCGAGTAGACCTTATCTTTGGTTCTAACTCGCAACTAAGAGCTATCGCTGAAGTCTATGCTTGTAAAGATGCATCAGAAAAGTTCGTTCATGATTTCATTGCAGCTTGGAATAAGGTAATGAATGCTGATCGATTCGATCTTATCTAGATTTAGGATAACAGATTATTAAGATCTATGATT
Source organism: uncultured Thermoplasmatales archaeon (assembly GCA_964636235.1). Lineage (GTDB taxonomy): Archaea > Thermoplasmatota > E2 > DHVEG-1 > DHVEG-1 > EX4572-165. The sequence goes on from CAZWQV010000082.1 coordinate 5,073, forward strand.
TTATAAAGAGAGAGCTGTATGTAGCGTCTCTTTTTTTTATTTACAAAATCTTTTTAGCAGGCTTGTATTATCTACTAGTCAAGGTAATATATAATTTCAATAGTTATCTCAAAAATAGATATTGGGATGGTAAAAATGAATACAGATCAAACTATTGAATATGTTCGAGCAGAAGAACATATCCACCCATTTAAAGTTTGGAATTTAACCCTTCTTGATCAATCATGTTACCCTATGGTGATTAGGGGAACCTGGATTTTTAATGAAAAGTTAGATGTTAACAACATGAGAACCGGCCTTACACGACTTCTTACTTACTATCCTCATCTTTGTGGAAGAATGAAAGATAAATATAGCGTCCATCTTACAAATGATGGAGTTTCTTTCACCGAGGTTGATGAATCAAATAAATCCATAAAAGATGTGGATAACATAAAAAACCCGATTAAACACTTTTCCACAGAGATAAAACCATCGAGGATAAAGAAAGGTATTGATCCACCCATGAGCATAAAGATTACCACGTTGAAAGATGGCTGTGTTTTAGGAGTTCAATGCTCTCATATGTGCATGGATGGAGATAGCTTTTATACAATGGTATATAACTGGACACAAATCTGTAAAAAAGAAGATTTTCTAAAACCTGTTCTTGATCAGTCATTATTTCTCACTCCTGAGAAACTATCAAAGGATCAAGTAGAAATAGAGGCTCAAAAACAAGGATATAAAAAAATTTCTACATTATCTCTAATAAAATTTCTTCCTAAACTTATCTTGGGCTTATTAAATGAACGAAGCAATGCATTCCATATATCGTCTGAATCACTTAAAACATTAAAACAAAAAACATCAACGGATAATAACGTTACTTACAGTACAAATACCGCTCTCTCAGCATTTATCACCCATATGTGCATAAAACTTTTCAGTCATGATGAAAAAACAATATGCAAACAAGTAACAGTTGCAAATACTCGCATGCACCTGGAGAATATTCCATCAAATTTTGTAGGAAATGCATCAACTTTTATCACAACTCCATCTTTTTTTGCAGGTGCAAGCATGAATGAAATAGCAAAAATTATTCATCAAACGATAGAGCCGATTCGAAAAAAACCTTCACCAGAACTAAAAAAATTAATGACAATGACTGTTAATCTTATGAGTAATAAATTACCTATGTTTCCTTTTGATTTCACAAAAATGCATGCAAAAAAACCAACAGTTATTCATATTAACAATTTTTCAAAACTTCATATTTATGACATAGACTTTGGTTTTGGAAAACCCCTATCAGTTATTCCACATGATCTTGGAGATCAAGTTCTTATTTGGCCGGCTCATCCGGATAAAGGAGGAGTAGAAGTATATTTTTCAGGAACACTTGCCAGTATGATTCACAAACTGAAAGAAGAAGATCCTTGGCTTTTGGAAATGAAACAATATGCATAAATAAAGTAAAACTGGCAAGATAGGTCTTTTTTCAGAAGAAGCATTACATTTAGCATGTTTTTTTATCAATTTAAAAAGAGATAAAAATACACAGGCGATTAATAGTTTTTCAATAAGGAAATTTAAACATGTCACAATTTGCAAAACCAACCGGTTTTTCTGGAAAAATACTGGCAAAAGGGATGGCTAGAGGTCATAAAGAATTCTATAAAAATGCCTTACAAGCAATTGATCCAAAAAAGGATGA
>CAZWQV010000083.1:0-3177 GCA_964636235.1 uncultured Thermoplasmatales archaeon
ACCATAAATAGATGCCGAGTTTTAGCAATCCTTTTTAATGAACTGATATTACTTGCATCTTGATACTATGACGAGCTTTAATGAAAAACTATTAAACATTTCTCATATAAATAATAGTTTATTATGTGTTGGTCTTGATATTGATAGAGAAAAAATACCTCCATTTTTAATAGAAACCTCAAAAAATCCGTATATACTTTTTAATAAATCAATTATTGATCAAACAAAAGATCTGGTATGTGCTTATAAATTAAATTTAGCTTTTTATGAATCTTTAGGAAGTCAAGGTTGGAATATTTTACATAAAACCATGACTTTGATTCCAAAAGACATCATCATCATTCTTGATGGGAAACGAAATGATATTGGAAATACCGCTGAGAAATATGCCCGTTCGCTTTATGAAAAATTAGATGCAGATGCAATAACAGTTAATCCATATTTAGGTTCTGATGGAGTCAAGCCTTTTTTACATTTTAACAATAAATGTAGTTTTATTTTATGTAGAACATCAAATCCATCGGCGGTTGAATTTCAAAATTTATTATGTCATAATAAACCCTTATATGAACATGTAGCTATGAAAATAAATGATTGGAATTCACTTGGCCAATGTGGTGTTGTGGTTGGCGCTACATATCCAGATGAATTGCAAACAATCCGTAGCATTCTAAAAGAAGATATTCCTTTTTTAATTCCGGGCATTGGAAAACAAGGAGGGGATATCGAAAAAACGGTCAAATATGGAACTAATAATAAAGGAGAATTAGCTATTATCAATTCTTCCCGTGGAATTATTTATGCCGGTGAAGATGAAAATTATAAAGCAAAGGTTCGACAAGCTGCTGAAATATTAAAAAATACAATTAATAACTATCGGTAATATATTTTTGTTGAAACTAATATTTTTTAATGATGAAATGATATATCATTATTCCTTGATTCGAAGAGCTTTATGATTTGATGATTAAAGCAGCAAGATCAAGGATACAATAATTGATGTCACTAGAGTCCCTCTTTGATCAATCAGACGAAAGGTCAAGAAATGATAAGAGGATAACCATGGCGTCAAAAAAATGTCGCGAAATGAGAAGTAATATTATTTACCTGCTGCTTATTTGTAAATGATATTATGAAAACACCCAACAGTAATCTAAAAATTTTGTTGGGTGACAGCGACATCTATTATTATATATTAAATTATATATATTTTATTAAGCAAAAAATTATTTATATAAGTGATACTTATAAATCAATATAATAAAGATATGTAATGGGGGTTAAAGAACAAATGAGATTTTTACCAATAATTGTTGTAGGTATATTGCTATTTAGCGGATTTGCAGCAGTTGGTATAAGTAAAGAGGCTGATGATCAAAAGACTATTTTTATACATTCAAGTTGTGAAAAAATAGACGTTGATAATATACAAGTCGACAATCAAGAGTTTGTAACCATTGATGCAGGAAGCTCATATGCAATGACGTATCATGCAGGGGCTCCTATGATACCAAGACAGATTCACACCTTCGAATTTCCCTTCGGTACAAAAATAACTGATGTTACCTGTGAAATCACATCTGTTGAACATATGAAAATGACGGATAAGATTCTCCCTGCGCCTAAACCAATTGTTTTAGGATCATCTGATAAACATGTTTATGAGATGGATACTTCAATCTATGCTTCAGAGGAAATGTTTCCAAGTAACTGGTATACAATTTCAACTGGTGGTGGATTAAATAAAGAAAATATTCATACCACTTTTGTTGTTGTTGAAAGTTATCCTGTTCGCTATAATCCAACAAATGATTTATTGACAATTGCATCTGATATGAAAATTACATTTACTGTTGAAGAACCACAGACTCCAATTCTTACATCTGCAGATGAATATGATATGGTGATTATTGCTCCAAATGAATTTTCATCCGCTCTTCAACCACTTATTGATCATAAGAACGCACATGGTGTTAAAACTTATTTGAAAACAACAGAGGATATCTATGCGCAATATACGGGAGTTGACGAACCGGAACAAATCAAGTACTTCATAAAAGATGCATTAGATACGCAAGGAATCACTTATGTCATGCTTGTAGGAGGATTGAAATCAATAATATATGCTTCTCCAAGGGATGATGCAAATAAAGGTGCAAAAGGTTGGCTTGTCCCCGTTCGCTATACAAATAACCAAGAAATGGGCGGAACATATGATCCTGGTTTTATCAGTGATCTTTACTACGCAGATATCTATGATTCAGAAGGTAATTTCTCAAGCTGGGATCAAGATAGGAATGGTGTGAGTGATGGAATATTTGCACGATGGTCAATGTTCGCAGGAGCCAAGGATGTGCTTGATTTATATCCTGATGTTTATGTGGGAAGACTTGCCTGCCGGAATAATTATGAGGTGGGATTCATGGTAGATAAAATCATCTCCTATGAAACTGAAACAAAAGATGCTTCCTGGTTTAATAATATCATTGGTGTTGGAGGTGATTCACATGAGGATCCTGGCACAAATTATTATGAAGGTGAAGAGGTCTGTAATTTCATCTTTGATACCTATATGGATGATTTCAATCCGATAAAACTTTACGCCTCATATAGAGATTCAAATCCAACCTATGTACCAAAAGATGAATATATCATACGAGAAGTTGATAATGGTGCAGGTTTCCTTTTATTTGATGGACATGGATCTCCAGGATCATGGAATACCCATTGGCCTGATGAGTTCAACTGGGATGACACACCAGGTGGAATCAGTTGTTATGATTTCTTCAACTTTGGAAATGATGGAAAATATCCCATAGCTATTGTTGGTGGTTGTCATAACAGCCAATTTAATGTATCTTTAATATTCACTGCTTTGAATATGCCATTTTCATGGGCTCATGGTGTACCATATGCCGAATGCTTTGGCTGGAATATGGCTCGTGTAAAAAATGGAGGATCAATAGCTAGTTTTGGAAATACTGGTCTTGGATATGGTGCGGTTGGTAATCACGGAGATCTTGATGGCGACGGCATTGACAGTCCAGATACAGTTGAAGCACTTGGTGGTTATCAAGAAGCAATGTTTTTCAAAGCATATCATGACGGTGTTGACGTTCTCGGTGAAACATGGGGCGAAACCTTACGACTATATATGATTCCATTCCCAGGAATGAG
>CAZWQV010000083.1:3277-6626 GCA_964636235.1 uncultured Thermoplasmatales archaeon
TTGTATCTGTAAATTCTAATATATCATCAAAATAAAACTCTACTCTATCAATTTGATACATGTCCTCATGATTATTTGCAGCAAATATAGATATATCATCAATAATCAAGCTTTTTACATTGCGAGCAGTTCCGATTTCCATTCCATTATTATAAATAGTGTGACGTTTGGGTTTTTCAATTTGAATTTGAGGGTAAATATCTGTTTCATCAGCTAAATAAGCCAGTGTTCCAACGATAAATTTCGTTGTTTTTACCAAATATGAGAAATTAATATTTGATAGATCATCCTGTTCTGTATGCATATTTGGATCGTGTTCCCCTTGCCAGCAGGCAATTGATTCCCAGCCGTAAGCGGCAAATGGAAAATAATCACTATGTCCAGTCCCATCACGATCAATAGTGGATTGACTCAGCGTGGTTTGGAGATGTTGAGATGTATTAATTGATTGAAGTATATTCATCACCCAGGTAGCATCCTCTGAAATTGAAAATCCCATTCTTCTTCCCCCTTCAAAGGTGGTTGCTCTTCCGATCATATCTGCATTAATCATAAAGAGGATATTATCATTTTGTTGGTATGCTTCCTCAGCATACGCCCAACTTCCTTTCAGTCCAATTTCCTCTCCGGAAAAGGTCACAAACTTAAGGGTATGTCTGAAAGAATATTTACTTAGAATATATGCCGCAGCAAGGACTGCAGCGGTACCTGATCCATCGTCATTTGCACCAGGTACTTGTTGCACAGTGTCATAATGGGCACCAAATAAGATGATATTATCTGTATCTGTGCCAGGGTGAGTTCCTTCTACATTTTGACTGGTAAAATATTTTGGATGATATCTGTTTCCAAAACTACTCCAGGATTGATATCTTGCCTGCAAACCATTCTGTGTGAATTGATCAAGAATATATGCTGCTGCTTGTTCGCAGCCTGTAGTACCTGTGTATCTTGGACTAAATGAGACAAGATTTGTTAGGAATTCCTCTAACATTTCTTCGCTTACTTCATTAAGTATGGTTTGAATTTTCTCGGTTAATGGATAAGAATTAGTGATATTATTCGATAATGAAACTGAAGCATCATGATTCTTGGAAATAATTGAGGTAGGACTTATAATTGGACTTAAAACAAGAGTTGAAAGTAGAAAAATGATTATTATTGTCATTGGTTTTTGGATCATGGTATGGTAAATATAATCAACTTGTTGTATTATATATTTTATTGATTAAATTAAATTTTTGTTATTTAATATATTGGGGAATTGAAATGTATTAATAATTCACCATTTATCATAATGGATTCGCTGTTCATTATAACGAAATTCTTGTTTTTTTTCTTCAGAAGGTTTTCCAATTGCTATCAGTGAGAAAGGTATTATGTTCATTGGAATTTTCAGTAATCTTTGTAATCCCTCCATTCTTTGTTTCCTGGGATATACTCCTAACCATACAGCCCCATATCCCTGATTATGAACGGCAAGTAATATATTCTGCGTCGCAGCTGCACAATCTTGAATTGCCATCTCATCGTGTTTTTCAAGCGCAGGGTCCATGCAGATTAAAATGGCAAGAGCGGCTGATTTTAACATCTGAGCATGGTTATGAAACGTTGGTATCTCATGTAACAAATCTTTATCATTAATCACAATAAAATGCCATGGTTGTTCATTTCCTGCAGATGGTGCTTGCATCCCACATTTTAGCCAGGTTTCAATTAAATCATCTGGAATTTTCTCAGTTTGAAATTTACGTATACTTCTCCTAGTTTGAATTGCTGTAATTGTGTCCATTTCTACCACTCTCAATTTTTTATTTTTTCTTCTTTTTTTCATTTATCAATAGTTTAAAAACTTTTATATGAAATCTAACAATAATTATATATAATATAGTGAATTAACTATTGTTATATTATGGGGGAAAACAAAATGAATAAAAAAAGCATTATTAGTATATTAATTATATTTTTTTTAATAAGCAGCTTTCCGATTAATCAAGTTCTGGCCGGTCCTCCTGAAGGTCAAATGATTCCTGGTATGTTATCAGATGATGCACCATATTATAAATATCTAGAAATGGATGATGTAGCAGAAGATTCATTGGATTATAACCCTCCTCCAATAACAGGGGCGGTTGGGTATTGGATTAATCAAATTGATGAAGACCTGGTCTTAAATTATATTCAATCTCTTGTTGATTTTGGTCCACGAGTTACAGAATCTTCAGCATGTGCTAATGCTGGTACATATATCTATAATGAATTTAATGATATGGGATTAACAACGCAATATCAAAATTGGACAAGTGGATCATATTTTGGAAAAAATGTGGAGGCAACATTACCTGGAGAAGATCCAACCAGTGATAAGGTATTTGTGGTTCTTGGGCACTATGATAGTGTCACAAGTAGTCCAGGTGCTGATGATAATGCTGGTGGGACAACAGCAGCATTAGCAGCCGCAGAAATATTAAGTCAATATCGATTTCGCCATACAATTCGTTTTTTAGCAGTTGATGGTGAAGAACAAGGTCTTCATGGAAGCAGTGAATATGCTGAAGAAGCTGCCACAAATGGCGATAATATCATTGCTGCATTGAATGCTGATATGATTGGCTTTGCCCCAGATCCAGGAGATGGGGATTATATTAATATTTATACAAACACAGCATCAGAATGGCTTTATTATTATATTGAAAACATATCTATCAATTATGCAACTGAACTTAATGGATTGATTACCATTGATGATGGATATATCTCTAATAGTGATCATGCAAGTTTTGTTGCGGAAGGATATGATGCAGTTTGTTATCATGAATATCATTTCAACTCTTATTATCATTCATCTCAGGATACTATTGAACATATGAATTTGAGCTATGATGCAAAGATAACTCGCCTTATTGTGGCGACACTTGCTGAACTTGCTGAACCAATTTTATATGAACACGATGTTATGGCAAAAGACCTGATTGTCCCGTCTGTTATTCCTCATGGTGAGACACAGACTGTTAGTGCAACAATTCGAAATGGTGGGAATAATACTGAAACTAATGTTGTTGTTGATTTTCTTGTGGATGATGTGATTGTTGATTCAACTATAATTTCTACATTGAATAGACTAGAATCGGCATCTGTTAATTTTTCATGGGCTCCGGCAATAGGAACTTATCAAGTTGGAATTGAAGTTCAACCAGTTACCAATGAAGATGATTTAACCAATAATAATGTTAATAAAACAGTTGATGTCATTGCTGCACCCGCAATTGATGTCAACCCACTCAGTTTAACCTATATGGTTCCTACTGATGCGCAGGATACTGATGTATTTACTATTATGAATCTTCCG
>CAZWQV010000084.1:0-6460 GCA_964636235.1 uncultured Thermoplasmatales archaeon
TGTAAGTACGGTTCTTGTAGGGAGCGATACTATCTTTTCTGAAGGTGACATGGGTGAGATAGAACGCTCGGTAATCAAAAAAGAAAAGGTAGATATGCGGGATTTTATAATACCTGATCTACCAAAAGCCTCCTCGTATGGATCGAGAAGAGGTATATTTGCTCCACTTATCAGTCCTTCATTTTCCATTGAATCTGATAATTTAGATACACAACAGAAGAACATTTGTCTTCATTTTCAACTACTGAAAGGAAGTTATGCAACTTCATTTTTACGGGAAATTATGAAGGCAGATGATATAAAAAATTATTAAACAACTATATTTTTGATAATGGAAATAATTTTATTGCTGTTTTCCATACCGATGAAAAAATTGTATGATACAGAAAGCATCTGGCGGAATAAGAAATGATACAATCACCACCACAAAAGTATAAACCAGCAACAGTTGAGGAAAAGATTCGTTCTTTTTGGACGGATCAGCATATTTTCCAAAAGTCAATAGAACAGCGAAAAGATAGTAAACCATATGTTTTCTTGGAAGGACCACCCACTGCAAATGGTATGCCTCATCCAGGTCACGTTCTCACTAGAGTTGTAAAAGATTTAATTCTTCGCTATCAAACCATGCATGATCATTATATATTGAGGAAAGCAGGATGGGATACCCATGGGCTACCTGTCGAAATTGAAGTTGAGAAAAAACTTGGCTTAGAAGATAAAAAAGATGTTGAAACCTATGGGATAGGTAAGTTTAATGAAGAATGTAAAAAAAGTGTTTTTTCCTATGAAAAAGAATGGGTAAAGCTTTCTGAAAAAATTGGGTTTTGGCTGGATATGGATCATCCATATATCACCTTAAAAAACGATTATATTGAATCGGTATGGTGGTCATTGAAACAAGCATGGGAGAAAAAATTATTGTATAAGGGCCATAAAGTAATTCCATATTGTCCCCGTTGTGGTACTGCACTTTCCGCCCATGAAGTTGCTCAAGGATATAAAACAGTAGAAGAACCATCAATTTTTGTCAAATTTAAATTAAAAGATGATGATGCTTATTTATTGGCATGGACAACCACACCATGGACACTTCTATCAAATGTTGCCTTAGCTGTAAATCCTGATGAATATTATATCCGCATTCGTTATAAAGGTCAAGAGATGATTCTTGCAGAAGAGCGAGCATCGGTGTTGTTAAAAGGGCAGGAATATGAACTACTTGATGGATTTAAAGGTAAAAAACTGGAAAAAACAGCATATGAGCCATTGTTTTCATTTGCAAAACCACAGAAAAAAGCTTGGTATGTCATCTGTGCTGATTTTGTTACTATGGAGGATGGAACTGGTATTGTCCATATCGCACCTGCGTTCGGAGAAGATGATTACAATGTGGGTATGGCCTATGATTTACCGGTGATTCAATTAGTGAACCTTGATGGTTCATTTAAGGATGAAGTAACTCCATGGAAAGGTGAATTTGTAAAAGATGCTGATGAGAAAATTATAAAGCATCTGGAAAAAAGAGGTTTACTAGAGGGAATTAAGGATTATGAGCATGAATATCCCTATTGCTGGCGTTGTGATTCACCCTTGCTTTATTATGCAATGGAATCCTGGTTTATTGCCATGTCAAAAGTACAGAATGATTTATTGAATAATAATGCTCAAATTAATTGGTATCCTAGCCATTTAAAGGAAGGTCGATTCGGCTCATTCTTGCGAGATGTGAAGGATTGGGCACTCTCAAGAAACCGGTATTGGGGTACGCCTCTTCCGATTTGGACCTGCCAAAACCATGAATGCAATCATCAGATATGTATTGGAAGCGTGGAAGATCTTCGAAAACGAAGTACTGATTTTCCTGAGAAATATGATTTACATAAACCCTTCGTGGATCAATTACATCTTATTTGTGAGAAATGTAACACTGAAATGAAAAGGGAATCTGAAGTGATTGATTGTTGGTATGATTCTGGTTCCGCATTTTTTGCTCAATGGCATTATCCCTTTGAACATGAAGAAGAATTCAAACACAATTTTCCAGTAGATTTTATTAGTGAAGCACTTGATCAAACCCGAGGTTGGTTTTATTCACTGCTAGCTATTTCCACATTTCTTTTTAATAAACCATCCTATAAAAACGTCCTTACTTTAGGTCTTGTTCTGGATGAGAACAATCAAAAAATGAGTAAAAGTAAACGTAATTATATTGATCCAGATATCATTTTAAATAATGAAGGAGCTGATGCTCTCCGATGGTATCTATTTTCTGCTAATGCCCCCTGGAATTCCACTCGTTTTTATGAAGAAGCAGTTAAAGAAACCTATGCAAAGTTTATGTTAACACTTTGGAACTCATATAATTTTTTCACCACCTATGCTTCATTAGATAAATTCAATCCAGAAACAGAAATGGTTTCACTTGAAGTTCGTTCCTTTTTGGATAAATGGATCATCAGTAAGTTTCATCAAGTCCTCAAACAAGTAAAAGAACATATGAAATCATTTGAAATTCATAAAGCAGCAAGATTAATCGAACAATTTCTCACCAATGATATCAGCAACTGGTATCTCAGGCGATCACGGAAAAGATTATGGGTAGAAGAAAAAACAAATGATAAACTTGCTGCATATACAACTATGTATGATATCTTTTTAGATTTTTCAAAAATCATCGCTCCATTCACTCCTTTTATTGCAGAAGAAATATATCAAAACCTGAAAACAAAAGACATGAAAGAAAGCATTCATCTCTGTGATTATCCGGTGGTAAATGAATCATATATCAACACAGATTTAGAAGATGGGATGGAGCGGATTCGAAGTTTAGTAGAAGTTGGAAGGGCCTTACGATCAAAGATTGGTATTAAAGTACGATATCCTCTTCAAAAAGCAACAATTATTTGTTCGAAAGAAGTGGAAAATCATATCACAAATATCATTGACTTATTAATAGAAGAGATCAATGTGAAAACCATTGATTTTAGTAGAACTGCTGATATGTTCATGGAAAAACAAGTGAAACCAAACTATGCGGTGCTGGGACCTAAATTAAAAGAAAAAGCAGGTCTAGTATCCAAGCAATTAGAACAAATTGATAAAAAAACACTCTATCAAGATTTACTCAAAGATAAATCAATTGATGTGAAAATAAATGATGAATCCATAACCCTTACTCTGGATGATTTTGAAATTGTTGAACAAGAAAAAGAACATATCGCCCGAACCGAGATAAACGATATGATCCTTATACTAGATACTCATCTTACTGAAGAATTAGAAGCCGAAGGATTTGCTCGAGAGTTAGTCCGTCGGATACAATCTATGAGAAAAGAATTAAATCTAGATGTTGAAGAGGCAATTATAACTGAAATACAAATAGATAAAGGAAAAGAAATCATGGTTTCTAATTGGAAACAATACATTATGCAAGAAACCCGATCCTCAGATCTAATCTTCAGTAGGCAACCAAAGGGATCATTAGTTAAAGAGTGGGACATTGATGAAGATCAAGTAACCATAGCTATACGAGCTTCTCCTTAATTATTTTCAACCAAATGCATTATAAATCACCACTATTTTCATAGATAAAATGGACGAGATGATTAGTCTAGGTATCGAAGGAACAGCCCATACTATCGGCGTAGGACTTGTCAAAAATACAAAGCATCATTGCGATGTATTGTCAAATGAAATGAAAACATTTCGTCCTGAAAAAGGAGGCATCCATCCACGAAAAGCTGCAAACCATCATGCTCAACATATTGCATCCCTAATTGAAAAAGCTATAACAACTGCAGATATCACAAAAGACAAGATCGATCTTGTTTCATTTTCAAAAGGACCAGGTCTTGGTCCCTGTCTTCGAACAGCAGCGACTGCAGCTCGCGCTCTTTCATTATCCTTGAATAAACCAATTATTGGTGTCAATCACTGTGTTGCACATATCGAAATAGGGAGGGGGACCATACCTGATTGCACCGATCCAGTTCTTTTATACACATCGGGTGCAAATACACAAGTGATTGCCTTTGCCAATAGAAAATATCGAGTGTTTGGCGAAACACTTGATATTGGAATTGGAAATTGTCTAGATAAATTTGGAAGAAGCATTGATATTCCCTTCCCAAGTGGACCTCACATAGAGCAATATGCCCTTAAAGGAAAAAATTATCTATCATTGCCCTATAGTGTGAAGGGGATGGATATTGCTTTCTCAGGGCTTCTCACCGCTGCTCAACAGTACTATCAAAACAATAATGCAATTGAAGATATTTGTTATTCAATCCAAGAAACAACATTTGCTGCATTAACCGAGGTGACAGAACGAGCTATGGCCCAGCTGGGAAAAGATGAAGTATTGCTTGGTGGTGGAGTTGCAGCAAATCAAAGACTTAGAAACATGGTGGATACCATGGCCAAAGAAAGAGATGCTCGTTTCTTTGTTCCAACTAAGTATTTATGCGTCGATAATGGAGCTATGATTGCATGGCTAGGTCTAATCATGTACCAAAGTGGTATGAGGATGACATTGGCTGATACCACTATTGATCAGCGATTTAGGACAGATATGGTGGATGTGATATGGCGTGAATAACAACCTGCTTTATCAGGGAGCAGAAGCAAAGCTTATACTTTCCTCATATCTGGGAAGAAAGGTAATTATAAAATTTCGTATAAATAAAAATTATCGGATTAAAGAAATTGATGAATTATTAATATCATCTCGGACAAAAGAAGAAGCAAAACTTATTTATCAAGCAAGAAAACAAGGAGTATATGTGCCATTTATCTATGATGTTGATATACAAAAAGGTATTATTACAATGCAATATATTTCTGGTAAAAGAATAAAGGATTTTTTTGATGATATTTCAGATGATGAAAGAAAAAAGCTCTGCATTAAAATTGGACAGTCCATCGCTCGATTACATAATACTGATATTATTCATGGTGATATCACCACATCAAATATGATGTATATGGACAATAACGTCTATTTCATTGATTTTGGTCTCGGGGAGATGAATACAGAATTGGAAGCAAAAGGAGTAGACTTGCATGTTCTTATGGAAACAATGGAATCAACACATTCAATTCATGCATCCTTTTTTCGTTTTGTTCTTGAAGGATACGCAAGTTTATACAAGGGAGATATCGATCAGGTGAAACGAAAAATTGATGATATCATTATGCGGGGAAGATATCGGTAAATTCTAATAATATTACAAAGAAAAGCGTTTAAAAGTCCATTCTTTATTCAAGGTCGATTACATGGAAACGCTTTATTTTATAACCAGCAACAAAGGAAAAGTCTTTGAAGCAACAGAAAAATTTAAACCATTAGATATTGCAATAGACCAAAAAAATCTTGGTTATCCAGAGATTCAAACAGATGCCCTTGAAAACGTGGCAACATTTGGAGTAAATCATCTTATCTCGCAGGGAATAGACCATCCTTTTATTTTGGAAGATGCTGGAATATTTATTGATGCCTTAAAGGGTTTTCCAGGTGTGTATTCTTCATATGTTTATCATACCATTGGACTTGAAGGGATACTGGAATTACTGGGGAAAACATCTAATCGAAATGCGTTTTTTAAAAGCGTTTTTGCTTACGGTACGCCAGAAGGTAACATGCAATTATTCATTGGGGAATGTAAAGGTAAAATAATATATGAACAAAAAGGAAATGGTGGATTTGGTTTTGATCCAATCTTTACCCCAAAGGGGTATAATGAAACCTTTGCAGAGATGCATATTGAAGAAAAAAATAAAATTTCCCATCGAGGAAAATCATTGGAAAAATTATATCAATTTCTAAAAAAAGAAAAGCAATAGTAATAGTTATGGTTGGTTATCTTGAATCCATTTTCTAATTCGAAGATATCCTATATGTTTTTCTCCATCCACCAAGAGGATAGGTGCCGTTTTCTGTAATTCTTCAAAGACCTCATGTTTTTTTGCCAGTTCTAATTGATCATCATTCCAATCTTGCATTTCATGCGGCAGGGTGATAATTGAAATATCTTCTCTATTACAAATTAATTGTTTTGTTTGGACACATTTCATGCATTGTTCTAATGAAAATAATATTTTTTCAGTCATTTTTTATCCAACTCTTCCCCTTCAATTATTGATGAATGGGCTAGACCGGAATTGAACCGGTGACCTCCGCGTTGTAAGCGCGACGTCATAACCCCTAGACCACTAGCCCTAATTAAATATTTATCATAGGACATCAATTTCTGTTTTATATGTTTTAAGGTTCCTAATAAATAATCTACAAATAAAAAATGATTGTACATAAACAATTAATTATGTAATTAGCTTTCACCTCTCTTATTGATATATCATTTAATAATGAGATCGTTTAAATATTATTAATTTAAATTTAAGATATTTTTTAGTTATTATTTTAAGTGTTTTTCTATTCTAACTTATATATGAAAATAAT
>CAZWQV010000085.1:0-6410 GCA_964636235.1 uncultured Thermoplasmatales archaeon
CACAATATTGTAATATTTTTCCACATTTATATGCCTTTGTACACAACTATATATATTGCACGGTGTATATCTTCTATCATCAGACAACATTCGGATAGGGCAGGTGAAATCAATGAGTGTAAAAAGAGAATATACGATCTTAAATAACGGTATAATCGGTAGAAAGCGGAAACGACTTCAATTATTAGAAGCAGATAAATACAGAACAATATTTGCAGTTCGGATGTAAAAGTTATACATTTGACTCTGAAAACTAAGAAAGTGAGATAAACTAAATGTTAGAGACGATTATATCGTCCAAATCTCTTTTTTAGGTTATTAAATATAGTAAAATGTGAAGAATACGGGAGGAAATTAAATATTCGTAGGTATCATCACCCTACATTAGGAACAAGGTTTTGAGTATACATGAATTGCTTTAACAGAGTAAATGGAGATATGTAACAATGAATTGTGTTTTGTCATTCAGATTTATTCAACAATTAATTCGCAAAGGTAGATATCCAATATGCATGAAATAAAAATATTTCAAATGACGTTCCGTTACAAAAATTGTTTGACTTATTTTGGATTAAAATAGTGTCTCAGTCGTGTAGAGACTTAGATATAAAACCTTTTAAGATTTAATTGGAGGTGCAACCAATATGATGGCTGGACAACAACCAATAATTATAATGAGAGACGGAACAAAAAGGGAAACCAGATTAGGCCAATAAGCAAATAACATTACCTCTGCCCGCGCTATATCATAAGTAGTGAATTCAACCCTAAGACTAAAAGTCATGGATAAAATGCTTGTAGAAGTTGCAAAGGCTGAAGAATGCAGCGATGGGACTACAACAGCTGCCATCCTCACAGGTGAACACCTTACAGAGCGGATAAAAGTGCATCATAAATCAGAAAAGAGGCATCAGTTGCCTTCTGAACCAATCGAAAGAAAAAAAATGTGATCCAATGAATGGTATTTGGTTAGTTCAGGAATCTGTTGTAACAATCACAGTCTGTGATACTGAATTGATGGCAAATAAAATTATAGAACATTATCCTAACAGAGGGCACTTCAAAAAAAACAATCCATTATTGCAGATGTTATAGACCATAGATTTTATTTATATTAGAATAATTTGCTGTAAATGAAATCAAGATAAATAAGACAGAAAAAAAGGTAACAAGCAAAGATTTGAAGATTATATTAATTAATTCCTTATAATGTATGCATAAGTATATAAAGAAACATTATGTTTAGAACATATAGAAGAATAAAGATAAAAGTTCCACAAATTGAGTATGATGATTTTTTTTTGAGGTTTTTATTTTCCACTCTTTTATAAACTTATGATTTAATAATCAAAGGAGGTGACAACTATATGAAAGGAATAGTAAAATGGTTCAATGATCGAAAAGGATATGGATTCATTCAAGGAGAAGATGGCGAAGAAATCTTTGTCCATAGAAATGATTTAATGTTAGAAATAACCTTAGATGAAAACGACCAAGTTGAATATGAAATAAACAAATCAGATCGTGGGCCAAAAGCAATAAATGTAAAAAGATCAAATAACACATAATTTAAACATATCCTTACTGAAACAAGTATTGAAAATATTTGTTCATATGAATTGAACAAAAGAAGCTGAATGACTCTGGAAGATTGATCATTATGAAAATGTTACTAATTAATTTAATAGTTTTCAAACAAGGGGTACTCAGTTACATTTAATCTGGAAATCTAAACATAAAAAGAGACTGTAATCGTTAATAGAAAGGGACAACATGGAGAAAAATAAATTTAAATTGATAGAATTATTTCATGAAAAATCAGGAGAAGTAGTAAGAGTTATTCGATTTAAAAAACTAAAGGATTTCGAATATTTTTTACATGCATTTAGATCAATGAGATATCCAGGTTATAATTGGCGATATTGTAAAAATAATAGAAGAAAAGGTCAATGCAATGAAGGAAAAAATTAAAAAAAATAAGGGGGGAATACCCACGATTAACATTTCTCAATTAAAAGAAATGGCTACTACAAAAAAACTAAAAGATATTCTGAAGAAATATATCGAAGATGAAAAAATACAAAGTGTAAGAAATGCATGGATTGAATATTTTCTTGATATACAGAAAAAATCCTAATAAATAAGAGGTAGAACTAGATGAACAATATCTATCAAAAACACCGAGATAAAAGAATAAGCGAAATTCGTGAAAGAATGCGTAATAGTAGGCAAAAAAGAAAGTATAACCATAATATGGACTATAAGTAATAGATAAATAAATTGTTAAATTAAAAAAGACAGGAATATAAGGTGATCTGATGGCAACTAAACTTGAAAGGTTAAAAAGCAAGCAAGTTAAAAATAAAAGACAGAGAAAAGCGAAAAGATAAATTGGAAATTGTTTTTGGAAATCGGTTAAAAAATTGATTCTTGTTTATGATAGATTGGTCAAAAAAATATATACTTTTCTTAAAAGCCACAAAGGAAATTATAGAAGTTAGATTTGATAGAAAATTTTTGATAAATGAAAAAAGGCAATCTATAGGGTAAGCACTGAAATAAAGTGCTGATACGTATACCGATGAAATTAATATTGAACGAGGTACTCTTTAAGCAGAGAGTTTTATTTATTTCTCAAATATGGAAGGCCCGTTCTCTTATTAACACCAACTTCCTTGTTACCTGGTTTTTCACAAGGTTCACCACTCTTTGGTTTACTACCTTTTTTACCGAAAAAATATATTGTTTGAATTCTTCCACCTTTAAACTCAACATCTCTTTTATACAATACATATCCATTGTGTTCATATACCATACATATATTCCTCAAGATATGTTAATTAGTAATGACTAATTAATATTTCCTAATACATCGATTACTATCCATCTTTAGCAACATTATAGGGGCTAAAATTAATATATTATTTTCAGAGTTATCAACTATGATTCAATTTATAAGGGTTATATATCCTAGTAAATTTAATAATCATTCTTAAAAAATCTATTAATATATCAATTGGGTAGAGACTTATTTTTTATTTTCAGCTTTTCCCTTTAACCCAATTTATTAAAGATTTTCAAGGTTAAAAGCCCTCGGTACATTAAAGTACAATTTCGTATAATTATAAGGAGAAAATGTGAGATAACAAGCCGACGGAGGGAGTTGAACCCTCGACCTGCTGATTACAAGTCAGCCGCTCAACCGGGCTAAGCTACGTCGGCATATCAGAGCTTTTTTCAGGTGTAATGTCAATTCCTATATAAAATTCATGTGGTGCATAGGTCTTGATTTTCCTAATTTCACCGATAGAAAGAATTACATTCGTTTTATCTGCTATTTTATGTAATCGTTGAATTTTATTTTGAATTTCATCTTCATGACAGATACAATATAAATGAATAAATCCCTTATTTTTTATACACTTTAACGCTTCTGAAAAAAAATCAATTGCATGAAAAGGAAGATTCATAATGATACGATCAGCAAGTAATTGTTCATGATTCATAATCAAAGATGAATTATTTGCATCATCACAATATAATTCAATATAATCAGAAAAATTATTAATCAAAATATTTTTTTTCCCTAAATCTATTGCATATTTATTTTTGTCAATACCAATTATTTTTTTTGGTTGAGCAAATTTTGCAATAATTAATGGAAAAGGAGCAACACCAGTGAACATATCTAGAATGATTTCACCTTTTTTTACTTGGGATGAAATGAATTTTCTTTCTGTTGCAAGACGAGGTGAAAAATACGTTTTTTCAATATCAACATGAAACCACAATCCATATTCTTTATGCTGGGTTAATTTTTGATCCTCACCTGCGATTAAATGAACATTTCTTGTCCGCATCTCACCATGAACTGCGTCTATATGAAAAACAGAATGGATATGTTTATGTGTTGATAACAATGCTTGACCTATCTCATACTTGAAAGGGAGTGATTCCTTGTCTAATCGGATAATGAGAATATTGCCGATAATATCAAAAGATGTGGGAAGTTTTTCTTTTAGCTCGGGTGAAATAATTAATAAATCCTTATAATTTACATTTTTTTCTTTTAATTTTTTAAATTCTTCAACGACTATTTCAAAAGGTATATCAGATAGCTTCCCAAGATTATTGTTATCTTTTATGGGTAAGAATACATAAGAGGAATCTTTTTTGATTTTAAGGTCTTTCCTTAGATTATTTCGATCTAGAAGCCTTTTACGAACAGTTTCTGCAACATTGCATTTTATTTTTACAGCAGCACAGGATTCCAAAGACATGAACGTTCCTATTTGTTATAATTTTTAAAGTTATTTGAGTATTTCTATTAAAAGGTAATTCATTTATAATTAAAAAAGTCCCGCCTCCCGGATTTGAACCGGGGCCCTGCCGGTTTCAGCCATAAATGGTTAGAGTCTACAGCCGGCCGCTCCGGCCAGACTGAGCTAAGGCGGGATGTGCAATGGTTTAAGAACCTGAATAAAAGAAGATATATTTATTTGTTAAGGTTATATACGCTCATATTATGAGAAAACAGTTTGCAATTATCGCTTGTCCAACGTGTAAAGCAAAAAAAATTGTGGATACTAGTTCAAAAACAACTCATTGTAATAGATGTAATAAATCACTTAATCTACAAAAGTTAAAGACTCTTTTTGAATCAAACTCTCAAGAAAAAGCTCGATTTATTATTGGAATTCTTAATGCTGAAAAAGATGGTAAGGATGAAGAATTTATCAAAATGAATCAAAAATAATGATTTGCTATTAATTAAAATAGATAATAACATTTATTAATAATAGGAAAATACTGTTTTTCTTGGAGAGATCTGATTGGCACATATAAAACGAGTGATTCTTGATGTATTGAAACCACATAATCCGTCAATTCTAGAATTAGCAGACTTAATTAGTGATTTGGATGGTGTGAGTGGGGTTAATATATCCCTAGAAGAAGTTGATGCAAAAACACATAGTGTAAAAATTACTATAGAAGGAAGTAATATTGATTACAATCTCGTTCAACAAAAAATAAGTGAATGCGGAGCGGAAGTCCATTCTATCGATGGAGTTTCAGCAGGAATAAAAATCGTAGAGGAAGTTAATACTCCTCAGGATCGTTAATTTCTAGGCTCTTTTTTCCTTTTCTATTATATAAATTTGACGTACATTTTGTATGCAGGTGCCTGTGTTTATAGGATTGCAGCTGTATCTGTTGATATTGTCTATAAAAACGTAACCTATATAAAGAAGGTCATTATTTACGATGAAAGCGAAGGTCCGGTGAGGACACAGATGAGTGAATATCTTACCATATTAGATATGGTTATGTGTTCATATTAAAACTTGCGGTGCGAGTATACATCTGGTCTGTCTGGGCATTCATCCAGAATATACAGAAAGCAGATTAAAGAAAATAATATGGAGGAAGAAGGAAATATGAGAAAAAAAATAATGTCTACGCTTGTGGTTCTTACCATGATTCTTGCAAGTTTTATGGTAATGACAACATTCGACATGGGCGTTATAGACAAAGTTCAAGCTACTAGAGCTATTAGCACCGACCCTGCAACGGATCGAATTGGGGTCGCTCTCTCAAATGATGGAACAGGGGATATACAAGACTATCTTACATGTGGTGAATTAATAACCCTTTACGTGTATAACAATAGTCTTACACCCGATGAAGATTATTTTGTAAAGGTATGGAATGGTACCCATTGGAATAATCTAACAGATCTTGGTAGCACAGACAACGCTGATGACTATGGTGACCTTGCTATTCAATTCCATGTACCTGGATTTAGCGAACTTGGAAAACATAGTGGTGGCGGCTGGTTAAATCCGGTTGCT
This sequence comes from uncultured Thermoplasmatales archaeon, assembly GCA_964636235.1. Taxonomy (GTDB): domain Archaea; phylum Thermoplasmatota; class E2; order DHVEG-1; family DHVEG-1; genus EX4572-165. The sequence continues at coordinate 5,853 of CAZWQV010000085.1, forward strand.
AATGGGTCTGGATTAGGAGTTGTTCAAAAGAATACGTCAGTACAGGGTCAAGGTACTCGAGGTACTTGGAACATATCATTATTCGACGAAGCAAACAGTCACTCTCCAACATTTCCAGGACTTAACATTACTATTAAAATAGGTAACCTCTATGATGTATACTTTAAACACAATGGAGAAGAAGTTGATCATTTAATTCAGGGTAGACAATATTCGCAATTCTATATATATGTTCGAAACTGGACTGGAAGTAGCGGATGGGAAAATAATGTGGATGCAAATGGAGAATGGAATTTAAGTTTATCTGCTCCTAATAATGCTCCAACTGATTTTCCAATAAACGAATCACAAATTACTGCATATTATAAAGATGTTGATTTTGATTTATATGAATCATATATGCATACTTCAACACCTGACAACTATGAATATTATTATACTGTTAACGTAACACGGTATAACACAGCAGCACCAGCATTGTATTCAAAGGTTATTCTTCCAATAAAACTGAATGTAACTGCAAGTATTCCAAGCAATCTAGAATGGGGAGATACCATT
>CAZWQV010000086.1:0-3001 GCA_964636235.1 uncultured Thermoplasmatales archaeon
GCAATTGTGGAATCAACATTTGGATTTGTTCCATCCAAAAGAAGTCGTATCTGTGAGGAAATATCCTGATTACCCGTACTTGATAAACGCTGCAGTAAATTCTGGGAAAAATTAGCAGGAAAATAAAAAACAGCCCATACCGCATTATCCTTCAGTGCTTGCTCTGCATCAGTAAAAGAATCATAGTAATTTATTGTAAATGTCTCTTTATTTAAATTCTCAATTATATCATGAGCAATCGATATGCTTTGCTGCTGACCTACGATCTGTATGTTTTCATCAAGATCGACGATAGCGATTTCCAATCCCTTCGGCTCACCACCAAAGGTGTAACCGAAAATAAGCATCATAAGAAGCGGCATTAAAAGAATAAAAGCAAGCGTTCGACGATCATGACGGAATTGCATTAATATTCGGCGAGTGAAAGCAAGCATGCGTCGGAAATCCATCTAGGCCCTCTCCTTAGCAAGAGCTAAAAATGCTTCTTCCAATGAATCTGTTTTTGTTTGCTTTTTCAAAAAATCTGGCTTGCCTTCCGCTATCAAGCTGCCACGACGAATAAAACCAACCTTTGAACAATGACTCGCCTCATCCATATAATGAGTGGTAATCAGAATAGTCTTTCCTTTGCTGGATAATATATTAAAATAATTCCAAAAAATCTCCCTAAGTTCAGGATCTACTCCAACTGTTGGTTCATCAAGAATAAGAAAACGAGGTTCATGAATCATAGCACAAGCAAGACTTAACCGATGTTTCATCCCGCCACTCAGATTCGAAACCAGTTCATCCCTTCTATCAATAAGATCAACAAATGTGAGAATCTTCTGTTCTTTTTCCATGATTTCTTCCTTATTCATACCATAAATCTGACCAAAAAGGACTACATTTTCATGCACGGTATTATCAAGGTACACCGCGGTTTCCTGTGGCATATACCCAATATCCTGCATCACCTGTTTCATGGGAAGAACCTGATGAAACACTTTGGCAAAACCTGATGAAGGACGAAGAAGACCGCATAACATCTTAATAGTAGTTGTTTTCCCCGATCCATTGGGCCCTAACAATCCATAGATCTCCCCTTCTTCAATAAATAAATTCAACGCGTTTACAGCAACGAGTCTACCAAATCTTTTACTTAGATTACTAGTTTCAACAACAGTATTTCCTTTCTTTTCCTCTGCACTAGCATCATGGATGACATCAAAAACCACCTTTCCTTTTGTACCGCAGTGAGAACAGGTAACATCCATAGTTTCTCCTGGAAAACCAGTAAATGAAAGTATCGTATGACAGTTTGGACACTGAACTTTTTTTTCAACCATCTAATCCCTTGAAAATCACTATTGAATAATAGAGAAAGGTATATAGGAACGAATAATAAAAAGAATGTGAAATAAATCAAGTGTGGTATACTATAGCTAGCAACTTACAATCTTTAAGGAGGCGTTTAACCACTGTTTTTTACAAAACAATTAAAATCAAGCCATGCTTATATTTGAAAGTAATACCATTAATTTATATTGAGAAGAGCCTGCTCTATTTCGATGATCTCATCCATTATTGAATACATTTTTTCAAATAGAGATAGAGCATTTGGAACTGTGATAAAAAAACCCTTGTTTAAAAGGATTCTGTTATAATCTGCCATCTCATACCAAAGATCGGCTTCATCATGTAAAAGGTCTGAGCAGGTTTGATATTTTTGATCAAGAGAGGAATAATTATGCATTACCATAGATATGATTTCTTTTTCATCAGCAATCGTCCGATAAATGTTTTTATAACCGGGAACTGCTAAATCAAAAATAAAAGAAATATCTTTATCGAATAATTCTTGAGATTCAATCTCAAGAAAATTAAAAAACGAATTCTTTAACCCAAAATTACCTGAAAACTTGTATTTGAGAATAGCATAGAGCTGTCTTTTAGTATTATTTTCAAATATTTTCTGGATTTCTATTGATGCATTAATACCATAGCTAAAATTATCCATGTCTATGTTTCTATCAGGGTAATCAAGATCTGTGATGTAATAATCAGGATTACCCTCCAGACGCTTAAGATTACGTTGATAGGTTTGAGAAATTACCAATGCTTCATCATAAACAGGGATTTCTGGTTTCTCATATGATTTCACCCGATACGTTGATGAAAAATAGGGTTTAAAAAGGGTGAACTTGTAAAATGCCTCCATAAAAATATCTTCATCTACCCAGATATACGCTCCTTTCTGCTCATCACCAAGGATGCTATACATAGGATCATTATAACAAATGGATTGATTTGATTCATTATACCCGACCACAACAATCGCATGATCTGCTTCAATGGGAACAAATCTCCAAACAATTGCAGGTAGTTTAATTCCTATATGATCTGAAAATAAAATAGTATCATCTAAATTTATCAGAACCGGTTGATCTTTGGAAATATTTTCTTTAATACAAGACAATAATCTTTCTTTAATGATACTTTTTGGATTGGCCCATTTCACATGAAATGTTTGAAATTCAAGACCCAGGACAGAAGCAACAAAATTATAAGAACTAGGTCGAAACGCACATCCCACACTAGAAAAAGGAATGAGATATCGAGATGAACGATAAAATAATGAATACCCCCCACCCATCAGATATAATACATCATATTTCGTAAAATTAAACCCATAATAATTCAAAATCATGGTATGGCTGGCTATTGTACAATAAAAACGAGAATCTTGACCAACAATAGGTACTCCATCAATAACATGACTTTCATCATAAGACTTTTGTGATGATATGGTTGACTGATTTTCAACACTTACCGCTTGAGACATACCACTATTTACCACTATAGTTAATAAGAAGATAGTCGAGATGAAAACAGCACAAATTTTTTTCATATATATCACAAGGTGTATGAAGAATATGATCAGTTGAAAAGAGATGTAGTCATTAGAATACATGTTATAATATAAATAATTTAAATTTCTAATCAAATATTTTTAAATAAT